>NZ_JBIDBC010000004.1:0-43995 GCF_043202835.1 Streptomyces sp. NPDC048142
CAGGCGAGCCCACTGCGTATCCGTCAGATCTCCACGTGCCACAACACAAGATCATCCCACCTCAAGATCCACTTCCGATACACGCCCTAGGGCCTTCCGGTTCGGATTCCGGACGAGAGGCCCCGAGCCTCCCCCTGGACCCTGCCCGTACCGCGCACCCGGATGTGGGGTGCCGCGCGGCACGGGCAGGACGACGAGGCCGCGGCGGTCGAGCGATGCCAGTGCGGTGGTGAAGGCCCCGGGGGGCGTCTCCTGACCTGAAGGAGACGCCCCCCGGGCCGATCGCCGCCGCCGCGGTCCCTGTCAGCCGGGCAGCACCTCTGCGTCACCCCATGAACGAGGGCGCGGAGTACGGATACGGTCCCGTACTCCGCGCCCTTTCGCGTGCGGAAACCCAGCCAGTCCGGCGTTTGAGGACGGAACCCTTGGCATGGTGTGCGCCGCCACCTGCGTGAGGGACGTGATGGATCCCCTGTCCTGAAGAATGCGGGCGCATCCACTCCAGGGGTCCGTCCTCAAACGCCGGACAGGCTGAGACGGTGCGGGCCCACCAACGCGACGGTTCCGTCCTCAATCGCCGGACGGGCGGAAATGGCACACGCCCAAAAGAGCTGGAGTGGCGCACCCCGCAAGGGCGGAGGCCGGGCACGGCGGAGGGCCCCCGCTCGGAGGTTCACTCCGGGCGGGGGCCCTTGTCAGGTGACCGCGGTCCGTCAGGAGACCGTCAGCGGGCGGATCGCGGTGGGCGCGTGGGACGGGTCCGTCGCGATGTCCTCGAACTCGTTGACCGACGCGATGTCACTGCCGCTCATCGCGATGTTCGTGACCCGCTCCAGGATCGCCTCGACCACCACCGGCACCCGGAACTCCGCGGCCAGCTTCTTCGCCTCCTCGAAGGCCGGCAGCAGCTGGTCCGGCTCGGTGACCCGGATCGCCTTGCAGCCGAGGCCCTCGACGACCTTGACGTGGTCGACGCCGTAGACGCCCAGCTCCGGGGAGTTGAGGTTCTCGAACTCCAGGTTGACCTGGAAGTCGATGTCGAAGTTGCGCTGCGCCTGGCGGATGAGCCCCAGGTAGGAGTTGTTCACCAGGACGTGGACGTACGGGATGCGGTGCTGCGCGCCGACCGCCAGCTCCTCCAGCATGAACTGGAAGTCGTAGTCGCCGGAGAGGGCGACGACCGTGCCCTCCGGGTCTGCGGTGGCGACGCCCAGCGCGGCCGGGATCGTCCAGCCGAGGGGGCCCGCCTGGCCGCAGTTGATCCAGTGGCGCGGCTTGTAGACGTGCAGCATCTGCGCGCCGGCGATCTGGGAGAGCCCGATCGTGGTGACGTAACGGGTCTCGGGGCCGAACGCCCGGTTCATCTCCTCGTACACGCGCTGCGGCTTGAGGGGCACGTTGTCGAAGTGGGTGCGGCGCTGGAGGGTCGCCTTGCGCTCCTGTGTGGACGCGGCCCAGACGGAACGGTCCTTCAGCTCGCCCGCGGCCTTCAGCTCGCGCGCCACCTCGACGAAGAGCGTCAGCGCGGCCTTGGCGTCGGAGGCGATGCCCAGGTCCGGAGCGAAGATCTTGCCGAGCTGGGTGGGCTCGATGTCGACGTGGACGAAGGTGCGGCCCTGGGTGTAGACGTCCAGCTTGCCGGTGTGGCGGTTGGCCCAGCGGTTGCCGATGCCGAGGACGAAGTCGGACTCCAGGAAGTTCGCGTTGCCGTAGCGGTGCGAGGTCTGCAGGCCCACCATGCCGGCGTTCAGCTCGTGGTCGTCGGGCAGGATGCCCCAGCCCATCAGCGTCGGGATGACGGGGACGCCGGTCAGTTCGGCGAACTCCACCAGGAGCTCGGAGGCGTCGGCGTTGATGATGCCGCCGCCCGCGACGAGCACCGGGCGCTCCGCGGCGTTCAGCATCTGGACCGCCCGCTCGATCTGCTTGCGGGAGGCCGCGGGCTTGTGCACGGGGAGGGGCTCGTACAGCTCGGGGTCGAACTCGATCTCGGTGAGCTGGACGTCGATCGGCAGGTCGATGAGGACCGGGCCGGGGCGGCCGGTGCGCATCAGGTGGAAGGCCTGCTGGAAGACGCCGGGGACCTGCGCGGCCTCCAGGACGGTCGTCGCCGCCTTGGTGACCGGCTTGGCGATCGACGCGATGTCGACGGCCTGGAAGTCCTCCTTGTGCAGGACGGCCGTCGGCGCCTGGCCGGTGATGCACAGGATCGGGATGGAGTCGGCGATGGCGGAGTACAGACCGGTGATCATGTCGGTGCCCGCCGGGCCCGACGTGCCGATGCAGACGCCGATGTTGCCGGCCTCGGCCCGGGTGTACCCCTCGGCCATGTGGGAGGCGCCCTCGACGTGCCGGGCCAGCGTGTGCTGCACCCCACCGGAAGCCTTGAGGGCCGCGTAGAACGGGTTGATCGCCGCACCCGGCACACCGAACGCGTTGCTGACGCCTTCGCGCTTGAGGATCTCAACTGCCGCTCGGGCAGCGGTCATACGAGGCATTGAGTGCTCCTGCTCGGGTTTGGTGGAGTCGGGCTCTGTCGCGCCACCTGAGAGCACCAATTCCGCATTACGGAAGTTCAGTTCTGCTATACGGAAGCAATCTAAAACGTGGGCCGATCGCCGTCAAGGGCGCGCAGCGCCGCCCGCCCGTACGGACTGCGTCAATCCCCTCCCCGGAGCCTCGCTCCTGGTGGACGATGGTGTGACGAGGGAGGCACGGAGCGCAGTCGGCCGCGCGTCCGTGCCGGAGGGAGACGATCGTGGAGTCCGTGCCGGTCCGGTGCCCCGTCTGCGGCCGGGAGCACGCCTACAGCACCCCGGCCTACCCCTGCCCGTGCGGAACGCCCACCGCCGCGCCGCTGCTGCCGGGCGCCCCGGCGGTCCGGGTCACCCACCGCAGCTGGAACGACGTCTGGGTCACCGTCCGCTGCACGTCCTGCGCGCGGGAGAACCAGTGGCCGCAGCCCGAGCTGTGCTGCCCGTGCGGCACCGTCCTGCGGATACCGGTGCGCCCGGCGGCCGCCGCGCCGGCCCCGGCCGCGCCGGCCCCGGCCGCCCACATCCCCCTGCCGCGCACCGCCGCGCACCCGCGCCCGACGTTCCGGCCGATGACGATCCGCACGGGCCACGACGCGGTGAGCGCGGCCGGCCTGTATCTGACCTGGCTGGGCTGCCGCGGCGTCGGCCGGCCCGGGGCGGGCCCGGCCTCCGGGATCGACCTGCGGGCCGACGGACTGATCGCGCGGGTCGACTCCAGCACCCGGCCGACGACGCTCCGCGCGGTCGAGACCCTCTGGCTCAACGCGCTGGGCGCCTCGGCCACCGGGGTGTTCTTCTCCCTCGCGGGTTACGCGGCCGATGCCCGGACCCGCGCGGACGGCGTGGGACTCCCGCTCTTCGTCATGGACCTCACCGGGACCCCTCAGCCGGTGAACAGCCCTGCGGACGAACTGGTCAGCACCGGCGCCTGAACGACAGTCCGGGCACCGCCGCCGAGGGGGTGGATCCGGCCACCGCGTACCGGTCCGCTGTCCGGCGCGGCACACTGAGTGCATGCGTATCCGCTTCGCCAGACGCTCGGATCTCCCACTTCTCCAGGACATCGAGCGCGCCGCAGGGGAACCGTTCCGCACCCTGGGCATGGCCTTCGTGGCCGACGACGATCCGCCCCCGCTCGCCCTGCTGGAGAGCTACCGGCTGGCAGGCCGTTGCTGGGTGGCCACCGACCCTCTCTCCGCCACCGGCGACCGGCCGCTCGGCTATGTGATCGCCGACCCCGTCGACGACGCCCTGCACATCGAGCAGGTCTCGGTCGACCCCGGCGCCGCCCGCCGGGGCATCGGCCGGGGCCTGATCACCCACCTCGCCGCCCTGGCCGCGGCCCGGGGCATGGCGGCACTCACCCTGACCACCTTCACCGATGTGCCGTGGAACGCCCCGTACTACACCCGTATCGGCTTCCGGATCCTGACCGAGAGCGAACTCACCGACGGGCTGCGCGCGATCCGGGCCGAGGAGGCCCAGCACGGACTCGACCGCTGGCCCCGGGTCTGCATGCGGCGCGAACTGACGGCGGCCGTCCGGCCGTCGGACGCCCCGCGGGCGGACGCCCTGCCGTCGCACGCCTTGGATGCCCCGGGATCCGTGAAGGCTCCGCGCGCCCCGGGCGCTTCGGACACTTCGAGGGTCTCGGAGGCTTCGGGGGCCTCGGGGGCCTCGGACGCTTCAAAAGCCGTGGCTGTCAGTGGTGGCGCGTAAGCTGTGCGCATGGCTTTACTCCCGGACAGCTCCCTCCCCGCAGACCGCCCCGCGCCCGCCGCCGAGCAGGCCAACGAGGCCATTCGCGCGCTCGTCGACGCCTCCGGGCAGGAATGGTCCGCGGTGGAGGCGGCGACGTACGAGGTGCTGCTCATCAAGTGGGCGGCGGCGACCCGGGGCGATCCCGACATCATCGAAGCCGCCTGACCCGGCACCCCTCCCGCTCGGTCCGCACACGCCGGGCGCTCCGCTCACGTCCCGCTCAGTCCGCGTACGTCTCGCGCAGTTCGATCTTGCGGACCTTTCCGCTGACCGTCATCGGGAAGGTCTCCAGGATCCGCAGCCTGCGCGGGATCTTGTAGTGCGCGAGCCGCTCCCGGCAGTGCGCTGTGACCTCCTCCAGGGTGGGCGGGTCGGCCGGGTCCCGGGGGATGACACAGGCCAGGATCTCCTCGCCGTAGCGCTCGTCGGGCACCCCGACCACCTGGACGTCGGCGATCTTCGGGTGGCCGTACAGAAACTCCTCGATCTCCCGTGGGTACACGTTCTCGCCACCCCGGATGATCATGTCCTTGATCCGGCCGACGACCTGGACGTATCCGTCCTCGCGCATCACCGCGAGATCCCCCGTGCGCATCCACCGCCCGGCATCGACGACTTCGGCGGTGCGGTCGGGCTGGTCCCAGTAGCCGAGCATCACGCTGTAGCCCCGGGTGCGCAGTTCGCCGGCGCTGCCGCGCGGCAGGGTGACCCCGGTGACCGGGTCGACGACCTTGACCTCGATGTGCGGCAGGACGCGGCCCACCGTGCCCGTGCGGCGCTCCAGGTCGTCGTCGCGGCGGGTCTGGGTGGAGACGGGGGACGTCTCCGTCATCCCGTAGCAGATGGACACCTCGGCCATGTGCATCTCGGCGACGACCCGCTTCATCACCTCGGCCGGGCAGGGAGATCCGGCCATGATTCCGGTGCGCAGCGAGGAGAGGTCGTACGCGGCGAAGTCCGGCAGGTCCAGCTCGGCGATGAACATGGTGGGCACGCCGTACAGCGAGGTGCAGCGCTCCTGCTGGACGGCGGCCAGCACGGCGGCGGGCTCGAAGGACGGGCCGGGGATCACGACGCAGGCCCCGTGCGAGGTGCTGGCGAGGTTGCCCATCACCATGCCGAAGCAGTGATAAAAGGGCACCGGGAGACAGATCCGGTCCTCCGGGGTGTAGGCGATCGTCTCGCCCACGGAATACCCGTTGTTGAGGATGTTGTGGTGGGAGAGCGTCGCTCCCTTGGGGAAGCCCGTGGTGCCCGAGGTGTACTGGATGTTGATCGGGTCGTCACAGGACAGCTCGGCCTCGCGGGCGGCCAGTTGCTCCCGGGTGACGGTGGGCGCGGCGGCGGTCAGGTCGTCCCAGGACGGGTCGCCGATGTAGTGGACGGCGCGCAGGTCCGGGCAGTCGGCGCGGACCTGGTCGACGAGGGTGCGGTAGTCGCTGGTGCGGTGGGAGAGGGAGGCGACCAGCAGGGAGATGCCGGCCTGCTTCAGGACGAACTGCACCTCGTGGGCGCGGTAGGCCGGGTTGACGGTGACCATGACGGCCCCGATCCGGGCCGTTGCGTACTGGACGAGCACCCACTCGGGGCAGTTGACCGCCCAGATGCCGACGCGGTCGCCCTTCGCCACCCCCGACGCCATCAGGGCGCGGGCCAGCACACCGACGTCCGCGGCGAATTGCGTGTATGTCCAGCGGCGGCCCGACATCACGTCCACCAGTGCCTCGCGGTCGCCGTACGCGTCGACCGCCCGGTCGAGGTTGCGGCCGATGGTGTCGCCGAGCAGGGCGGTGTCGCCGATGCCGTGCGCGTAGGACAGCTTCTCGTGTGACGGTTCGCTCACTTCAGGTCTCCCTCGTCGAACTCGGCGCCGGTGCCCAGGGCGGTGCGTTCGCGGAGCTCGATGCGGCGGATCTTGCCCGAGACGGTCTTGGGCAGGTCCGCGAACTCCAGCCTGCGGATGCGTTTGTACGGGGCGAGGACCGCCCGGGAGTGCTCGAAGAGGATCTTCGCGGTGTCCGGCCCCGGCTCCCAGCCCTCCGCGAGCACGACGTACGCCTTCGGGACGGCGAGGCGGAGCGGGTCGGGGGCGGGCACGACGGCGGCCTCGGCGACCGCCTCGTGCTCCAGCAGGGCGCTCTCCAGCTCGAACGGGGAGATCTTGTAGTCGGAGGCCTTGAACACGTCGTCGGCGCGGCCGACATAGGTGATGTAGCCGTCCGCGTCGCGTGCGCCGATGTCTCCGGTGCGGTAGTAGCCGCCGGCCATCGCCTCGGCGGTGCGGTCCGGGTCTCCGTGGTAGCCGGTCATCAGACCGACGGGGCGGTCGGCCAGATCGAGGGAGATCTCGCCCTCGGCCGCCCCGGGCCGGCCGGTGACCGGGTCGAGCAGCTCGACGGTGAAGCCGGGGCTCGGGCGGCCCATGGAGCCGGTCTTGAGGAGCTGGCCGGGGGTGTTGGCTACCTGGACGGCGGTCTCCGTCTGGCCGAAGCCGTCCCGGACGGTGACGCCCCACTCCCGCCGGACCTTCTCGATGACCTCCGGATTCAGCGGCTCCCCCGCCGCGACGACCTCGCGCGGCGGGACCTTCAGCCGGCTCAGGTCCGCCTGGATGAGCATCCGCCAGACGGTGGGCGGGGCGCAGAAGCTCGTGATGCCCGAGCGGTCCATCTCGGCCATCAGGCGGCCCGCGTCGAAGCGGGTGTAGTTGAAGATGAAGACGGTGGCCTCGGCGGTCCACGGGGCGAAGAGGTTCGACCAGGCGTGCTTGGCCCAGCCGGGCGAGGAGATGTTCAGATGGACGTCGCCCGGCCTGAGCCCGATCCAGTACATCGTCGACAAGTGGCCCACGGGGTAGGACACATGGGTGTGCTCGACGAGCTTGGGGCTGGCGGTGGTGCCGGAGGTGAAGTAGAGCATCAGCGGCTCGTCCGCCTCCGTCTCCCGGCCGGGCGTGTACACCGCGGGCGCCTTCGCCACTCCCGCGTACGGCAGCCAGCCCGCCACCTCCTCGCCCACCGCGATCCGGGTGTAGTCCCCGGGGACCTCGTCGAACTTCGCGGTGTCCGCGTCCCGCACCAGCACATGGCGCACCCGGCCGCGCTCCACCCGGTCGCGCAGGTCGGCGGGTCCGAGCAGCGGGGTGGCGGGGATGACGACGGCGCGCAGCTTCATCGCTGCGAGGGCGGTCTCCCACAGCTCGACCTGGTTGCCGAGCATCACGAGGATGCGGTCGCCCTCCCGTACGCCCTGCGCCTTCAGCCAGTTGGCGGCCCGGCCGGAGCGCTCGGACATCGCCGCGAAGGACACCTCGGTGCGCCGGCCGTCCTCCTCCACGATGTGCAGGGCGGTGCGGTCGTTGTTCTCGGCGATGACGTCGAACCAGTCCAGCGCCCAGTTGAAGTGGTCCACCCGGGGCCAGCGGAAGCCCGCGTACGCGGTTTCGTAGTCCTCGCGGTGTTCCAGCAGAAAGTCCCGGGCGGCCCGGAACGTCTCGGTCGCGCTGGTTGCCGACATGTGCCCTCCTCGATACGGACCGGTCGCTTAGACCCACCGGCGATTGGGGGGTGGGAGAAGGAGCGGGGCTGGGTGCGTGCAGCTGCAAGGCGGAGGATTGAGGCAGATGGGGTCTCCCCTGGTCGAGCGGAGCCGAGAGCTTGGGGAAGGAGCCATGGTGATTGACGACAACGCCGCAGATGGGCGTGCCCAGCCCCGTGACGCCGCCCCCCAATTGCCGGTGGGTCTTAACATCATGTAAACAGTGACCCAGGTCTCACCACCCCCGGACGGGGGTGGTCCTCTCCCCCGCCCGGGGGAGGCGCACGGGCCGGGTGGAAGGGCGTCGGAGTGCCGGAACCGGTCGATGCGGTCGAGATGCAGTCGGCGCTGGTGAGGCTGCGCCGCACGAGCGGGCTTCCCGTGGTGTTCGGCGGCCTGCTGTCCGACGCGCGCCATGCGCGGATCGCCGAGCTGAACGGGGCGCAGACCAGCGCGCTGCGGGGCCTGGTCGTCTCCGCGGGGAGCGGCCTGGGCGGCAAGGCCATCGCGCTGTCCCGGCCCTGTGCGGTGACGGATTACGCCTCCTCGCGCCACATCAGCCACGAGTACGACGCGGCGGTGGCGGCGGAGGGGCTGCGCTCGGTGGTCGCGGTCCCCGTCGTCGTACGGCGTGCGGTGCGGGGCGTGCTGTACGGGGCGCTGCGTACGCCGGTCACGCTCGGCGACCGGACGTTCGACGCGGTGGTCGCGGCGGCCCGTGATGTGGAGCAGTCGCTCGCGGTACGGGACGAGGTGCGGCGGTTGCTGGCGGCGGGCCGGGAGCAGGTGCGCGATCCGGACACGGTCCCCGGCGCCTGGGAGGACGTACGCGAGGCCCACCGTGAACTGCGCGCACTGGTCCCGAGGGTCCTCGATCCGGCGCTGCGCGACGAGCTCCTGGACGTCTGCGGGCGGCTGGCCTCGGCGTCGGGGGCCAAAGTGCCCGCGGCCCGGGAGATCCGCCTCGCGCCGCGCGAGGTGGATGTGGTGGCGTGTGTGGCGGCGGGCGCGACGAACGCGGCGGCGGCCGAGCGGCTGGGGCTGCGGCCCGAGACGGTGAAGGGGTATCTGCGCTCGGCGATGCGGAAGTTGGGGGCGCAGACGAGGCTGGAGGCGGTGGTGGCGGCCCGCCGCGCGGGGCTGCTGCCCTGACCTCGGTGAGCGCCCGGAAGGCCGCCGGGCTCCGGAGTCCGGTCAGTCGCCGTAGTCCAGGAACGTGCCGAACCGGACGTCGTGGTCCGTCGCGTCCGTCATCACGGCCAGCATCCGCGCCGCCTCCTCGGTGATCTCCGCGCGCTCGTCGCGGGCCAGGCTCCGGAGCGGCTGGACGGTCAGGGTCGCTGCGCCGCCCTCGCGTTCGACGCGCCAGACCGCGTCGAAGAACCCGTCGATCAGCACGGACCCGTACGCCTGGTTGCCGACCCCGTTGCGCCCCTTGTTCACCGCGGGGATGACGCGGGTGCGGTCGGCGTGGCCGAGAAGGACGTTGTCGAACTCGGGCAGGAAGCGCGGCGGGGCCGGGGTGCCGGGGTCGGGGCGCGGCGCGTCGGGCAGGTCGAAGAGCTCGACGCCCCGCTCGTCCCGGAAGGTGAGCAGCCGGGGCCTGAGCCGTTCGAAGACCTCCTTCGTACGGGTGAGGCCCGCCCAGGACTGGAAGTCCATCACCGAGGCGGGGCCGAACGCGCCTAGGTAGCGCAGGACGGTGGCGTCCGGTGCGGGCGCGGGTTCGGCGGGCCGGCCGAGCCAGTGCTCCACGGTGGTCAGGGCGACCTGTCCGCTGCGGCCCCACAGTCCGCGCGGGGTGACCTGGACCAGGGGCAGCAGGCAGCGGGCGGCGACGGTGAGTGCGAGGGGGTCGGCGTCCGGCCAGTGCGTGAGGAGTTCGTCCCGCAGTTCCCTGACCGGGCGCGGGCGCTCCACGACCAGTTCCTCGGCCAGCCCCGCGAGCCGGTCCAGGTCCACCCCCTCCAGCCCGCGCCGGAAGTTCTTCAGCTCCCGCTCGCATGCCGCCTGCACCAGGGGGCGCAGGGTGAGCGCGTCGTCCGCCGTATGGGTGTGGAGGGTGGAGCGCAGGGTGACGATCCGGACCACCTCGCGGGACTCCATCAGGGCGGACAGTTCCGCGGGGTCGAAGTCCGCGAGCCGGGCGTACAGCTGGAAGTACGGGGGCCTGGTGTTCTGGGCCTGGAGCCCGATGAGGTGGGCGACCGCGTCCTTCGCGGACATCGGTGATCTGCGCAGCAGGAGCTGGCGCTCCAGGGTCGCCCGGTTCAGCGCCCGAGTACGGAGGACGGCGGGGTGCGCGGCGGTGCGGTGCGTCTTCGCGGCCATGCCCCGCACGCTACCGGGACGCGCGGACACCCACGGTCCGCGAGCGGCGAAGGACTTGGGCTACGCCCGCCGGGCGCGTACGCGGCGGGCGGCGGGCGGCGGGCGGCGACGCACGGCAGCCGGCCGGCTCAGGTGGTGCGCGCGAAGTCGCCGTGGACCTCGTACGTGCCGCTCGCCGCCGTCGCCGTGGCCCGGTACACGTCCGCGCCGGCGTCGCGGCCGCCGGAGGCGTGGTCGTACTGCCCGGCGAAGACGTGCGTCCCGGCCGGCACCGTCCGTCCGGACTTGAGGCTCCAGCGGTAGACGAGCATGCCGTCCCGTTCGTGCACGGACAGGTCGAAGTCCGCCGTGGGCCGTGTCTCCCACCGTCCGGTGCTCCGCAGCCGCTCCGTCCGGGCCACGAACAGTTCCACGGTGAGCGCGGTCAGGGTCTCCTGGGTCTTGAGCGTGACGTTGCTCTGGGCCCAGTGGACGTTGTCGTCGGGGGCGACGGAACCGTCCGCCCACAGCGGACCGTCCGTCGTGCGGCTCTGTCCCGGCAGCGGCGGCGGTCGGCTGTCGCCGGTCAGGGGAGGTGTGGGGGCGGAGGTCTTCGGCAGCGCTCCGGTGGACACCTCCTGCGGAGCGGCCGGGTCCTGCTGTACGAGTGAGGTGACGGCGGTTCCGCCGATCGCGCACACCGCGACGGCGGCGACCGCCGCGAGGGCCACGCGCGGCCAGCCGGGACGGGCACGGCGGGCACGCGCGCCGCGCGGCTCCGCACCGGCCGCCGAGAGGTCTCGCGCCCGCTCGATCCGGGCCAGCATGCGCGCCCGGTCGGGCCGGTGTGACCGGGCGGCTTCCTCCAACTGCCTGCGCAGGTCGCTCATCGTCGTCCACTTCCCACGGTCTTGAGGCCGGCCCGGTCGCCCAGCAGCCGTTCGAGTTCCGCCATCCCCTTGGAGGTCTGGCTCTTCACCGTGCCGACCGATATGCCGAGCGCCAGAGCCGTGTCCTTCTCCGACAGATCGAGCGCGTGCCGCAGCACGACGCACGCCCGCTTGCGGAAGGGCAGTCTGCTCAGCGCCTGCCGCACGTCGAGCACGGCAGCCACGTCAGGGCCGTCCGTCCGCTCGGCGCGCCGGGACCAGAACAGCGCGACGCGCCGGCGCTCGCGCAGGGCCCCGCGGATGCGGCTGCGGGCCAGGTTGGCGACGACTCCGCGGGCGTACGCCACCGGATGCTCGGCGGCGGACACCCGGTCCCAGCGGTCCCAGAGCGCGACGAGAGCGTCGGCGGCCAGGTCGTCGGCCGCGTCCGCATCGCCCGTCAGGAGGAAGGCCAGGCGGGCCAGTTCGGCGTAATGGCGGTCGAAGAACTCGTGGAACTGCGCCGATACGTCGGCCATGCCGCAAACCCCTCCGTCGTGCGCGCCGATACGGCCTGAGCGCCGGATCCTATGCGCCGGTCCCGGGACGGCCGGCCACCGGCCCCGGGACCCGCCGTACGACGGTTACGGCATCTCCGCGCCGATGTCCGGGGTTCCGGTCGCCAGGAAGTCCGTCGCCGGCAGCGAACCGTCCGCGCGCCGCGGCCCGTACGCGGTGGCCGGGTCGGTGCTGACCGGGCCCGGGACCGGTGTCGCGTTCGCGTCCCAGGTGTTGGCCGCCGACACCACGCGTCGGCCGATCTTCGCCGTGCCGGTGGAGTTGTCCAGCGCGTAGTTGCGTGAGAGGCGCGAGGGCGAGGAGGCGATGTAGTAGCCGGAGGCCTCGTTGGCGTAGGCGGTGTTGCGGTGCAGGCGCAGGGCTCCCGGGTTGCTGTTGTCCGTGAACCCGTGCTTCTCGTTGTCCCAGGCGGCGTTGCCGGTGACGACGTGTGCGGCGCTCGCGCCGCCGCCGCCGAGCTTGAAGCCGTTGCCGTTGCCCTCGAAGGCCGGGTCCTTCCAGCGGTTCACGCCGTTCCCGTACGCCCAGCTGCTCTCGATGCGGACCGGGCTCGCCCACTGCCACAGGTCCACGCCGTCGTCGGCGTTGTTGTAGAGGCGTGCGCCGACGACCCGGTTTCCGATGCCCGAGCCGAACTTGATCGCGAGGCCGTCGGCGTTCTGGCCGTGGTTCCTCGCGTCGTAGTTGTCGTAGGAGTCGAGGTTCTCGATGAGGTTGTCCGTCGTTCCCGCGCCGCGCAGCGTGAAGCCGGAGTCGCCGTTGCCGTGCGTGGTGAGGTTACGGAAGGTTCCGCCGACGGACGAGGTGACGACGACGCCGTGCGCGCGGGAGTTGCGGAACGTCAGGTCGGACAGCGTCCAGTGGTCGCCGCCTATCGCGACCAGCCAGTCGCCTTCGGGCAGCGCGGAGCCGTCGACGACGGCCTTCTCCGCCTGGTACGCGGTGACGGTGATCCGACTCCGCGCGGTGCCGTTCGCCTGGCTCTTGAGGCTCTTGGCCGGACGGTACGTGCCGCCGCGCAGCTGGATGGTGGTGCCGGGACCGGCGTTCGCGAACGCCTTCTCCAGCTGCGCCGTGGTGGAGACGACGACCGTGGCGGCGGCGCTCGCGTCGTCCGGGGTGCTGGTCAGCCAGACGCCGGCGAGGCCGGCGGTCACGGTGACGGCCACGGCGGCCTGGAGCGTACGCGTCCTGCGGTGTCGTCCTCTGCTGGTGCTCACGTGAGGTGGTTCCTTCGCTCGGTCGGGAGTCGTCCGGTCCTGTGCGGCCGGACTACTCCTTGTCGCCGCCGAGGCTCAGAAGGTTGCCGCCGGGGGCGTGCCGTTTCCGAAGGGACGGCCGCCGAGCTGTTCACGGTGGTGCGGGGTGGTCCAGCCGGAGAGGTCGGGGCCGGCGGGAACGATGCCGGTCGGATTGATGCCCGTGTGCACCTCGTAGTAGTGCCGCTTGATGTGGCCGAAGTCGACCGTGTCGCCGAATCCGGGCGTCTGGTAGAGGTCGCGGGCGTACGCCCACAGGACGGGGTCCTCGGTCAGCTTCGTACGGTTGCACTTGAAGTGGCCGTGGTAGACGGCGTCGAAGCGGACCAGGGTGGTGAAGAGGCGGATGTCGGCTTCGGTGATGGTGTCGCCGACCAGGTAGCGGCGGTCGGTGAGGCGGGCGGAGACCTGGTCGAGGCGGGCGAAGAGGGCGGCGTACGCCTCCTCGTACTCCTCCTGGGAGCTCGCGAACCCCGCGCGGTAGACGCCGTTGTTGACGTCCCGGTAGATGCCGTCCATGACCTCGTCGATCTCCGCGCGCAGCGGTCCGGGGTAGAGGTCGGGGGCGCCGGGCCGGTGCAGGGCGGTCCATTCGGTGGCGAGGTCGAGGGTGATGCGCTGGTAGTCGTTGGTGACCAGCTTCCCGCTCGGTACGTCCACGATCGCGGGCACGCTGACGCCGCCGGGGTAGTCGCGTTCCCGGGCGTCGTAGGCCTCGCTCAGACAGCGGATGCCGAGGACCGGGTCCCTGCCGCCCGGGTCGAGGGTGAAGCGCCAGCTGCGGTCGTCCTGGATCGGGTCGGCGACGGCGAGCGACAGTGCGTCCTCCAGGCCGAGGAGCCGCCGGGAGACCAGGGCGCGGCTCGCCCAGGGGCAGGCGCGGCTGACGACGAGGCGGTAGCGGCCCGGCTCGACGGGCCAGCCGTCGCGTCCGTCGGCGGTGATCCGGTCGGCGAAGTGGCTCCGGGACCGTTTGAACGGCTTGTGGCCGTAGGAGGTGTTGCCGTCGCTCCCGGCGCTGCCCGCGCCCCGGCCGTCCGCTGCTGTCACGCCCGCGCCGTCCGCCGTCGTGCCGTCCCCTGTCGTGTCGTCCGCTCCCGCGTCATCCGCTGTCGTGTCGTCCGCAGTCCTGTCGTCCGCTGTCCTGTCGCTCATGCCGCGCTCCTCGATGCTTCGGTGGATTTCCGTGCCGCACGTCGTCTGCCCCGTCGGTCCGCTCCGACGTCGGCCAGCGCCACGACGAGTCCGGCCAGCACGAAGGCGACGGACACGAGGAGCCCGTAGTCGTAGGCGTCGGCCCAGCCGGCCGGGCCGACCTGCGCGAAGAACACCGCGCCGACAGCGGCGATCCCGATCGCGGAGCCCACCCGCTGGCCGGTCTGCAGGGTGCCCCCGGCGCTCCCGGCCCGGTTCACCGGGACCTCCGCGAGGGTCAGCGTCTGGTTCGGGGCGATGACCAGGCCGCTGCCGAGACCGGCGAGGAGCAGCGGGGCGGCCATGGCCCAGCCCGCTCCGTCGCCGGGGACCAGGTGGACGGCGAGGGCGGTGCCCGCGAGGCCGAGGGCGACCATGGCCAGGCCCGCCACCACCAGCGGGCGGCCGAAGCGGCCGACGAGCCGGCCGCCGATGGACGCGGCGACGCCGGAGCCGAGGGCGAAGGGGGTGATGGCGAGTCCGGCCTGGAGGGCGGAGTAGCCCAGGCCGGACTGGAGGTAGAGGGTCGTGACGAAGAAGATCGAGGTGAACCCGGCGAAGTAGAGCAGGATCAGCAGACAGCCCAGCCAGTAGGAACGCAGCCGGAACAGCGACAGGTCCAGGACCGGGTGGGTGCGTCCGCCGGTGCACCGCGACTCCCAGGCGACGAACGCGGTGAGCAGGGCCCCGGCCAGGACGAGCAGGAGCCACTTGGCATTGCCGGGCCACTGCTGGGCCTGGACGAACGGCAGCAGCAGGGCCAGCACCCCCGCGCCGAGCAGGGCGACGCCCACCGGGTCCAGGTCGCGCGGCCTCACCCGGCCGGCGGAGGGCGTGTCGGGCAGGAGGCGGTGGGCGAGCAGGAGGCAGACGGCGCCCAGCGGGAGGTTGACGTAGAAGACCCAGCGCCAGCCGTGGTCCGGTCCGGCGGCCTGGATGAGCAGACCGCCCAGCAGCGGGCCCACGGCCGTGGAAATGCCGACGACGGTGCCGAACATGCCGAAGGCCCGGCCGCGTTCGCGCCCGGAGAACATCTGCTGGATCAGGGCGGAGATCTGCGGGGCGATCAGTCCGCCCGCGATGCCCTGCGCCAGTCGGGCGATCACCAGCCACTGGCTGGACCGGGCGGCCCCGCAGGCGGCGGAGGCCAGGGTGAAGAGGGCGAGTCCCACCATGAAAACCACCCGGCGGCCCCGCGCGTCACCCAGGCGTCCGGCGGGAATGAGAAAGAGACCGAAGGCGAGGGCATAGCCGGAGAGCACCCATTGGAGGGCGGACTCCGGGGTGTTCAGGCCCTCCCGGATGGAGGGGAGGGCCACATTGACGATGGAGACGTCCAGCAGGGTCATGAAGCCCGCCACCAGGCAGACCGCGAGTGCCTGCCAACGCCGGGGGTCGGGGCCGCCGGGAGCGGCGTCGCCCCCGGTCGGCCCGGGATGCGCCGCGCTCCGTGCCATGGTTCGCACCTTAAGGGCTGTCCCGTCATCCCTGGTGGATCAGCGCGCGGCGTCGGATGCGGTGCATCGCAAGGCGGAGGGACGTCCGCATACTGGATGTATTCGGGCGTTCCGACAACGCGGCGAGGTGCCGTAGCTGTCGTCGTGCGCCCGCCAGGGATGACGGGACAGCCCTTAGGCCGCACCGGGTGTTTCCTCACCCGGGACACGTCCGGGCGTCCGGCCGCACGGGGGGCGCGGGAGGGCGCGGAAGGCGATCGGGCCGGGGCCCCGGCCCGTCGGCACCGGGCGGAAAGATCCCAACGGGACCTTCCGCCGCGCGCGTTGATAGACAGGAAAGTTTCCCAACACCGTTGACGCAATTGATAGGAACCTTTACTTTCAGATCTGCCGACATGGCGCCTCCCACCCCCTCCGAAGGGAGCACCACCATGCACCAGCGCACCAGTCCCCCCACCGAGCCCACCCCCACGGCCGGTCGCCGCCGGTTCGCCCGCAAGGCCCTGCTCGCCGCGTCCGCGCTGGGTGTCGTCGCCGCACTCATGGCTCCGGTCCGGGCCGGAGCCGCACCGGCTCCCGCCTCCCCCACCGCCGCCACCCCGCTCGCCGCCAACGGACAGCTCTCCGTCTGCGGCCGTCAGCTCTGCAACGCCTCCGGCCGGGCGGTCGCCCTCAACGGGATGAGCACGCACGGCACCCAGTGGTACGCCCAGTGCGTCACCGGCGGCTCGCTCGACGCCCTGGCCCAGGACTGGCGCGCCGACGTACTGCGCGTCTCCACCTACGTACAGGAGGGCGGTTACGAGACCGACCCGGCCGGATTCACCGCCCGTGCACAGAAGTTCGTCGACGCGGCGCACGCGCGCGGCATGTACGCGGTGATCGACTGGCACATGCTCTCCCCGGGCGACCCGAACGCGAACCTGTCGCGGGCGAAGACCTTCTTCACGGCGATGGCGAAGAAGTACAGGAACCACCCGGGTGTGCTCTACGAGATCGCCAACGAGCCCTCCGGAGTGAGCTGGTCGGGCATCAAGTCGTACGCCGAGCAGATCATCCCGGTGATCCGGGCCCAGGACCCCGACTCGGTGGTCCTGGTCGGGACGCGCGCCTGGTCCTCCTTCGGGGTGTCCGAGGGCTCCGACGAGTCGGAGGTCGTGAACAACCCCGTCAACGCCTCGAACATCATGTACACCTTCCACTTCTACGCGGCCTCGCACCGCGGGGAGTACCTGCGGACACTCGACCGGGCCTCCGACGAACTGCCGGTGTTCGTCACCGAGTTCGGGATGCAGAACTACTCGGGCGACGGCGCGAACGACTTCGCCATGTCGCAGCGCTACGTCGACCTGATGAAGCGCAAGAAGATCTCCTGGACCAACTGGAACTACTCCGACGACCACCGTTCCGGCGCCGTCTTCAAGACCGGCACCTGCGACGGAAGCACATGGACGGGGACCGGGGTGCTCAAGGAGGCCGGGGTCTGGATCCGCGACCGCATCCGCCAGTGACCCCGGCCCGCGTCCCCTCGCCGCCGGGCCGAGCGGCGGCGCGGGGACGCGTCGGTGAGGACCGCCGGGGGGTAGCCGGCACCGCGGGCCGACAGGCCGGCGCCGGGCGGGGCGCTCCCGTCGATCCGGACGGGAGCGTCCCGGCCCGGCTTCCCCCGGACAGCGGCACGCGCGCGGACCCCGCACCGTCAAGGTCCGGGGCCTCGTATCCGGCGAACCGGGCACCCGTGCACCACGATCCGGCGGGGTCTTCCGGCCGCGCACCCGGAATGATGCCGGGAATTAACCGATGATGCCTTGTCATGGCCTGTTCTACGCGCATAGTTTTTGCTCCCTACTACTCAGTTGGGGGCACCACCCGTGCAGATACACAGATCCGGATCCGTCCTGCTGACCGGCGCCGTCGCCGCCGCTCTCGCGGTGACCGCCCTGCCCGCCGCCCAGGCGGCCCCGTCCGCCACCGCCGTCATCTCCGAGGTGTACGGGGGCGGGGGCAACTCCGGCGCGACCCTGACCCGGGACTTCGTCGAGCTGGCCAACGCCGGCTCCGCGCCCTTCGCGGTCGGCGGCCTCAGCGTCCAGTACCTGCCGGGCAGCCCGTCGGCCGGCTCGCGGTGGCAGGTCTCCGAGCTGTCCGGGTCGATCGCTCCCGGCGGCCGCTACCTGGTCGCCCAGGCCAAGGGCAACGGCGGAACGGTCGCGCTGCCCACCGCCGACACCACCGGCACGATCGCCATGGCCGGGGGCAGCGGAACCGTCGCCCTCGTCTCCGGGACGGACCCGCTGACCTGCAAGTCGGCGGCGGACTGTGCGGCGGACACCCGGATCGTCGATCTGGTCGGTTACGGTTCCGCGGTCGTCCGGGAGGGCAGCGGCCCGGTCCCCGGCGCCTCGGCCACCTCGTCCGTCGCGCGGGCCGCCTCACTCGCCGACACCGACGACAACGCCGCCGATCTCACCGCGGGAGCCCCGACCCCGGTCAACACGAAGGGCGAGACGTCCGGCGGCGGGCAGGAGCCCGAGGAGCCCGGACCCACCGAGCCCGGCGACGTACGGATCCACGACATCCAGGGCACCACCCGGATCTCCCCGCTCGACGGCACGATGGTGGACGGCGTCCCGGGCGTCGTCACCGGCGTACGGAGCAGTGGCTCGCGCGGCTTCTGGATCCAGGACACCGCGCCCGACAACGACCCGCGCACCAGCGAGGGCCTGTTCGTCTACACGGGCTCCGCCGTACCGTCCGTGGCGGTCGGGGACTCCGTCCTGGTCAGTGGCAAGGTCGGCGAGTACCGCCCCGGAACCAGCACCCAGTCGAACACCCAGCTCACCGCCCCCCGCACCACCGTGCTGTCGTCCGGCAACGCGCTGCCCGCCCCGGTGGTCCTGGACTCCCGTTCGGTGCCCGGCCGTTACGTGCCGTCGGCGGACGGCGGGACGATCGACGCGCTGCCCCTGGAGCCGTCCCGGTACGCCCTGGACCTGTACGAGGCGCTGGAGGGCTCCCGGGTCGAGATCGCCGACACCCGGGTGACCGGGGCGACGACCGCGTACGACGAGATCTGGGTGACGGTGAAGCCCTGGGAGAACCGCAACCGGCGCGGCGGCACGGTCTACGCCTCGTACGAGGACCAGAACACCGGCCGGCTCAAGGTGATGTCGCTGGACCCGGCGCGTCCGGTGCCGACCGCGAACGTCGGTGACGTGCTCAAGGGCCGCACCACCGGGGTGCTCGACTACGCCTCGTACGGCGGCTACAACGTGCAGGCCACCGAGCTGGGCACGCACGTCGACAAGAAGCTGCGGCGCGAGGTGACCCGCAAGCAGAAGCGGAACGAGCTCGCCGTGGCCACGTACAACGTGGAGAACCTCGACGCTCTGGACGACCAGGGCAAGTTCGACACCCTGGCCGAGGGCGTCGCGGTCAACCTCTCCTCCCCCGACATCGTCTCGCTGGAGGAGATCCAGGACGACAACGGTCCGGTGAACGACGGCACGACGGGTTCCGAGGCCACGCTGAAGCGGTTCACGGACGCGATCGTCGCGCAGGGCGGGCCACGCTACGACTGGCGCTACATCGCCCCCGAGAACAACAAGGACGGCGGTCAGCCCGGCGGCAACATCCGTAACGTCTTCCTGTTCAACCCGAAGCGGGTCTCCTTCACCGACCGGCCGGGCGGCGACGCCACCACGCCGGTGCGGGCCGTGGACACCTGGAGGGGCGTGAGGCTCTCCGCGTCCCCGGGGCGGATCAACCCGACGAGCCCGGCGTGGGACAACAGCCGCAAGCCCCTGGTGGGCGAGTTCGTCTTCCGGGGCAGGCCGGTCTTCGTCATCGGCAACCACTTCGCGTCCAAGGGCGGCGACCAGCCGCTGCACGGCCGCTACCAGGAGCCGACCCGGTCCTCGGAGGCGGATCGGATCCAGCAGGCCGCCGAGGTCAACGCCTTCACCGCCGACCTGCTGAAGGCGAACAGGTTCGCGCGGGTCATCACGCTCGGGGACATCAACGACTTCGAGTTCTCCCCGACGATGAAGACGCTGACCAAGGGCGGGGTTCTCAGGCCGCTGATCACGACGCTGCCCGCCTCGGAGCGGTACAGCTATGTGTACGACGGCAACTCGCAGACGCTGGACCACATCCTGACGAGCCCCGCCATCCGGCGCTTCGACTACGACGTGGTGCACATCAACGCCGAGTTCGCCGACCAGGCGAGCGACCACGACCCGCAGGTGGTGCGGATCAAGGTCGGCGGGCCCTGGTTCTGAGGCACTGCCCCGGCGGGGCGGACCGGCCGCTGTCAGGTCCGCCCCGCCGGGGTCTCTCGGGTCCGCCCACCGGGGTCTCTCTCAGGTTCGCCGCCCCACCGGGGTGCCCGCCTGACGCGGCAGGGCGACCGCGCCGGTCACCGGCTCCCGCTCGGTGAAGAACCGGGAGACCAGCGCGGCCACCTCGCCGGCCCGCTCCAGGACCACCCAGTGGTCGGACTCCTCGATCGTCAGGAACCGGCTGCCCTCGATCGTCGCCGCGAACTCCCGCTGCCGCGCGGGAGACGTCACCGTGTCGTGCTCCCCGGCGAAGACCAGCGCCGGTACGCCGGTGAGACCACCGGAGAAGTCGGGCCGGTCGGCCAGCGCCCGGTAGAGGGAGTCCGCCGCGTGCGGCGAGTGGTCGAGTGCGTGCAGGAACGAGCGCCGCACATAGCGGCGCGCCAACTCCCTGCGGTGTACGGCCCGTTCGGGGTCCAGGCACATCAGCGCGTCGGCCGCCGTCGCGGCGAACCCCGCGCGGTCCCCGGCCGCCAGCTGCTGCCGGGCCCGCTCCCAGCAGGTGACCTGGGCGTCGTCGATGTGGACCGGGACGCCGCCGAGGGCCAGGCGCGCCACCCGCCCCCGGTGGCGGCGGGCGAAGCCGAAGGCGATGGCCGTGCCGTAGGAGAAGCCGAAGACGTTGAGCCGGGGCGCGCCGAGGTCGTCGGCGATGCCGAGGACGGCCCGGCGCAGCAGATCGGCGCTGGGTCCCGGCGGGAGCGGGTCGGCGCTGCCCATGCCGGGCAGGTCGGCGGTGACGACATCGGTGGCCGGGCCCAGGTGGTCGTCCATCTGGGGCCAGCCGAACATGCCCTGGAGCGCGCCGCCGAGAATGAGCGTCGGTTCGGTGGCGGGGACGCCGCCGGAGCGGGAGTGCGGCAGGAGGCGGTAGCTGTAGCGTACGTCGTCGACCGACAGGGTCCGGATGATCTCCTCGGGCATGTGCTCCTGCGTTCCCTTCCGCTCAGGCCCTGGTGAGGACGAGTGCCGCGTTGTGGCCGCCGAAGCCGAGCGAGGTCTTGACGGCGCAGTCGAAGGAGGCGCCGCGGGCTTCCTTGGCCACCACGTCGACGGGGATCAGCGGATCGGGTGCGTCCAGATTGACGGTGGGCGGGACCAGTTGGTGCTGGAGGGCGAGCACGGTGAACGCGGCCTCGATGCCGCCCGCCGCGCCGAGAGTGTGCCCGGTCATCGCCTTCGTGGAGGTCACCAGGGGGCTCTCGCCGAGGACCCGGCGGAGCATGGTCGCCTCGATCAGGTCGTTGGAGAGCGTCGAGGTGCCGTGCGCGTTGATGTGCCCGACGTCGGCCGGGGAGAGGCCCGCGTCGGCGAGCGCCGTGCGCAGGGCGCGTTCGATGCCGAGGCCATCGGGGTCCGGGGCGACGGCGGAGTGGGCGTCGCTGGAGGCCCCGTAACCGCTCACGTGGGCGCGGACGGCGGCGCCCCGGGCGCGGGCGTGGTCCGGGTGTTCCAGGACGAGCAGCCCGGCGCCCTCGCCGACGACGAAGCCGTCGCGGTGGGTGTCGAAGGGGCGGCAGGCGGCCGTGGGGTCCTCGCGGCGGGTGGAGACGGCCTTGAGGCTGCAGGCACTGGCGATCAGGAGGCGGGTGCAGGTGGATTCGGCGCCGCCCGCGATGACGATGTCGCAGGCCCCGGAGCGGAGCATCTGGTGGGCGGTGCCGATGGCGACGGTGCCGGAGGAGCAGGCGGTGGAGACGGCCTGGCTGGGGCCGTGGACGCCGAGGTCCAGGCTGACGCTGCTGGCCGCGCCGTTGACGACGCTGAGCGGGGCGAGCTTCGGGGAGACCCGGCGGGGGCCGCGCCCGGCGAGAGCGGCGTGCTGTTCGTCGTAGAAGGGCAGCCCGCCGTGGGCGGAGCCGATGACGATGCCGACGCGGCCGCTGTCCCAGACGGACGGGTCGAGCCCGGCGTCGGCGACGGCCTCGCGGGCGGCGATGACGGCGAGCTGGGAGAAGCGGTCCATCAGCCGCTGGGCGGCCACCCCGAGGACGGCCCCCGGGTCGCCGTCGGTGACGGAGTAGAAGAAGTCGCAGGGCAGGCCGGCCAGTTCGGGCCGGGGACCGGCGGACGGCACGAGGCCCTCGGTGACACCGTGCCAGGCGGCGTCCGCTCCCGTACCGGCCGCGGTGACCAGGCCGACGCCGGTGACGGCGGCGGCGAACGGGGCGAGCGGCGTCCGGCGGTAGGGCGGTGCGGTGGCCGCGCTCATGCGGAGACCTTCCCGTGCACGGCCTCGACGAGGCGTCCGACGGTGTCGCGCGAGGTGAGCGCGACGTCCTCCAGGTCCACGTCCAGCCGGTCCTCGATGAGCAGCCGCAGCTCCTCCAGCGCGAGGGAGTCCAGCCGCAGCCGGTGCAGCGGAACATCGGGGCGGATGGCCTCGGGGTCGGTTCCGAACTTGGCTACCAGCAGGGCGCTGATCTCGTCCGAAGTGCTCATTGGCGCTCCTGGGATCGGTGACGCGGTGACGCCGGCCGCGTGAGGGGAGGGGGGAGGGGCCATCGGGGGACGCCGGCTGCTCCGGAAGGACCCTTTATACGCCTTCGCGGACGGGTTCCCGGTCCGCGTTCCCTCGTGCGGTGGGAGGGGTGTCCAGGTGTACGAATCCGGGGTGCGGCGCCGGTGGCTGCCGGGGCGGGGGCGCTGTCCGGCGACGACCGGGGCAGTACGCCCCCGAGGGCATGGCCGGGGCGGCGTACGCCCGGCTGGCCGCGGCGGCGTACGGATGGCCGCGGCGATCAAGCGTCAGCGCGACCACTTCGCCCGTGACCACTTCGCCTCGGCCACTGGCGGCGACCGCTGCCGGCGGCCACCCCGTGCCGGCCGGCGCGGGCTGCTCCGCCGGGTGCGGCCCGACGTCACCCGGCAGGCCGGCGAGTCGGTCAACTCCCCTTATTTTCCGGCATGTTGCCATCCCGCCCACCGGCGCGCCTCGTTGTCATGCGCAACCCGTATCGCTAGCCTGACGGTGCTTCACGTCCCTCTGGTCGGCCCCGGCCCGAGGGCTTTTCTCTTCACCCAGCTCCTTTCCTCCACCGCGATCCCACGGCATTCCCACCGCGTTCCCACCGCTTTTCCACTGCGTTCCCGTCGCATTTCCATGGCGTCCCCCACAGAGCAGGAGCCCTCATGCCCCGACGCATCGCCGCCCGAACCCGGGCCCGCGTCTGCGCCCTGTCCGTCCTCACCGCCACGGCCCTTCTCACGGCCGGGCAGCCGGCGAGCGCCGCCCCGGTGGCGGACACGGCCGACCCGATGAACCGCGCCTTCGCCGAGGCGGCACACGCGTACGGCGTACCGCGCGATCTGCTGGCCGCCGTCGGCTACGGCGAGTCCCGGCTGAACGGGCACGCGGGAGAGCCCAGCCAGGCGAACGGCTACGGCGTGATGCACCTGGCGAGCAACCCCGTCAACCGCTCCCTGGAGAAGGCCTCCGAGCTGACCGGGGAGAGCGCGGCGCGGCTGCGCCGGGACACCACGGCCAACATCCTCGGTGGCGCGGCCGTCCTGCGCGACCACGCCGACGCGCTCGGCCTGGACGCCGCCGAGCGCCGGGACGTCAACGCCTGGTATCCGGCGGTCGCCCGCTACAGCGCCGCCGACGACCCGGCCGCCGCGCTCTACGCCGACGCGGTCTTCACGTTCCTCGCCGAGGGCGTGGCCGCGAAGACGCCCGGCGGTGAGCAGGTGCTCGTGCCCTCCCGGCCGGTCGCCCCGGACAAGGGCGCGCTGTCGGCGTCCGACGTCTACGCCCAGAGTGCGGACTACCCCTCGGCGCGCTGGGTGCCCGCCCACCCCGACAACTTCGCCGCCGACCGCACCGCGAGCGTCGACAAGGTGGTCGTCCACGTCACCCAGGGCTCGTACGCGGGCTCCATCAGCTGGTTCCAGAACCCGGACTCCGAGGTCAGCGCCCACTATGTGATCCGGTCCTCGGACGGCGAGGTCACCCAGACGGTCCGGGACAAGGACACGGCGTGGCACGCGCGCAGCGCCAACGCCTCGTCCGTCGGGATCGAGCACGAAGGGTGGGTCGACGACCCGGCCTGGTTCACCGACACGATGTACCGCTCGTCGGCGGCCCTGACCTCCCATCTCAGCGCGAAGTTCGGCATCCCGAAGGACCGGGCGCACATCGTCGGCCACAGCGAGGTGCCGGGCAACGACCACACCGACCCGGGCGTGCACTGGGACTGGAACCACTACATGCGGCTGATCGGCGGCGACCCGGGCAGCGGCAGTGACAGCATCACCTTTCCCGCGTACACGACACAGCGGTCCGGCTCGTCGGGCCCGCAGGTGAAGGCCGTCCAGCTGCTGCTCAACGAACAGGGTTACGAGGCGGGCCAGGCGGACGGGCTCTTCGGCACCCGCACGAAGAGCGCCGCGCAGGCGTTCCAGCAGGACCGCTCCCTCGACGCCGACGGGATCGTAGGACCGAAGACCTGGACGGCCCTGCTGTCGGCCGGCACGACCCCGTTGCTGAAGCAGGGCAGCTCGGGCGACGCGGTGAAGCGGCTCCAGCGGGCCCTGACGGCGGCGCTCGGCACCACGGTGGGCGTGGACGGCGAATTCGGCGCGGCCACCGGTACGGCGGTCCGCGACTACCAGACCGCCCGCGGGCTGGACGTCGACGGCGTGGTGGGCCCGGCGATGTGGGGGGCCCTGCAGGCGGGCCGCTGAACGCGGAACGCCCCCTGAGCGCCGGGGCCCCGGGCCTGCTCTTCCAGGGGCCGCCCGGGGCCCCGGCCGCGTACTCCCCCCGGTAACGTCGTCCCGTGTGCCACTACGGGATGACCCACTACAAGCTGCACTTCGCCTGCGTCGCCTGCCGCGTCAGCTTCAAGCGGCATCCCGCGGACGGCCGGGAGCAGCCCTGTCCGAACTGCGGCCGTGCTCTCGTCTGCGCGGGCCACGACTTCGCGCCGCCGCCGCGCCGTGACACCGCGGCCTGGAGCGCGGTCGCGGCCGTCCTGGCGGCGGGCCTGCGCTACGAGGGGCTGGAGGCGTGCGGCTGCGGCAAGCAGCCGCGCTTCCGGCCGCGCACCCGCGCGGAGGTCCGGGCCCGGCTGGCGGTGGCGGCCCGGACCGGTCTGCCGGCGGCACAGGCGCTGACCCGCCGCGATCCGACGACTCCGGAGGCGGACTGACGCCGGGGCACGCCCGAGGGCCGCGCGCGCGTCACTCCGCCGTGCCGGCCGGGTACCCGATCTCCTTGACGTCCTCGGCCAGTTCGGCGGGGATCCGCTCGGGGCAGAGCGCGGCGATCACCTCGTCGGTGAGCGGCCGCAGCGCGTGGACATGGCGTACGGCGTCGAGGTCGACGGGCAGGTCGAAGTAGTCCTCGGCCCACTCCTGGTACGACTCGGGGGTGCCCGTGACGAGGAGCTGGAAGAGCCAGTCCGCGCCGTCGGAGTCCTCACCGTCCTCCGGGAACTCGACGCTGCCCGCCCGCCAGCGGTCGTCGCCGCTCTCGCGCCAGAGGCAGGCGGTGACCACGGGCAGGCCGAACTCGTCGGTGAACGACGGCTCGTCCACGTAGCGGCGGAACACGGCGGGCACCTCGTCGAGCACCCCGGGCCAGGGGGCGTCGTCCACGTACGGGCTCATCGGCGACTCGTGGTCGAAGCCGCGCGCGTAGGCGCCGGCGGCGGAGAAGACCACGGAGTACTCCCCGCCCGACCCGTCCCGCATCGATGCCATCGCCTCGGTCGGCGACCACCGCGCGTCGAAGCTGTGCCAGCGGTGGTCCCACTCGGGACACAGGATGGCGTCGAGCATCGCCAGGGAACGGCAGAGATCGGTGAGGGCGGCTATGCCCGGCAGCCTGCGGGCCACATCGTGAACGCTCATGGTCACATCCAACCGCACCGGCCGGGCGGGGCAATTCAGGTGCTCCCCCGGGACCCGTCCCGGCACACTGTCCCGATGAACGCCGATCTCCCGGTCACCTCGCCCCGCGGGCGGGCGCTGGAACACGTCACGTCGCTGTCCTCGGGGGCGCCCCTGGACGCCGGACCGCGCGTCACGCTGAACTTCCACCCCGACCGTACGGTGGCGGGGCGGCCGATCCTGGAGCGGCTGCGCGAGGACGGCTCGTACGTCTCCCAGTTCGTGACCGGGACCAGCAACGGCGGGCTCACCGCGCACCCCGGCGGTGACCGGTGGCACTGGGAGAGCCGGATCTTCGGCGGCGCGTACGACCGGGCCGGGCCGGCCGAGCGGCCCGTCTACGGGGCGCTGGACGTCCGGCGCGCTTCCATCGGCGGCGCGCCCCGGTTCGGGTCGGCGCACTTCCGGCTGGCGGCGGACGTCCTCGGCTCGGCCACCTTCTGCTATCCGGACAGCGCCGCCGAGCCCGAGCGCTTCGGGGTCGCGGCCCGGATGTCGGGGCTCGTGGAGCTGGCGGCGGCGGACGACCGTGACGCCCTGGACGACTACATCGAGGCGCAGATCCACGTTCCGGTCCGGCTGGACCGGGAGGTGGAGGCGCTCGTGCTCGACCCGACGTACCGGGGGACGGCGGTGGAGGCCGCGGCCGGGAGGCTGCCGTGTCCCGTCGAGTGGCACGAGGGGTTCCGGATCGGCGTCGACGAGCTGCGCCGCCGTCCCGGCTTCCGGGGGCCGGAGTACGTCGAGCTCGGGGCGGCCCTCGCCGTCGACGGGTATCTGGACGCCCGGATCATCGGCGACGCGGCACGTGCCGGGCGCCGTGCGGAGCAGGACCTGAAGAAGGTCTGGCATCTGCTGGCCCGGTTCGGGCGGGCGCCCGCGGTCCGGCCGGCCGGGGGCTGAGGCCACCTCAAGCCACTTCAGACCGTCTCAGGCACCTCAAAGCCAACTCAAGCCACTTCAGGCCACCTCAAGCCACCGAGACGAGTGGCTGTCCGCTGGTGTCGTGGTGGATGGGGGTACGGGCCCCGGTGAGCGGTACGCCGCTGCCGCCTCGCCGGACCGCGACGATCTCGGCGGCGATGGACAGGGCCGTCTCCTGCGGCGTACGGGCGCCGAGGTCGAGGCCGATCGGCGAGTGCAGCCGGGCCAGTTCACCGTCGGTGAGGCCGACCTCGCGCAGCCGGTCGTTGCGTTCCAGGTGGGTGCGGCGCGACCCCATCGCGCCGACGTAGGCGACCGGGAGGCGGAGGGCGGCCTCCAGCAGCGGTACGTCGAACTTGGCGTCGTGGGTGAGGACGCAGAGCACCGTGCGGGCGTCGGTCGTGGTGGCGGCGAGGTAGCGGTGGGGCCAGTCGACGACGATCTCGTCGGCTTCGGGGAAGCGTGCCGGGGTGGCGAACACCGGTCGGGCGTCGCAGACGGTGACCCGGTAGCCGAGGAACTTCCCGGCCGCGACGAGCGCGGCCGCGAAGTCGATGGCCCCGAAGACGATCATCCGGGGCGGCGGGACACTGGACTCGACCAGGAGCTCGATGGGCCGGCCGCAGCGGGAGCCCTCGGCCCCGATGGTGAGCGGCTCCGTGCGGCCCGCGTCCAGCAGGGCACGGGTCTCGGCGGCGGCGGTCCGGTCCAGCGCCGGGTGGCCGCCGAGCCCGCCCTCGTAACTTCCGTCGGTACGGACCAGGAGCGGGAGCCCGAGCAGTTCGCCGGGCCCGTCCGTGATCCGTGCCAGCGCGGCCGCCGTCCCCTCCGCGGCGGCCGCGAGCGCTGCGGCGAACACCGGGCGGGCGGGGTCGTCCGTCCGTACCGGCGTCACCAGGATGTCGATGACGCCGCCGCAGGTCAGGCCGACCGCGAAGGCGTCCTCGTCGCTGTAGCCGAAGCGCTCGCGGACGGACTTCCCGTCGTCGAGGGCCTGTTGGCACAGTTCGTAGACCGCCCCCTCCACGCAACCGCCGGACACCGACCCGATGGCCGTGCCGTCGCGGTCGACCGCGAGTGCGGCTCCCGGCTGCCGGGGCGCGCTGCCGCCGACCGCCACCACGGTGGCGACGGCGAACTCGCGGCCCTGAGAGACCCACCGGTGCAGCTCTTCGGCGATGTCCAGCATGGCGTGTCTCCTTAAGATCACCGGTGATGGGGGGAGGAGGGCGGTACCGGGCGCGTCAGTGGACGCCCAGCCAGCTCTCGATCGGGTTGAGGGCGAAGAAGACGATGAAGATCACCGTCAGCCCCCACATGAAGGCCCCGACCTCGCGGGCCCGGCCCTGGGCGAGCTTGATGGCGCTGTACGCGATGACACCCGCGGCGACACCGGTGGTGATGGTGTACGTGAAGGGCATCAGGACCACGGTCAGGAAGACCGGGATGGCGACCGAGCGGTCGCCCCAGTCCACGTGCCGGGCGTTCTGCATCATCATCGCGCCGATGACGACGAGGGCGGCGGAGGCCACCTCGGTCGGGACGATCGCGGTGAGCGGGGTGAAGAAGAGGCAGGCGGCGAAGAACAGGCCGGTGACGACGGAGGCGAACCCGGTCCGGGCTCCTTCGCCGACTCCGGTGGCCGATTCGACGAAGACCGTCTGGCCGGAGCCCGAGGCGACACCGCCGATGACGCCGCCGGCGCCGTCGACGAACAGTGCCTTGGACAGGCCCGGCATACGGCCCTTCTCGTCGGCGAGCTTGGCCTCGGTGCCGACGCCGATGATGGTGGCCATCGCGTCGAAGAAGCCGGCCAGCACCAGGGTGAAGACGATCATGCCGACGGTCATCACTCCGACGTCGCCCCAGCCGCCGAACTCGACGTTCCCGAAGAGCGAGAAGTCGGGCATGGCGACCGCGCTGCCCTCCAGGGCGGGCGGGCCGCTGCTCCACGACTTGGGGTCGATGTCGACGATCGCGTTGATGACGATCGCGACCAGGGTGCCGACGATGATGCCGATCAGGATCGCGCCGGGGACGTTGCGCGCCTGGAGCATGAAGATGAGGAGCAGGGTCACGCAGAAGATCAGGACGGGCCAGCCGGCCAGTTCACCGGCCGGGCCGAGGGAGACGGGGGTCGCCACGCCCTGGTGGACGAATCCGGCCTTGAAGAGGCCGATGAAGGCGATGAAGAGCCCGATGCCCATGGTGATGCCGTGCTTGAGCGCGAGCGGAATCGCGTTCATGATCATCTCGCGGAGGCCGGTGACCACCAGGAGGCAGATCACCACACCGTAGATCACGCACATGCCCATGGCCTGCGGCCAGGTCATGTTGGGTGCGACCTGCGAGGCGAGCACCCCGGAGACGCTGAGCCCGGCGGCGAGCGCCAGGGGCACCTTGCCGACGAAGCCCATGAGCAGGGTCGTCGCGGCCGCCGCGAAGGCGGTCGCGGTGATCAGCGCGGGCTGGCTGAGGAGGTTGTCGTCGACGTCCTTCCCACCGAGGATCAGCGGGTTGAGGAGGAGGATGTACGCCATGGCCATGAAGGTCGTGACGCCGCCGCGCACCTCGCGCGCGACCGAGGATCCTCGTTCGGATATATGGAAGTACCGGTCGAGCCATGATCTTCCGGCGGGGACGCGCGAGCCGGGGCCCGCGGCCTCCGCGCTGGTCTTCGGTTCCACTGACTGCTGGGTCATGATGCCTGACTCCCAAGGTTCACAGGGGCACCCGCTTGGAGATTCCTGAATGCGGGATTTGGGATGACTGCGTCGGCTGCACGACCCGGGGACGGCCGGGACGGACTGTTGAAGCAGAACGGATGTGCCGGCGGCACGGATGATCCGTGTGGCGCTGCCGTGCGCTCGGCACGGCGAAGAACCGCGAGCGGTGCGGTACTTGGTGCCTCCGGGCGGTGCGGGGTGCGGAAAGTGTGACGTTCTCGGCTCTGCGCACCGCCCGGAGAGTTCGGGGGGGAACCGCTCGGAGGCTGCCGGGCGAGGACCGGTGGGAGATCGCCCGGCAGGCTCTCAGAGCCTGCCGGGTGGCCTTCGATCGGAAAGCGGACGCGGCATGGTGCGTGCGATTCCAAGGCGCCGGGATGGCCTTGTAGCGGAGCTACTAGGGCATTTCGGCAACGCCGGAAGCGTGCGTGCCAGGGCGTGGCCGCCCGGTCAGAGGTCACCCGGCAGGCTCTCAGGTGCTGGTGAGGTGTTCGGGCCGCACCGGTGTCCTGTTGAGCTCAAGACCGGTCGCGTTCCGGATCGCCGCGAGGACGGCCGGGGTGGACGACAGGGTGGGGGCCTCGCCGATGCCGCGCAGCCCGTACGGGGCGTTCTCGTCGGCGAGTTCGAGCACGTCGACCGGGATCGTCGGCGTGTCGAGGATGGTGGGGAGCAGGTAGTCCGTGAAGGACGGGTTGCGCACCTTCGCGGTCTTCGGGTCGACGATGATCTCCTCCATCACGGCGACGCCCATGCCCTGGAGGGTGCCGCCCTGGATCTGGCCGAGGACGGAGAGCGGGTTGAGCGCCTTGCCGACGTCCTGGGCGCAGGCCAGTTCGATGACCTTGACCAGGCCGAGCTCGGTGTCGACCTCGACGACCGCGCGGTGCGCGGCGAAGGAGTACTGGACGTGGCCGTTGCCCTGTCCGGTGCGCTTGTCGAACGCCTCGGTGGGCCGGTGGCGCCACTCCAGCTCGATGTCGATCGCCTCGTCCTCCAGCACGTCGGCCACGTCGGCGAGCACTTCACCGCCGTCGGTGATGACCTTGCCGTCCTCCAGGAGGAGTTCGGCGGTGGCCCAGGCCGGGTGGTAGGTGCCGAACTTGCGGCGGCCGATCTCCAGGACCTGCTCCCGGACGGCCTCGCAGGAGTTCTTGACCGCACCGCCGGTGACGTACGTCTGGCGGGAGGCGGAGGTGGATCCGGCGGAGCCGACCTGGGTGTCGGCGGGATGGATGGTGACCTGGTTGACCCCGAGTTCGGTACGGGCGATCTGGGCGTGCACGGTGACGCCGCCCTGTCCGACCTCGGCCATCGCGGTGTGCACGGTCGCGACCGGCTCGCCGTTGATGACCTCCATCCGCACACGGGCGGTGGAGTAGTCGTCGAAGCCCTCGGAGAAGCCGACGTTCTTCAGGCCGACCGCGTAGCCGACGCCCCGGACGACGCCTTCGCCGTGCGTGGTGTTGGAGAGCCCGCCGGGCAGCGAGCGGATGTCGACGGCGGTGCCTTCGCTGCCCGCCGTCAGCCACTCCTGCTCGGGCGGCAGCGGCCGGGCCTTGACCCGGCGCAGCAGCTCGGCGACCGGGGCCGGCGAGTCACAGGCCTGTCCGGTGGGCAGCAGGGTGCCCTGCTCCATGGCGTTGAGCTGCCGGAACTCGACCGGGTCCAGGTCCAGTTTCGCCGCGAGCTTGTCCATCTGCGCCTCGTAGGCGAAGCAGGCCTGGACCGCGCCGAAGCCGCGCATCGCGCCGCAGGGCGGGTTGTTGGTGTAGAGGGCGACCGCCTCGATCTCGACGTCCTCGATCTTGTACGGGCCGACCGAGAGCGAGGAGGCGTTGCCGACGACCGCCGGGGAGGCGGAGGCGTAGGCGCCGCCGTCCAGGACGATCCTGCACTTCATGTGCGTGAGCTTGCCGTCCTTGGTGGCGCCGTGCTCGTAGTACAGCTTCGCCGGGTGCCGGTGGACGTGTCCGAAGAAGGACTCGAACCGGTTGTAGACGATCTTGACGGGCTTGCCGGTGCGGAGCGCCAGCAGGCAGGCGTGGATCTGCATCGAGATGTCCTCGCGGCCGCCGAAGGCGCCGCCGACGCCGGAGAGCGTCATGCGGACCTTGTCCTCGGGCAGGCCGAGGACGGGGGCGATCTGTTCGAGGTCCGAGTGCAGCCACTGGGTGGCGACGTACAGCTCGACGCCGCCGTCCTCGGAGGGCACGGCGAGCCCGGACTCGGGACCGAGGAAGGCCTGGTCCTGCATGCCGAAGGTGTACTCGCCCTTGACGACGACGTCGGCCCGCTTCGCGGCCTCGTCGGCGTCGCCGCGGATGATCGGCTGGTTGTGCACGACGTTCGCGTGCGGGACGTGCTTGATGTACTCGTCCGTGCGGCCCTCGTGGACCAGCGGCGCGTCGTCGGCGAGCGCGGATGCCTCGTCGGTGACGACGGGCAGTTCCCGGTACTCGATCTTGATCTTGGCTGCGGCGCGGCGCGCGGTCTCCGGGTGGTCGGCGGCCACGATGGCGACCGGCTCACCGTGGTGGCGGACCTTGCCGTGGGCGAGGACCGGGGTGTCCTGGATCTCCAGGCCGTAGTTCTTCATCTCGGCCGGGAGGTCGTCGTAGGTCAGCACGGCGTAGACGCCGGACGTCGCCAGCGCCTCGGAGGTGTCGATGGAGACGATCTCCGCGTGCGCGACGGTGGAGCGCAGCGTCTGGCCCCACAGCATGTCCTCGTGCCACATGTCGGAGGAGTACGCGAACTCTCCGGTGACCTTGAGGGTGCCGTCGGGGCGGAGCGTGGACTCGCCGATGCCGCCCTTGGTGGGCGAACCCTGGGTGATCTTCGTGGGCGTGCCGGCCGGTACGGTCTGGGCCTTCGGGGGCGTCGTCATGACTGGACCGCCTCTTCCTGACGGGCGGCCGCGAGGCGGACCGCGTCGAGGATCTTCTCGTAACCGGTGCAGCGGCACAGATTGCCGGAGAGCGCCTCGCGGATGTCCTGGTCGGACGGCGAGGGGGTGTTCTCCAGCAGCTCGTCGGCGGCGACGAGCAGGCCGGGGGTGCAGAAGCCGCACTGGACGGCTCCGGCGTCGATGAACGCCTGCTGGATCGGGGAGAGCGGGGCTGCCTCGCCGGTCCGGCCGTCGGTGGGCCGGTCCTGCCGGCGCTTGGCGGCGTCCAGGGTGGTGCCGCACGCGCCGGAGGCGCAGCCGCCGCCGGGGTGGGCGTCCTCGCGGTGCTTGGCGTAGTCGGCCAGGCCCTCGACGGTGACGACCTCGCGGCCCTCGACCTGACCGGCGGCGACCAGACAGGAACAGACCGGGACCCCGTCCAGGCGGACCGTGCAGGAACCGCACTCGCCCTGCTCGCAGGCGTTCTTGGAGCCGGGCAGGCCCATGCGCTCACGCAGGACGTACAGGAGGGACTCGCCCTCCCACACGTCGTCGGCTTCCTGCGGACGGCCGTTGACCGTGAAATTGACTCGCATGGTTACGCAGCTCCTTCCAGCGTGCGGCCCGCGCCGCGGTACTGCTCCCAGGTCCAGCCGAGCGTGCGGCGGGCCATGATGCCGACCGCGTGCCTGCGGTACTTCGCCGTGCCGCGTACGTCGTCGATCGGGTTGCAGGCGCCGGACGCGAGGGTGGCGAACTGCTGGGCGATCGCGGGGGTGATGATCTTGCCGTTCTCCCAGAACCCGCCCTCTTCGAGCGCGGCGTTCAGGAATTCCTCGGCCTCCTTGGCCCGGACCGGGGTCGGGGCGGCGGAACCGATGCCGGTGCGCACGGTGCGGGTCTCGGGGTGCAGCGCGAGGCCGAACGCGCAGACCGCGATGACCATGGCGTTACGGGTGCCGACCTTGGAGTACTGCTGCGGTCCGTCGGCCTTCCTGATGTGCACGGCCCGGATCAGCTCGTCCGGCGCCAGGGCGTTGCGCTTGACCCCTGTGTAGAAAGCGTCGATAGGAATCAGCCGTGTCCCGCGTACGGATTCGGCCTCGACCTCGCAGCCGGCCGCGAGCAGGGCCGGGTGGGCGTCACCGGCCGGTGAGGCGGTGCCGAGGTTGCCGCCGACGCCGCCGCGGTTGCGGATCTGCGGGGATGCGACGGTGTGCGAGGCGAGCGCCAGACCGGGCAGCTCGGTGCGCAGGTGCTCCATGATGGCGCTGTACGGCACGGAGGCGCCGAGCCGCACGCTCGTGTGGCCCACCTCCCACTCGGACAGCTCACCGATGCGGTTCAGGTCCAGGAGGTACTCGGGCCGCCGGTGGTCGAAGTTGATCTCGACCATCACATCGGTGCCGCCCGCGATGGGCACAGCCGTGGGGTGCTCGGCCTTGGCGGCGAGCGCCTCCTCCCAGCTGGCGGGGCGAAGGAAGTCCATGAGTGGCTCTCTTCTTCTCAATCGGGTCGTTCGCTGGGGCTGGGGACGGCCGGCCCTCGACTGGCTCGTTCATGTGGTGTTCATGTGGTGTGTGGCCCAGTACACAAGCCCTGGTCCTGCCGGTGCAGTCACCGAAACACTGAAGGAGTTGGCTGCTCTCCGTCCTCGTCTTGTAGATTCGAACGAATGGCGGGAATCAGTAACCTCACCGCAATTCACAGATACCCGTTCACCCCACGGCTCCCCCCGCCCACGACCTCCTTCACCACTCCTCCTTCACCCACTCCCCCCTACGGAAAGATCGGCGGCGACGAGATGCGGCTGCGCGCACTGCTGGAGACCGACGCGCTGGGCCTGCGGCTGCTCGGCGGCGAGGACGAGCTGGACCGCACGGTCCGGGGCGTCATGACGACCGACCTGCGCGACCCCAGCCGCTATCTCTCCGGCGGCGAACTGGTGCTCACGGGCCTCGCCTGGCACCGGGACGCGGCGGACTCCGAGCCGTTCGTCCGGATCCTGGCGGGCGCCGGGGTGGCCGGTCTCGCGGCCGGCGAGGCGGAACTCGGCGACATTCCCGCCGATCTGGTCGAGGCGTGCCGGCACCACCGCCTCCCCCTCTTCGCCGTGCACGAGACCGTTGCCTTCGCAACGATCACCGAGTACGTCGTACGTCAGGTCTCCGGCGAGCGGGCGGGCGATCTGGCCGCCGTGGTGGACCGGCACCGGCGGCTGATGACCTCGGGCCCGGCGGGCGGCGGCCCCGAGGTGGTCCTGGACCTCCTCACCTCCGACCTGGACCTGCGGGCCTGGGTCCTGTCCCCCACGGGCCGCCAGATCGCCGGGGCGGGCGCGCCGCTGCCCGGACCGCTGGGCGCGGCGCTGGCCGGACACCACCTGGCCGCGACCCGGACCGGCCGCCGGGGTCCGCACCGGGCCACGATCGCCGGTACGACGTATTCGCTCTTCCCGATCCGGAACACCGGCCGGGGCGCGGTGCCGGCCGCCCGCGACGTACGGGAGTCGTTGCTCTCCGACTGGCTGCTGGCGGTCGAGGCGGACGCATCGGACTGGCCCGCCGCCCGGCTCGACCTGCTCCAGGGCGTCACCCAGCTGATCGCGGTCGAGCGCGACCGCCGCGACGCGGCCCGTACGGTACGCCGCAGGCTCGCCCAGGAGGTCCTGGAGCTGGTCCAGGCTGGCGCCGCACCCGCCGAGATCGCGGCCAGACTGCGGGTCGCCGCACCGGTCCTGCTGCCCGGCCTCGGCGTGGCCCCGCAGTGGCAGGTCGTGGTGGCCCGGGTCGACTGGAGCGCCACGGGCCAGGCCGTCGCCGCGGGCGACATCGCGAGCGGCCCGGTGGCCCAGGCGCTGCTGGAGGAGATCCTCGTCGACCCGGCGGTCAGCGGCCCCGACTCCGCCGACCGGATCGCCGTCGCCCACACGGGCGAGGAGGCCATCGCCCTGGTGCCGCTGCCCACACTCACCACCGTGCCCGCGGACTCCGGGGAGGACGCGGAGGGCGAGGCCGGGCGGGCGGGCGCCGAGAACGCCGACGCCCTCGACGCGGACCCCGGACTGCACGCCGACGCGCTGCTGGCCTCCGTGCGCGAACCGCTCTCGGCCGGCCTCGCCGACGACGGCCGGCTGACACTGGGCGTCAGCGCGGCCGTACATTCCGCCGAAGGGCTGCGCGGCGCCCTGGAAGAGGCCCGGCACGCCCGCCGGGTGGCCGCGGCACGCCCGGGGCGGGTCTGCGCGGCCGGCCACCACGAACTGGCCTCGCACGTGCTGCTGCTGCCGTTCGTCCCCGACGACGTCCGGCGCGCGTTCACCGCCCGGCTGCTGGACCCGCTGCGCGACTACGACCAGCGCCACCGGGCAGAGCTGATCGAGACGCTGGAGGCCTTCCTGGACTGCGACGGGTCCTGGACCCGCTGCGCGGCCCGGCTGCACCTCCACGTCAACACGCTGCGCTATCGCGTCGGACGGATCGAGCAGTTGACGGGGCGTGATCTTTCACGCCTGGAGGACAAGCTCGACTTCTTCCTCGCCCTGCGTATGAGCTGATCTTCCGGCCGCGCACGGGGTCCGGCGGACACCGTCACACTCCGGCCGATTGTGAAATCTTTCACCTGACATGGTCCGGACCCCTTGGCCCGGCGTGCCATTCCGTGCTGAGATGCGCCGTACCCAACAGCACAATGGCGCGCTCGGGGAGGGCAATGTGGCGCATACCGCCATGTCTGGTTCCGGAACGACAGCAGATGACGATCCGCCGCTCCAGACCGCGGTATGGCGGCTGCGGTCACGCGCCTGCTGGACGGACGCGGCCGCACTGCTGGAGCACCACGCCGTCACCGACCCGGCCTCGGCGCTCCAGCGCACCGCCCTGCTGACGGAGCGCTGTCTCTACACCGGGCAGGGCTGGACCGACGCCGAGGACGCCCTGCGCACGGCGGAGGCCATCGCCCGCAGCGACGACGAGCGCGGCGCGGCCGCCTCCGAGCGGGGCCATCTGGCGTACGCCTCGACCCTCCTGGCGGTACGGGACCGGGCCGACGAGGCGAGCGTGGCGCTGAGCCGGTCGGCGGCGCTGCTGGCCCCCGCCTCCCCGGCCCGGCCGCTGCTGGACTTCCGGCGCGGGCTGATCGCCCAGAACATCGCGGAGTCGCCGGAGTCGGCGCGCGCCGCGTTCCGCCGGGCGCACGCCGGTGCGGCGACCCGGGGCGACGAGCTGCTCCTTTCGTCCACCTGGCGGCATCTGGCCGCGCTCGCCCTGCGCGAGGGGGAGCTGGCCGAGGCCCGGCACGGCTTCGCGGAGTCGCTGCGGATCCGGGAGGAGCTGGGGTTCCTGGTCGGTACGGCGCCGGCGTTGATCTCGCTCGCGGAGGCGGAACCGGAACCGGAGGCGGCCCGGCTGCGCGCCGAGGCGGGCCGGCTGTTCCGGCTCCTCGGCGGCGTACCCACCTGGCTGGCCCCGTACCTGGGCCCCCCGGCCCAGCGCTCCGCGGAGGCGGGCTGAGCCGAGGCCCGCAGCCTCCGACGCGGTCGTCGTCGGCCGGGACCCGGGCCCCGGGCGCGGGCCGTCCGGGTCAGCCGTCGGCGCCGGTGAAGTGCTCGCGGACCAGGGCGTTGACGACGGCGAGGTCCTGGGCGATGAGGGCGTCGAGCAGGGCGGTGTGCTCGGAGGCGTCCGCCAGCAGGTCGGCCCGACGGGTGGCGGGGCCCGACACCAGCGGCCACTGGGAGCGCCGGTGCAGTTCGTCGGCCACGGTCACGAGCTGCTCGTTGCCCGACAGCGTGAGGACCGCGCGGTGGAAGGCCCGGTCGGACTCGGCGTAGGCGGCCCGGTCGCCCGCGGCCGCCGCCGTGACCGTGGCCTCCGCCAGCGGGCGCAGGACGCTCCACCGGTGCGCCGGGACCGTACGGGCCAGGCTCAGCATCACGGGGACCTCGATCAGCGCCCGCACCTCGGCCAGCTCGGCCAGCTCACGGGGGCCGCGTTCGCTGACCCGGAAGCCGCGGTTCGGCACGACCTCGACGGCGCCCTCGACGGCCAGCCGCTGCATGGCCTCGCGCACCGGCGTCGCGGAGACCCCGAAGCGGGCGCCGAGCACGGGGGCGGAGTACACCTGGCCGGGCACCAGTTCGCCGTCGACGAGGGCGGCGCGCAGGGCGTCCAGGATCTGGCCGCGGATGGAGTGGCGCCGAACGGCACGCGGCGCGGGAGGCTCACTGTGGGCGTGCTCGCCCCGGGCGTGCTCTCCCGTGACTCGCTCTCCCGTGGCCTGCTCGCTCCGGGCCTGGTCACCCTGAGCCTGTTCGCTCCGGGCCCGGCCACCCTGGGTCTGGTCATTCCGGGTCTGGTCGCTCCGGGCCTGGTCTCCGCCGGCCCGGTCGCCCTGGGCCTGTTCCGGCACTCGGCCTTTCGGAATCCAGCCCTCCGCCGCGGTGCGCGGGAACGCTCCGGGGGCGTACGCCGGACGTGCGCCCTCGCGCGCGCTGCCCTGCTCCACCCGGACCTCCTCCACCTGCCGCGGGCCGACTCGCGTGCGCCGGACCTCCTGTGCACGATAGAGGGAGGAGGCTGCAGTTCAAACATCGACGGCATCGGGTAAGGTAAGCCTTACCTGCAAACGATCCCGATTCGGTGGTCCCCTGCATGACCCTCTCCCCGCCGTTCACCGGTGCCGCGACGTCCCCCGTGACCGCCGCGTACGCCCGCCTGACCGAGGTGTTCCCCGGACTGCGGGCCGACGTGCTCGACGGTGACGCCGTCGCCCCGTCCGGCGCGGGCTGGGTCGGCGCGGCCGAGCTGGCGGCCGGCGGCGCCGCCGTGGACTCCTTCCTCGCCTGGGACAACGCCCAGGTGCTGCGCGACTACGGCCGGCAGGCCCGCCCGGACGTGGTGGCGAGCTTCGGTCTGCACCGGTACGCCTGGCCCGCCTGTCTGCTGGTGACGGTGCCCTGGTTCCTGCAGCACCGGGTGCCGCGGATCCCGGTCGAGGACGTGGCCTTCCAGCGGGCTCTGGGGCACCTGACCGTGCGGGTCCGCGCCTTCGCCTGCCTGCCGGACGACCCGGCCGCCGACCTGCCCGGGGCCTGGGTCGTCGCGGACGAGGCGGCGCTGCGGGCCGAGGTCCTGGCCTCCCTGACCGAGCACCTCGGTCCCGTGCTGGACGGCTTCGGGCCGCGCATGCGGCGCGGAAAGCGGGCCCTGTGGGGGATGGCGACGGACGAGATCGTCGAGGGCCTCTGGTACATCGCGCACCTGCTGGGCGAGGAGCGCCGGGCGATGGCCGAGCTGGAGCTGCTGCTCCCCGGCACGACCAAGCCGTACGTCGGCACCGCGGGCTTCCGCGAGCTGACCGGACCCGATGGCCGGTCGCTGCCGACCCGGGACCGGGCGAGCTGCTGCCTCTTCTACACCCTGCGCCCCGAGGACACCTGTGTGACCTGCCCGCGTACCTGTGACGCGGACCGGGTGCGGAAGCTCGCAGCAGCTTCTTGATCCACACCGCCCGTCCGGATGACGTGGAATCGAACACAACTCGGCCCGGCCGGGAGACCGTTCGAGAAGATTCCACCCATAGATGGTCTCTCCCACCCCCATGGCGTGCTCTTGTCCCGAAACCACCGGAGCGGGACGGGAATTCCGTCACGATGGCGCACGAAACGCCCTACGTGACGCAAGGGACCGCGCATGAGACTGACCGACATATCGCTTGACTGGCTGCTTCCGGGCGCCGTACTGCTCGTGGGGGTCATGGCGGCGGTGACGGTGGTCGCACGCGGCAAGCGTGCCGCCGGCAAGGCCGCGGCCGACGACTCCTGGGAACGCAGCGAGGACCGCCGCAGACGCAAGGAAGCGCTCTACGCCACCGCCTCGTACGTCCTGCTGTTCTGCTGCGCGGCGGTCGCCGCCGCGCTCTCCTTCCACGGGCTCGTCGGCTTCGGCCGGCAGAATCTGAACCTCACCGGCGGCTGGGAGTACCTGGTTCCGTTCGGGCTGGACGGCGCCGCGATGTTCTGTTCGGTGCTGGCCGTACGGGAGGCGAGCCACGGAGACGCGGCCCTCGGCTCCCGGCTGCTGGTGTGGACGTTCGCCGGGGCCGCCGCCTGGTTCAACTGGGTGCACGCCCCCCGGGGCATGGACCACGCGGGCGCTCCGCACTTCTTCGCGGGGATGTCCCTCTCGGCCGCGGTGCTCTTCGACCGCGCGCTGAAGCAGACCCGCCGCGCCGCGCTGCGCGAACAGGGCCTGGTGCCCCGTCCGTTGCCGCAGATCCGGATCGTCCGCTGGCTGCGGGCCCCCCGGGAGACCTTCGGCGCCTGGTCGCTGATGCTTCTGGAGGGCGTCCGCACCCTGGACGAGGCGGTGGACGAGGTGCGGGAGGACCGCAAGGAACGCGAGCAGGACCGGCTGCGCCGACGTGACCAGGAGAAGCTGGACCGGGCCCGCATCAAGGCCCTGAACCGGCAGAACCGGGGCTGGGGACGCGGCGGCCGGGGCGGGCAGCAGGTGGACGTGCCCGCCCTCACCTCGGGTTCGGGCGGCGCGTCGGCCGTCGCGGAGCCCGCCATAGCAGAGCCGGGTCAGCTGCCTCTGCGACCCCGGCCATCCCTGCAAGCCGTCGGCCCGAAGCAGCCGGCGGACGGTTCGAACTCGAAGAGCCTCAACGCGCCGAACCGGAGAAGTGACCCGGGGGCCGTCGACCTCACTGCCGAGGACGACACCCAGACACTCCCCCGGCTCGACTCGCTGGAACAGAAACTCAAGGATCTGGAGCAGCAGTTCGGCTGATCGCGCCCAGGGTCGGTCGGCAGACGGGAATGTGCCGACCGGCCCTGGGCGGCGGAGGGCCTCTCAGGGCCTTCCGCCGCCCAGCTCGAACCAGACGACCTTGCCCAGGGCCTGCGCCTCCACGCCCCAGGCGTCAGCCAGGCTCCGGACCAGGATCAGGCCCCTGCCGTGCGTACCGTCGTCGGCGTTCGGTACGTACGGCGCGGGCAGGTCCTCCGACGCGAAGTCCTGGACCTCCACCCGCAGTCGGGCGGAGGTCGCCGTGGCGGTGACCACGGCCCCGTGCCGGGTGTGGATGAGGGCGTTGGTCACCAGTTCACTCACCAGCAGCTCCGCCGCCTCGGCCTGCTCCCGGCCGGAGCGATGCCGGAGGAACTCCCGTAGTTCCCGGCGCACTTCCCCCACCGCCGACCGTTCGGCGTGACCCACCTTTCGGCGCATCCGGGCCGGCGGCGCCACTTCACCTGGTCTCCGCCCCCGGGGGCCGTGCCCCTCGACGACCGCGACCCTCTTCTGACGCTTCGTCATTTCCCCCGCCCGCACAGTGAACCGACCTCCTCCGGTCAGACTGCCCGTCGAACAGCCTCACGGCATGCATGCCCTTGTACGCACACGGTCACGCTTGTCGACTCATCAATAAGTGGACGGTCAGGAGCGGCAAGGGGCGCACGGAACATCCCACCCGCGCACACCATCACCGCATGGGCGCAGCCTCCGTTGACTTCCCACGAACACCGCCGGCCACACCGACTTCTTCGGCCCGGTCGACCACGGCCACTGATCTCCTTGACCAGGGATGTCCGCGCGGCGCGCTCCGGTGACGGGCGGCCCGGCGGCGTGTTCGCCCCCGGCGACCGTCAGGGGCGCGGCACATTACGGAGGTTGGAGCGGGCCATCTGGAGCATCCGGCCCACTCCGCCGTCGAGCACGATCTTGCTGGCGGAGAGCGCGAAGCCGGTGACCATGTCGGCGCTGATCTTCGGCGGGATGGACAGTGCGTTCGGGTCGGTGACGACGTCGACGAGGGCGGGGCCCTTGTGCTTGAACGCGTCCTTGAGCGCGCCCTGCAACTGCTTGGGCTTCTCCACACGGACACCGTAGGCGCCGGACGCACGGGCGATGGCGGCGAAGTCGGGGTTCTTGTTGGCCGTCCCGTAGGACGGAAGGCCGGCGACGAGCATCTCCAACTCGACCATGCCGAGCGAGGAGTTGTTGAACAGGACGACCTTCACCGGCAGGTCGTACTGGACCAGGGTGAGGAAGTCGCCCATCAGCATGGAGAATCCGCCGTCGCCGGACATCGCGACGACCTGCCGGCCCAGGTCGGTGAACTGGGCGCCGATCGCCTGCGGCAGGGCGTTGGCCATCGAGCCGTGGCTGAACGAACCGATCACGCGCCGCCTGCCGTTGGGCGTCAGATAGCGGGCGGCCCACACGTTGTTCATGCCGGTGTCGACGGTGAACACGGCGTCCTCGTCGGCCATCTCGTCCAGCACGGAGGCGACGTACTCGGGGTGGATCGGAACGTGCTTGTCGACCTTGCGGGTGTAGGCCTTGACCACGCCCTCCAGGGCGTTGGCGTGCTTCTTCAGCATCCGGTCGAGGAACCTGCGGTCGGACCTGGGCTTCACCCGGGGCGTCAGACAGCGCAGGGTCTCGCGCACATCGCCCCAGACCGCGAGGTCGAGCTTGGAGCGGCGGCCGAGGTGCTCGGGGCGCACATCGACCTGGACGATCGTCACATCGTCCGGGAGGAAGGCGTTGTACGGGAAGTCCGTGCCGAGCAGGATGAGGAGGTCGCACTCGTGCGTCGCCTCGTACGCGGCGCCGTAGCCGAGCAGCCCGCTCATCCCGACATCGTACGGATTGTCGTACTGAATCCACTCCTTGCCGCGCAGCGCGTGCCCGACCGGGGACTTGATCTTCTCGGCGAACTCCATGACCTCGGCGTGCGCCCCGGCGGTGCCGCTGCCGCAGAACAGCGTCACCCGTTTGGCCTTGTCCACCAAGCGGCAGAGTTTGTCGATCTCGTCGTCGCCGGGCCGTACGGTCGGCCGCTCGGTGACGAGGGCGTGCTCGATGCTCTTCTCCGGGGCGGGCTTGGAGGCGATGTCGCCCGGCATCGAGACGACGCTGACGCCGCCGCGGCCGATGGCGTGCTGGATCGCCGTCTGGAGCAGCCTCGGCATCTGCTCCGGGTTGGAGATCATCTCGTTGTAGTGGCTGCACTCCTGGAACAGCAGCTCCGGATGGGTCTCCTGGAAGTAACCGAGGCCGATCTCGCTGGAGGGGATGTGCGAGGCGAGGGCCAGCACCGGGGCCATGGAGCGGTGCGCGTCGTACAGACCGTTGATCAGGTGCAGGTTGCCCGGTCCGCAGGAGCCGGCGCAGGCCGCGAGCGATCCGGTGACCTGCGCTTCCGCACCGGCCGCGAAGGCGGCGGTCTCCTCGTGCCGGACGTGGATCCAGTCGATGGCCGAGTTACGCCGGATGGCGTCCACGACGGGGTTCAGGCTGTCGCCGACGACGCCGTACAAACGTTTGACGCCTGCCCTGGCGAGGATGTCGACGAACTGCTCCGCCACGTTCTGCTTGGCCATGGGTGCGCACCCTTCCTTGCCCGTGCTCCGTGCACTTCGGCGTTTCCGGACTCCGGAGCCCGAGAAAGCCGGTCGGCCGGGCTCCGGAATCCATCAACCCACGGCGTGCGCGGTTACGCCTCCCAGACGGCGGCGCAGGTGCGATCGTCGGCGTACCCCTTGATCCGCAGCTGGGTGTCGGCGAGGAAGGCGGGCAGTCCGGGCGGTCCGGAGTTCCCCCAGCGCTCGGCGAGCTCGCCGGGGAGTTCCGGTTCGCCGCGCATCGGCTCGGCGAGTCCGTTACTGCACAGCATCAGCGTGTCGCCGGGCCGCGCCACGGAGGCCCGGAAGCGGAAGGGCTCGGCGGGCGGCCGGGCGGGGCCCTCGCTGTGCGGGGAAGGCGGAGCGGTGATCTGGAGGTCCATGGTCAGCCGGTCCCCGTCCGGGCCCTCCTCCTGCTCGTCACCCGGCTGCGGGACGCCGCTCTGCGGAATGACGGGCTCCAGATCCTGCCAGAGTCCGTCGCGGAGGCGGAAGAGACCGCCGCTGCCGACGCCGAAGAAGACCCGGGTGCGGCAGTCGGGGTCGGCGGACAGCAGGAGGCAGCGGAGGCTCGCGGTGTACGCGTCCGGTTCGACGCCGAGTTCGGCGGCGCGGGCGCGCAGCTTGCCGTACGTACGGTCGGTGAGCCGGTGCAGCCCGGACTTCAGGTCGCCCCGGCGGCCCGCTCTTATGTCCTCGGAGAGCCGGACGTGGCTGCGGGCGACGGCCCCGCCGATCCAGCGGCAGGCGTCCGCCGCGGCGAGATGCGCCGCTTCGCCGGCCCGCCTGCCGCCGGCCACGGCGACGAGGACGAGGGCGCTCTCGGCGGTCCCGAAGCGGGCGGTGAGCAGTCCGTCGCGCCGGGGTTCGCCCCGGAAGCGGGCGGAGTCACCGCGTACGGAGACGGCGCGCAGGGTGTACGTCCCGTACCGCGCGCCGTCCAGGACGGTGTCGGGGACCAGTCCGTCCAGGTTCTCCGAGGTGGCGGAGGGCAGGGCGGCGGGCTCGGCGTCGTAGGTGGGCGGCCGGTCCCCGAGGTGCCCGACGGCCGGCCGGCCGTCGGCCGCGGAGGCGGGATCCGGCGGAAGTTCGTGCAGGGCGCTGGGGTCGGGCGCGAGGGCGGGCTCGGCCGGCGCGTCGGGCTCGGGCGGTTCCGGCACGCGCGGCGCGGCGAACGTCCGGGGCCCCGACTGCCCGGCGGGCGCCTCCCAGGGGGCGGGAAAGGCGGTGGTGTGCGGAGGCGCCGGAGGGGAGGACGGGGGCGGCGGCGGAGGCGGGGCGGGCGACTCGGGACCAACGGTCC
>NZ_JBIDBC010000004.1:44092-414316 GCF_043202835.1 Streptomyces sp. NPDC048142
TCCGGTCAGGACCAACGGTCCGGTCAGGACCAACGGTCCGGTCAGGACCAACGGTCCGGTCAGGACCAACGGTCCGGTCAGGACCAACGGTCCGGTCAGGACCAACGGTCCGGTCGGAACCGGCGGCCGGCTCCGACTCCAACTCCGGCTCCGGCCGCGGATCGCGCTGCACATGTGGGTCCCAGGCCGACCGTGGATCCGGCATGAGGTCCGGAGCCGCTTCCGGAGCCACTTTCGGGGCCGGATCCGCTGCCGGGACCGGGTCCGCTGCCGGGACCGGGGCCGGGGCCCGCTGCGTCACCACGGACCGGATCGGCTCCGGCGGCCGGTACGCATCCGCGTACCGGCCCTCGTCCCGGTCCCCGTCGCGGTCCGCGTCCGGTTCCTCGTGCCGGTCCGCGTACGGGTCCCCGTACACCTCCCCGTACACCTCCGCGTACGGATCCCGGACGGTCTCGCGCACGGTGTCGCGGTGGTCGTCCACCGGCCTGCTCACCGTGTTCGACACGGAGTCGAAGCGGTCGTCGAGGCTGTCGTCCGCCCTGCTGGGACCGGTGTCCGGCGCGGACTCGTCGTACAGCTTGCGCCACCAGTCGTCCTCGTGGGCGGCGGGCTTCTCCCCCTGCTGACTCATGCCCTTATTGTCCACCGCGGAGGCGGTCCGAAAACGGGGCATCAGGAAAAAGCGGCCCGTAAACAGGGTCCGCCGGGCGGCTCACTCCCCCACGGGAAGGACGCCCGGCGAACCGGCCGGAGTGATCGGCATATCAGCGTTTCAGCCGTTCATATGGTCGACCGATCGCAGATTCAGCGCACGACGTACGTGTCGTTGACGGTCCGGACGACGGAGTTGCCCTGCGCGTCGCTCACTTCCGTCCGCAGGGTGACGGATTTCCCCGCCGCGTCCGCGTGGTCGACGGTCGCGGTCCAGCGGCCGCCCCGCTGCGCGGTGGTGGCCGCGTGCCAGGTCTCGCCGCCGTCGTCACTCAAGGAAACCTTCGCGCCGGTGAGCCTGCCGGGAGGCCCTGCGACTCCACGTCCGGCTTCCGCTCGGAACGACACGCTCAGGCCGTCCCGGGCACATCACTTCCTTCAGGTCAATCCGGAACAAACTAGCCCAAGAGGTCGCATCCCGAAGGCTGTTGGTGCTGCGGTGGCACCAAGTGACAGAGGGGCCGGAGGTACAGGGGATGATGTGGGCGGCGGGTTTACGCCGTGGCCCTTTTCCGCCACCCGGGACCCGCCGCAGGGGCGCCGTGATGCGCGATCACCACACCCGGGGAGGTCGGAGAATGCTGGGGGCCATAGGTCTCGACGAGAGACAGGAAGCCGCGTACCGCACGCTCGTCGCGGCGGGAGCCGTGGAGCTCAGCGATCTCGCGCACCGGCTGGCGCTGTCCGAGGCGGACGCCGAACGTGTGCTGCGACGGCTGGAGCAGCAGGGCCTGACCGCCCGGTCCTCGGCCCGTCCGGGCCGCTGGGTGGCGGCGCCGCCCGGTGTGGCGCTGGGCGCGCTGCTGATCCGGCAGCGGCACGAGCTGGAGCAGGCGGAGCAGGCGTCCGCGCTGCTCGCCGAGGAGTACCGGGCCGAGGCGAGCGAACCCGCGGTGCACGATCTGGTGGAGGTGGTGACGGGGGCGGGCGCCGTCGAGCAGCGCTTCCACCAGGTGCGGCTGGGGGCGGCGACCGAGGTGTGCGCCCTGGTGACGGGCGAGCCGATCGCGGTGACCGGGATGGGGAACGAGTCCGGGGAGCGGGCCGCCTCGCGCGGGGTGAGGTACCGGCTGGTGTTCGAGCGCGAGGTGCTGTCGACCCCGTTCGGGATCCTGGAGCTGTCGGCGGCGCTGAACCGGGGCGAGCAGTGCCGGGTGGTGGACCGGGTGCCGACGAAGCTGGTGATCGCCGACGGAAGCCTCGCGATGGTCCCGCTGACCGGTCGCGGCGAGGAGCCCGCCGCCCTGGTGGTGCACGCCAGCGGTCTGCTGGAGTCGCTGACGGGCCTCTTCGAGGCCGTGTGGCGGGAGGCGATGCCGCTGCGGCTGGGCGAGGGCGGCGGGGTGCGCGAGAACAGGGGCGGGCCGGACCCGATGGACCTGGAGATCCTGTCGCTGCTGCTGGCGGGGCTGACGGACGCCAGTGTGGCCAAGCAGCTGGATCTGGGACTGCGGACCGTACAGCGCCGGGTCAAGGGCCTGATGGAGCTGACCGGGGTCTCCACGCGGCTCCAGCTGGGCTGGCATGCGTACGAGCGTGGCTGGGTGGCCCGTACCGAGTCGGCCTGATGGCGGCGGCATCGGCGCAGGTGGCCGCGGGTGCGCTGACGAGCAGAGCGGGGCACTCTCCGGCAGGCTGGTCAGATGAGTGTGTGGCAGCTCGTCGCCGTGGGCCTGGTCATGCTGCTGGGTCTGGTCGGGGTGCTGGCGCCGGGCGTGCCGGGTCAGGCGATCGTCTGGGCGGCGGTGCTGTGGTGGGCGCTGACGGACATGACGCCGGCCGCCTGGGGCGTCCTGATCGGTGCGACGGCGCTGATGCTGCTGAACCAGGCCCTCAAGCCGCTGCTGCCACCTCGCCGCCCGGGTGAGTCGGGGGCGCCCCGCCGGACCTTGATGATCGGCGGGGTCGCGGGGATCGTGGGGTTCTTCGTGGTGCCCGTGGTGGGCGGGGTCCTCGGATACGTGGGCGCCATCTTCGGTGCGGAGCGGCTGCGGCTGGGCAGTCGCGGCGCGGGCTGGGCGTCGGTGCGCTCGGTGATGCGGGCGACGGGCTACGCGGTGCTGGTGGAGCTGTTCTGCTGTCTGCTGGTGGCGGGCGCCTGGCTGGGCGCGGTGCTCTGGGGCTGAGCGGAGTAGCCCCGGCGGCCGGGGTCAGCTCAGGACCGCCGTCCCCGCCGCTTCCAGATGGCGTACGGCGTAGGAGCGCCAGGGCCGCCACCGCTCCGCGCCCGGCGTCGCGTACGGGTCCACGTCGGGGTCGCCGAGCGCCCGCATCCGGATCAGGGCGGCGGTGCGCGGGCCGATCCCGGGCAGTGTCAGCAAAGTCCGTTCCGCCTCGTCCCGGTCGGCCCCGGCGTCCAGCCGCAGCCGGCCGTCGGCGAGCGCGCCGGCCAGGGCCCGCAGCACCGGGTCCTCGGCAGAACCGGCGAGCACGCCGGGCTCCGGGAACACATGGGTGAGCCCGCCGCACGGCACGTCCAGCGCCTTGCCGTACCGCTCGACCAGTTCCCCGGCGTCCGCGCGCCCCACCAGGGTCCGCGCCGCGGCCTCCTCCGGGTCGGCCGCGCCCGGCGAGCGCAGCCCGGGGCGGGCGGCGACCAGCGGGGCGAGCCGGGGGTCGGCGGCCAGCGCCTCGTCCACGGCGTACGGATCGGCGTCCAGGTCGAACAGGCGGCGCACCCGCTGGACGGCGGTGGTCAGGTCGCGCAGGTCGGTGAGCTGGATCCGGGCCTCCAGCCAGGGGCCGCCGGGCGACGCCTCGTCGACCGCGACGAGCCCGGTCCCGTACGGCAGCCGGAGGGTACGCCGGTAGGTGCGGCGGCCGGGCGGGCCCGCCACCTCCTCCACGCGCGCGACCGCCTCGGCGGCCAGCAGGTCGAACAGGGCGGCGGTGGCGTACGGGCCCCGATGGGCGAGCCGCAGCGGGATCCCGGCCCGCATCCCCTCGCGGCGTCCGCCGCCGAGCCCCGTACCGGCCTCGGTGCGCAGGGCGCTGGGGGTCCGGGCGTAGATCTGCCGGATGGTGTCGTTGAACTGCCGGACACTGGCGAACCCGGCGGCGAAGGCGATCTCGGTGACCGGCAGCCCGGTGGTCTGGAGGAGCACCCGGGCGGTGTGGGAGCGCTGGGCCCGCGCGAGCGCGACAGGTCCCGCGCCCAGCTCGGCGGTGAGCTGGCGCTGGACCTGCCGGGCGCTGTAACCGAGCCGCCCGGCGAGCCCGGGGACGCCTTCGCGGTCCACTACGCCGTCGCCGATCAGCCGCATGGCCCGGCCGACGACGTCCGCGCGGACGTTCCACTCGGCGGAGCCGGGCACGGCGTCCGGGCGGCAGCGCCGGCAGGCCCGGAAGCCGCCCGCCTGGGCCGCCGCGGCGGTGGGGTAGAAGCGCACGTTGACGCGTTTGGGCGTGACGGCGGGGCAGCTCGGCCGGCAGTAGATGCCGGTGGTCACGACGGCGAAGAAGAACGCGCCGTCGAACCGTGCGTCACGGCTGCACACCGCCTCGTACCGGGTCCGTTCGTCCATCACACCGTCCAGTGTGCGGCAGCCGGGGCCGCCGCACTCGCGGTTTTCGGACGTCGAACCGTAGGAGGTGTCCTGCCGGTCAGGGCCGGAAGCAGGGCGCGGCCTTCGGGGCGAGGCGCCTTGCCAGGCGTCGCGGACCCGCCATGGCCGACCGGGCACCCCCTGGCTCCGGCTACCGCACCCGGCCGCGCTTGGCCTGCATGGCCGCGCGCCCCTCCGCGCCCTTGCGCTTCCAGTCCCGCAGGATCTCGGAGCGCACCCGGGCGTCGGTCTTGGCGACGATCCGCTGGTTCTCGCGGATCAGCTTGCGGTAACTGTCGAGCCGCCGCTCGGGCAGGACCCCGTCCTCCAACGCGCCGAGGACGGCGCACCCCGGTTCGGCGTCGTGGGCGCAGTCGTGGAACCGGCATCGGGTGGCCAGCTCCTCGATCTCGGAGAACACCTCGCCGACCCCGGTCCCGGCGTCGTACAGGCCCACTCCGCGCAGCCCGGGGGTGTCGATGAGGACGCCCCCGTTCGGCAGGACGAGCAGGTTGCGGGTCGTGGTGGTGTGCCGGCCCTTGCCGTCGACCTCCCGGGCGGCCCGCACCTCCATCACGTCCATGCCGAGCAGGGTGTTGGCCAGGGTCGACTTGCCCGCGCCGGAGATGCCGAGCAGCACGCTCGTGCCGCCGGAGACGACGGCGCCGAAGACGTCGAGCCCCTCGCCCGTGGTGGAGCTGACGGGCAGCACCTGGACGCCGGGGGCGATCCCCTCGACGTCCTGGACGAGGTGGGACAGGGTGACCGCGTCGGGCACCAGGTCCGCCTTGGTGAGCAGCACGATCGGTTCGGGGCTGTGGCCCGCGTCCGCGCCGTCACCGAGCAGCGCGGCGCCGCTGGAGCTGGACAGCGCGAGCGCGAGGAAGCGCTCCAGGCGGCCGAGGTCCAGCTCGACGGCGAGCGAGACGCAGATGGCGATGTGGTCGATGTTGGTGGCGAGTACCTGCCCCTCGGACCGCTGGGAGGACGTGGAGCGGACGAAAGCGGTGCGACGGGGCAGCAGCGTACGGACGAAGCGCGGATCGCCGTCGGCGTCGAGCGCCACCCAGTCGCCGGTGCAGACGATCCGCATCGGGTCACGGGGCACCACGAACGCGGTGTCGGCGCGTACGGGGCCGTCGGCGGTGATCACGTCGCACTGACCGCGGTCCACCCGCACGACGCGTCCCGGCACGAGCCCCTGCTCGGCGTACGGGGAGAATGCGGCCGCCCAGTCCTCGTCCCAGCCGTACGGAGTCAGCGGGTGCGAGGAGGAAGGAACGGAGAGAAACGAGAAAGACAAGGGAAACCCTTCACAGGGTGGCCCCGGCACGCGCGCTCGGCGCGGTGAGGAAGAAGTGGGTCAGCCGGTGGCCACGGGGATGAGGACGATGCTCTTCCGGTTGTGGGCAGTGCCCATCGCAACGACAGTCATCAATGTCCTCACCTCCTGATTCCGCTGGCTTCCGTGCCCCACGCGTCACTGCGGCGTGCGGACTTCGGCCACATTAGCCCGGCCCCCGGGGACGACGTCAACGGCTTTTCCGCGCACCCCCGATGGAGGTGTCCGCTGGAGGCGTCCGGGGGCGGCCGGACCGGAGCGTTCGCCGGAGTTACCCAGAGATCTCCCTCGATCGGGTGATACGCATGCATAGGCCCCGGTCCGGGGCCGTTAGGGTGCCGAGCATGACCACACCCCAGGCCGCCACCGGCACATTCACCCCAGCCCAGTTGGGCACCCAGATCCTGATCGGCTGGAGCGGCCGGCAGCCCGACGCCGACCAGGACACCGCCTTCCTCCTCGCCTATTCGCTGGGCGACGGGCAGGACGGACCGGAGGTCGGCCGCGAGGCCATGCGCGCCGCGCTGGAGCGCGCGGGTCTCCATGTCGGCGGCCCGATCCAGGACGCGGCCGAGGCCCCGGGCATCCAGGCGAAGCTCCTCGTCCAGGCGGGGCGGGCGGTCCTGACACTGCCTCACCTCACGGCGCAGTACCCCGCCCCCGCGGAGTGGCTGGCCGCCGCCCAGGCGCAGGGCCAGGTGTACGGGATGTTCGCCACCAGCCCGTGGCCGGAGGCTCTTCCCGGACAGCCGGTCAGCGAGGACCAACTGCGGGCCTTCGCCGCCGACGAGGAGGTCGTCCGCACCGCCGCCCACTGCCTGCTCCCGGTCCGCTCCCTGGGCTGAGCGTCGCTCCCACCGCCAAGCACGTACGGGCGAGGCCCACCACCCCACGTGGGGTGGTGGGCCTCGCCCGTACGGCCCGCGAAAACGAGGACGGGCGGCCCGGAGTGTGATCTCCGGACCGCCCGCGCTCGGTGTACGTCAGTTGTTGCCGACGCCGTTGCCCGAGAGGACCGGGATGTCGTCCAGGATGTGCGACAGCGGCTCGTCACCCTTTGCCTGGGTGGAGTTGTCGGCGCACTGCTGGTTCTGCGGGGAGGACAGGACGTTGATGTCCTGGACCGCGACCGGCACGACGCCGACGAGCGAACCGATGTTGGCCTTGGCCGGCAGGCCGATGCAGAGCTTGTTCAGCGTGCCCTGCACGAGCTGGGTCTGCGGGCTCCAGTCGCCCTTGGTCACGGCGTTGCCGAAACTCTGCTCGGCGCCGTTGCCGTTGACCGTGGTGGTACCACCGTCGTTGCCGATCGCCATGGCCGTGGGAGCCGCGGCTGCGGACAGACCGAGCAGGGACACGGCCACAGCTGCGCCGGCCATCATCTTCTTCATCAAGCTTCACCTTTCGGAGCGTCCCGTTGTGGAACGTACTGCTCAACCGACGCGGACCACGATCGGTTGCGCAGTACCACTCAAATGGGTTCGATCCGGCGCAAGGTCGACGCCGCTGTTCACGTCCCGGCGGCCTCGCCGGACGAGCGGGCCGCCGGGACGAAGCCGCCGCGGGGGTCGGCCGGTTGCCGGGAGGCTTCCGGCAGGGGGTCGTGTCCGGCGGCCCGCCACTCGGCGACGAGCCGGTCATAGATCGGCGTGCCGCTCGGTGCGGACTGGTGCACTCTGCTCTGCGGGGGCTGACTGCCGTACGGATCCATGGAGATGCTCTACCCGGGCGGGGACGGACCCTCAGCAGGTGCTACGGCATCCGGCCCAACCATCGGCCGCACCTGTCCGCCGCCGGCCCACCGCCCGTCTCCGCCTGCCTCCGCGCTTCTCCGCACGGGATGTGCCGGTGCATGCCGAAGGGCCAGCCGCTCCGTACGGCGAAGAACGGTCGCCGTACGGAGCGGGCTGGCCCCGGGGTCGTGCTGCGCGACGTCAGTTGTTGGCGGCGCCGTTGCCCGAGAGGATCGGGATGTTGTCCAGGATGTGCGACAGAGCCTCGTCACCCTTGGCCTGGGTGGAGTTCTCGGTGCACTGCTGGTTCTGCGGGGAGGACAGGATGTTGATGTCCTGGACCGCGATCGGCACGACGCCGACGAGGGAGCCGAGGTTCGCCTTGGCGGGCAGGCCGATGCAGGGCTTGTTCAGCGAGCCCTGGATGAGCGCGAACTGCGGGCTCCAGTCGCCGTGGGTGGCGGAGTTGCCATAGGCCTGCGAGGCGCCGTTGCCGTTGATCGACGTGGTGCCGTTGTCATTGCCGATGGCCATGGCGGAGGGGGCGGCCGCAGCGGAGGCACCGACGACCGAGGCAGCGACGGCTGCCGAGGCCATAATCTTCTTGATCATGAAAAGCCCTTCTGGATGAAACGTGTGCCCGCCTGTCCGGAGCGCTCTGATCAACTCGTCCCGGCGGGATCTGGTTATGCCCATTCACTCGAACGGTGCTTTCCTTCTGGGTATCCAGGAGAGCGGGGACCGGCACCGGAGTAATGGGATCGGCGAGAGATCCGGCGAACTGCCGTCCTTGGACGGTCAGCCGCCGAGGGGCACTCCACCGAGCAGCGGGGCGGCGCCCCCGGCGACCCCGGTCGCCTCGCCCGCCAGCTTGCCGACGGTGCCGTCCTTCGAGACCGTCTCGGTGGTGTCGCCGACGGTCTCGACCAGCGGGTCCACCACCTGCGGGGCACTGGCCATGACCTGGTTGAGGCCGCGGTCGAGGCTGAAGTTGGGGGCCGTGGCGTCAGTAGCGGCGAAGGCGGGAGCCGCCGCCCCGAGGGCGGCCACGGAACCGGCAACGAGCGCGGCGGTCTTCGCGTACTTCACTTGGGAGATCCCTTCTGCGCGGCATCTGTTTCGGTCACGTTCCCGTGCCGCACACAAGCCTTCTTTACCTGTGACTTCTGCCGCTTTCTCCCTGAATAACGATCCGGCCGCTTTCGGGAAACTATGGAGCGACTGATTTCTCCGGGACCGGCCCCCGGAGTCGGACTGTGAGCCGGACGACGAAAGGGCCCCGGACGGCATGCGCCGTCCGGGGCCCACCGGTCACGAGCCCGCGGCCCGTCCGGTCAGTGAGTCACTTGTTGATGCAGGTGTTACCGAAGGCCGGGTTCAGCGCACCGACCAGGTTGACGGTGTTGCCGCAGAGGTTGACCGGGATGTGGATCGGGACCTGGAGGACGTTGCCGGACAGGACGCCCGGGGAGTGCGCGGCGACGGCCTCGGCACCCGCGTCGGCCATGGCCGGCGCGGCGGTGCCCACCGCCATGAGCGTTCCGGCGGCGACGGCGGCAATCTTGGTGTACTTCACTTTTCGTCCCTTTCTTCGGCGGAGTCCGGTGCGGTCACGACTTTCGTGCCCGCCCGAGCCGGTCCTGATCGCTCGTGACTCCGGCGCTGTCTTTCGTAACGATGAACATCTGTGATCGAAACTCTCCCGGGAGCGGATTTCCGGAGAACCGCCCGAATGCCGCACCGTCCGGACCCGGGTACGCGCACGGAATGCGGCGGGCCGGACCGGCTTTCCCGGGACAGCGGCGGGCCCGAGCCGCTCGGTGGAGGAACGCCGAGGGGCCCGGACCCGGGTATTCAGCCGTATCAGCCGTTGTGGGCGCCGTTACCCGAGAGGATCGGGATGTCGTCCAGGATGTGCGACAGAGCCTCGTCACCCTTGGCCTGGGTGGAGTTCTCGGTGCACTGCTGGTTCTGCGGGGAGGACAGGACGTTGATGTCCTGCACCGAGATCGGCACGAGGCCGACGAGCGAACCGGCGTTGGCCTTCAGCGGCAGGCCGACACAGGGCTTGTTCAGCGAGCCCTGGACCAGGCCGAACTGCGGGCTCCAGTCGCCGTGGGTCTCGGCGTTGCCGAAGGACTGCGAAGCGCCGTTGCCGTTGACCGAGGTCGTGCCTCCGTCGTTGCCGATCGCCATGGCCTGCGTCGCGCCGAGACCGAGGATGGAGGCGGCGACAGCGCCCGTAGCCAGAACCTTCTTGATCACGATTAACCCTTCTCGTACTGGTTGCCCCGTGGCGGAGCCCCCTGATCAACTCGCCGCTCGGTGTTTGGTTCCGCACGTTCACCCGAATGCCGGACACGGAGGTCCCCCCACCTCTGTTCGTACGGTCGGCCGTTCGTGAAGAATTTGCCCACACCTCATCCGAACCATTTCGCCCGAACGGACGAACGAGGGCCCGCTCCCCTGACGTCGCGACACATCCGGAGAGGATGTTTACTCGCGGTCAACACCAACAGCAGGCGGCTCAGTTGGGGACGAATCGTTTCCCTTGCCCTGCGCACCGGGATGCACGGGGTCCACGGGCACCACCCGTTCGGGTGATAGGACATTTTCCACGCAACTCCAAGTTTCCCGTACAGACCCGAGTCGTTATGGCAGTCATCCAGCGCGCACGTGTTCACCACTTTTCACCACGGCTTCCTGCGGGATCCGGCTGTGCAGCGGCTCCGCCCGATGGCTGCCCGCATCCGCGCGCGAAGCACCCACACGATGTCCTCGCGAATGTTCCAAGGAAGGGCAAGTAATGCGACAGGTTTTGAACAAAAGCATTATCGTCATGGCGGCCGCATCCGGCCTCCTGGCGGCGGTGGGCGGCACCGCGCACGCCGACGCGTCGGCCGAGGGGGCGGCCGTCGGTTCGCCGGGGGTCGGTTCGGGCAACGCCGTGCAGGTGCCGGTGCACGTCCCGGTCAATGTGTGCGGAAACACCGTCAATGTCATCGCTCTGCTGAACCCGGCCTTCGGCAACAAGTGCGTCAACGCCGACGGCCCGAAGCACGACCACCCGCCGGTGGACAAGCCCCCGGTGGACGAACCCCCGGTCGACGAGCCCCCGGTCGACGAGCCGCCCGTCGACAAGCCGCCGGTCGACGAGCCGCCCGTCGACGAGCCGCCCGTCGACGAGCCCCCGGTCGACGAGCCCCCGGTCGACGAGCCGCCGGTGGACAACCCGCCCGTCGACGAGCCGCCGGTCGACGAGCCCCCGGTGGACGAGCCGCCGACCGACAACCCCGGTTCGGACACCCCCGGTTCGGACACTCCTGGCTCGAACACTCCCGGTTCCGGCACGCCCGGGTCCAACACCCCGGACGCGCACCTGGCCGACACCGGTGCCGCCGACCTGGGTCTGGCCGCCGGCGCGAGCGCCGCGCTGCTGCTCGGTGGTGCGGTGCTGATGCGCCGCACGCGCAACGCGCGGGACTGACACAGAGCTCCTGCGGGAGAACGAGGTCCGGCCGGACAGCGGGGACTGTCCGGCCGGGCCTTCTGTGTGCGCGGCGGCCGTCGCGGGCTCGCGGGCCGGGGCGGACGTCACCGTGTACGAGCGCGGCGACGCCGACGACCCCGGTGGGGACGCGGGTCTGGCTGACCCGGGAGCCGGGGTGACCAGGCCGCACACCGCCACCGGCGCGGTCCAGGCCCGGCAAACGCCCTGTGGGGCCGGCCGGACCTCTCCACGACGCTGGAGCGGTACGCGGCCGAACGCGCGGCGGCGGGAGCCCACTTGGTGGAGCCGGTCCGCCGGATGGGGCGCGCGCTGGTCGAGGAGACTCCCGGCCGGCCGGCGATGGGGCAGGACGAGGTGGACGTCTGGTTCCGCGGGCTGCCGGCCGGGAAACGCGGCACCACCTCTACCAGGAGGACCGGGAGGCGGCCGGGCCGGAGCCGGAAGGCCGGGAGGGACCGTCGTCCGGCGAGGCGGTTCCGCGCTGACTTCCCTCGGCCCGCGACGCGTTCGGAGATTTCCCTCAGTCCGCGATGCGCTCGAAGACGGCCGCGAGGCCCTGGCCGCCGCCGATGCACATCGTCTCCAGTCCGTACCGGGCCTCTCGGCGGTGGAGTTCACGGGTGAGGGTGGCGAGGATGCGGGCTCCGGTGGCGCCGACCGGGTGGCCCAGCGAGATGCCCGAGCCGTTGACGTTGATCCGCTGCTCGTGGTCCTTCTCGCCTAGGCCCAACTCCCTGGTGCAGGCCAGCACCTGGGCGGCGAACGCCTCGTTCAGCTCGATCAGGTCGAGGTCGGCGAGCGTGAGGGCCGCCCGGTCGAGGGCCGCGCGGGTGGCGGCGACGGGGGCGATGCCCATCGTCGCTGCGGGGACTCCGGCACGGGCACAGGAGACGAGGCGGACGAGCGGAGTGAGGCCGAGGCGTTCGGCGGTCTCGGCGCTGGTGACCAGGCAGGCGGCGGCCGCGTCGTTCTGGCCGCTGGCGTTGCCCGCGGTGACGGTCGCGTCCGGGTCGGATTTCGCCATCACCGGCCGGAGAGCGGCGAGTTGTTCGGCGGTGGTGTCCGGGCGGGGGTGCTCGTCGGCGGTGACGACGTGCTCGCCCTTGCGGGTGCGTACGGTGACGGGGACGGTCTCCGCGTCGTAGCGGCCGTCGGCGGCGGCGCGGGCGGCGCGCTGTTGGGAGCGCAGAGCCAGGGCGTCCTGGTCGGCGCGGCTGATGCCGTACTCCCGGCGCAGGTTCTCCGCCGTCCCGATCATGCCGCCGGGGACCGGGTGGTTGACACCTCCGGCGGTGACGCGGCCCCGGGCGAGCGCGTCGTGGAGCTGGAGGCCGGGGCCCTTGATGCCCCAGCGGCCGTCGTGGGTGTAGTAGGGGGCGGCGCTCATCACGTCGACGCCGCCCGCGATCACGACGTCGCTGAACCCGGCCCGGATCTGCATCGCCGCGTCCAGCACCGCCTGGAGCCCGGAGCCGCAGCGGCGGTCGATCTGGGAGCCGGTGACCGTGGTGGGCAGTCCGGCGTCCAGGGCGGCGACCCGGCCGATGGCGGGGGCCTCGCTGGTCGGGTAGGCGTGGCCGAGGATCACCTCGTCGACCCGGGCGGGGTCGATGCCGGTACGGGCGACGATCTCCGCGATGACGTGCGCGGCCAGCGCGGCCGGGGTCTGCTGGGCGAAGGCCCCGCCGAAACGGCCGATGGGGGTACGCAGGGGTTCGCAGATGACGACGTCGAGCGGCACGGTGGGGCCTTCCTTCAGAGCGACGGGCGGGGCATCGGGGCGTGTCCGGCGGATCAGGCCGGGTTCCGGGGGACACGCCCCGGCGGTGGGGTGACCTTCGCATCCGGTGACTGAGTCGGTCCAATACCGGATGTGGCTCCCGTCGAGAGGCTCGGCGTCTCAATCGGTCCTTCGCCCGGTCCGCGTACGGGGGTCGGCAGGGCGTCCCGGGCGACGGCCAGCACGGCGCGCAGGGCGGCGGAGGGGTTGTCGGCACGCCAGGCCAGGGCCGCCTGGCGGCGGATGGGCGGTCCGGTGAGGGGCCGGTAGGCCAGTCCGCTCTGCTGGATGTGCCGCACGGAGGTGACCGTGAGGGTGATGCCGACCCCGGCGGCGACGAGCGCCATGATCGTGTACGAGTCGGGGGCCTCCTGGACGACGCGCGGGGTGAACCCGGCGCTCTCGCAGGCCTCGGTCATGGCATCGCGCACGGTGGAGCCGGAGTTGGCGGGGAAGGAGACGAACGGTTCGTCCGCCAGCTCGCCCAGCGGCACCGCCTCGTGCCGGGCGAGCGGATGGTCGAAGGGCAGGGCACACACCAGCTCCTCCTCGTCGATCACCCGGTAGTCCACTCCGGGCCGGGTCACCGGCAGCCGGACGAAGCCCAGATCGAGCGAGCCGTCGGCGACCCGGGACAGGGCGACGTTGGCGTACGTCTGGCCGGTCATGACCAGTTCGAGCCCGGGGTGTGCGGCGCGCACGGCGCGGGTGAGGCGGGGCAGCGTCTCGTGGCTGGAGGCTCCGGCGAAGCCGATGGTCACCCGGCCGTACTCGCCCCGGCCCGCCGAGCGGGCGGCCCGGACGGCGGTGTCGAGGTCGTCGAGGACGGTTCGTACGGGTTCGAGGAAGGTCTCCCCCGCGCCGGTGAGCCGGACGGATCGCGTGTTGCGGCGGAAGAGCTGGACCCCGAGTTCCTTCTCCAGCTGCCGGATCTGCTGGCTCAGGGGCGGCTGTGCCATCTGGAGGCGCTTGGCGGCCCGGCCGAAGTGCAGCTCCTCGGCCACGGCGAGGAAGGCCTTGAGGTGGCGCAGTTCCATGCGGGTTCCCCTCGGCTCTCATCCGGTCTCATCCGGATTCTCTTCCGGATTCTCTTCCGGCTGAGTGAGATATGACGCGTCTCAATGCGAGCCTAATTCGGTATTGGACACCGATCAATGGCCCCTGGCACGGTGGGGCGACCTGTACACCGACGCCGGGGAGCGCTGTGGAACGGACGGCCGGCAAGGTCGTGTCCCTGCGGGAGGCGGTCGCGCGCTTCGTGCACGACGGGGACACCGTGAGCCTGGAAGGGTTCACCCATCTCATCCCGACCGCCGCGGGCCACGAGATCATCCGGCAGGGCCGGCGCGGGCTCACCGTCGTACGGATGACGGCGGACATCGTGGTGGACCAGATGCTGGCGGCCGGCTGTGTGACCCGGCTGGTCTCGTCCTTCGTGGGCAACTCCTCCGCCGGTTCGCTCGGTGAGCTGCGGCGGCGGATCGAGCGGGGCGATCCCGAGCCGCTGGCGTTCGAGGAGTACAGCCACTACGGGATGGTGTGCCGATACCTCGCCGGTGCGCAGCGGCTGCCGTTCCATCCGCTGCGCTCGTACGGCGGCAGCGATCTGCCCTCGGTCAACCCGGGTATCCGCAAGGTGACCTCGCCCTTTCCCGGGCCGGACGGGCAGGCCCCCGAGCAGACCTACGTGGTGCCGCCGGTCAACCCGGACGTGACGATCGTCCACGCGCAGCGCGCCGACCGCCGGGGCAACACCCAGATCTGGGGTCTGACCGGTGTCCAGGCCGAGGCGGTGTACGCGGCGGACCGGGCGATCGTGGTGGTGGAGGAGCTGGTCGCGGACGAGGTGATCCGGTCGGACCCGAACCGTACGCTGATCCCGGCGCACGCGGTCGACGCGGTGGTGGTCTGCCCGCGCGGGGCGCATCCCTCGTTCGCGCAGGGCTACTACGACCGGGACAACGCCTTCTACCGGTCCTGGTCCGCGATCAGCGCGGACCCGGTGCGGCTGCGGGAGTGGCTGGAGGAGTGGGTGTACGGAACGGCCGGCCATGCGGAGTACGTGGCGAAGCTGGGCGAGGATTACTGGGCGGGGCTCGCGGTCGGCGAGGCGCTGAGCGAGCCGGTGGACTACGGGCGGCGGCTGTGAGCGGACAGCACACGGAGGCCACCCGGCCCGTCACCTCCTCCGAGCTGCTGTCCGTCGTCGCCTCGCGTGAACTGGCCGGACGCCGCACGGTGTTCGCGGGCATCGGGCTGCCGACGCCGACAGCCGAACTGGCGCGGCTGACCGTCGCGCCGGACATCGAGGTGGTGTACGAGTCCGGGGTCTGCGGGGCGCATCCCTCCCGGCTGCCGGAGACCATCGCGGACGCCGTCCTGATCACGGGGGCCGAAGCGGTGGTGTCCATGCCCACGCTGTTCGGCTCGGTGCTCCAGGGCGGGCACATCGACGTGGGTTTCCTGGGGGCCGCGCAGATCGACCGGTGGGGCAACCTCAACACCTCGGTCATCGGGGACTGGGACCGCCCGGCGGTTCGGCTGCCGGGTTCCGGGGGCGCGGTCGAGGTGATGGCGAACGCCCGCGAGGTGTTCGTCGTGATGCGCCGCCACACGCCGCGTTCCTTCGTCGACGTCCTGGACTTCTGCACGACGCCTGGCCCGGAACGGGCGCTGGCGGACGGGATCCGCCCGCTGGGCATCGGCGTCACCCGGGTCGTCACCGAGCTGGGCGTCCTGGCCCGGGAGGGCGTCGGTGACGAACTGCGGCTGGTCGCCGTGCATCCCGGGATCACCGTCGAGCAGGTCCGGGCCGCGACCGGCTGGGACCTCAAGAGCGCCGGCACGGTCGCGACGACGGTCCCGCCGACCTCCGCGGAGCTGCTGCTCCTGCGTGACGAAGTCGACCCCGACCGTGTCTATCTCCGTTGAAGAACCACATCCGCCTCCGCTGAAAGGGCTCTCACCGCCATGCGTATCAGGATCGTCGGAGCCGGGGCCATGGGCCGCGGCATCGCCCAGTGGGCGGCGAGCGCCGGACACACCGTCGAGCTCGGGGACGTACGGCCCGAGGCGGTGACGGACGCCCTGGACTTCGTCGCCTCGATGCTGGACCGGGCGGTCGCCAAGGGCCGGATGTCCGCCGCCGACCGGGACGGGGCCGTGGCCCGGCTGGTGCCGCTCGCCGAGCCGTGGGCGGCGGGGCCTGAGGTGGAGCTGGTGATCGAGGCGGTACGGGAGGATCTGGCGACCAAGGCCGAGGTGTTCGGGAAGCTGGAGCGGGCGCTGCCCTCATCCGTCGTCTTCGCGACCAACACCTCCTCCCTGTCGGTGACCCGGATCGCCGCGACGCTCCAGGACCCCTCGCGCCTGGCCGGGCTGCACTTCTTCAACCCGGTGCCGCTGATGAGGATCGTGGAGGTGGTGCCGGGCGCGGCGACCCGTCCGGACATCCCGGCCCGGCTGACCGAGCTGGTCGAGGGGTGCGGCCACCGGGCGGTCACCGTCGCCGACACCCCCGGATTCCTGGTCAACCACGCCGGGCGGGGGCTGGTGACCGAGGCGCTCGCGCTGCTGGAGGAGTCGGTGGCGGACCCGGCGGAGATCGACCGGATCGCCCGGGACGTCCTGGGGCTGCGGATGGGCCCCTTCGAGCTGATGGATCTGACCGGTCTCGATGTGACGGCCGCGGTGATCGACTCGATCTGGCAGGGCTTCCGGTACGAGGACCGGCTGCGCCCGTCCTTCCTCACCCCGAACCGGGTGGTGGCGGGGCTGCACGGCCGCAAGACGGGCCGGGGCTGGTACGCGTACGGCGACGGGGCGTCCGGCCCCGCACCGGAGAGCGCGGTCACCGGGGACGCGGACCGCCCGGTGTTCCTGGTCCCGGGCGGGCGGCCGGAGACCGCCGCGTACGAGGAGGCCCTGGCCGGTTCGCTGGCGGCGGCGGGGGTCCGCGTCGAGCGGGGCAGCGAGCCGTCCTCCCGGGCCGTGGTGCTGGTGCCCGTCTGGGGGACGTCGGTGTCGGCGGCGGTCGCGGAGGGCGCGCTGCCCCGGGAGCGTACGTTCGGCGTGGAGGTGCTGCCGGCGGCGGGGCGGCGGCGGGTCCTCGCGGTGACGGCGGCCGGCGACCCGGTGGCCGCCCGGGACGCGCGGGCGGTGCTGGCGCGGGCCGCCGGGGGCGGTGAGCCGTACGCGGTGTCGGTGGTGCGGGACACCGCGGGCTCGGTCGCGCAGCGGCTGCTGTCCTCCGTCGTCGCGGTCGGCTGCTCGATCGCGGAGCGCTCGCTCGCCGCGCCCGCCGACATCGATCTGGCGGTGACCACGGGGCTCGGCTATCCGGCCGGTCCGCTGGCCTGGGGCGAGCGCGTCGGGGCCGTGACGATGCTGGAGCTCCAGCGGTCGCTGCACGCGACGACGGGCGACCCGCGGCACCGGCCGACGCGGTGGATCACGGAGCGGGCCGCGCTGGGCCTCGCGCTGACCGATCCGGGGACCTCGCCCGCGGACTGCCTGGAATGAGGGGCGGGGGCGGGCGTCCGATTCGTACAAGACGGCCGGGACGGCGTGCGCCTACGGTCGGGGCATGACTCCACGACTCGACGCGATCGGCATCATCACGGCGGACCTGGCGGCCTCGCTCGCCTTCTACCGGCGGCTCGGCCTCGACATCCCCGAGGGGGCGGAGTCCGCGCCCCATGTCGAGGTGACCCTGCCGGGCGGGCAGCGGCTGCTGTGGGACACCGAGGAGGTCATCGCCTCGTTCGACCCCGCCTGGAAACGCCCGGCGGGCGGCGAGCGGCTCGGGCTGGCGTTCGCCTGCGACAGCCCGGCGGAGGTGGACGCCCTGTACGCGGACCTCGTCGGGGCCGGTCACCCGGGCCATGCGAAGCCCTGGGACGCGGAGTGGGGGCAGCGCTATGCGGTGGTGCTGGACCCGGACGGCTGCGGAGTCTCGCTGTTCGCCTCCGCGTCCCCTGCCGCGAAGTAGGCCCCGAGCGTCGTTCCGGCGAGGTCGCGCATCTCGCGGGCCAGGTGGGCCTGGTCGGTGCAGCCCGCCCGGCATGCGGCCTCGGCGTACGGGAGGCCGGTGCGGATGAGGGTCAGGGCGCGCTGGAGGCGGAGGATCCGGGCCAGGGCCTTGGGGCCGTAGCCGAAGGCCGCGAGGGAGCGGCGGTGCAGTTGGCGGGCTCCGAGGCCGACTTCGGCGGCCGTCGCGGCGACGGACCGGCCGCGACGCAGCCGGTCCGCGATCGCCACGGTGAGCGGGTCCGGCGGTCCGGTGCCGGCGGCCAGGTCCAGGGCGGCGTCCTCCAGGGCGGCGGCGGGGTCGGGGGCCCGGTCGATCCGCTCGACGAGCCTGCGGGCGGCGGGCCGGGGCCAGAGGGCGTCCAGCTCGACCCGGTGGTCGCGCAGCTCGTGTGCCGGTACGCCCAGGAGCGTCGGCGCGGTGCCGGGGGCGAAGCGGATCGCGGCGCAGGAGCCCCGGTTCCGCGGGTCCACCTCGAAGGCGTGGGTGTCGGGTCCGGCCACGATCAGGCGGCCGCCGGTCCAGATCAGGTCCATGCAGCCGTCGGGGAGCACGGACCGGGCGGGCTGCTCGGAGCCGGGCGGGGCGTCCAGGGTCCAGACGACGGAGCCGTCGAGCCGGGACGGCCTCTCCTCGTACCGCCGGCGGGGCATGCTTCCAGACTAAGGGCTGTCCCGTCATCCCTGGTGGATCAGCGCGCGGCGTCAGATGCGGTCCATCGCAAGGCGGAGGGACGTCCGCATACTGGATGTATTCGGGCGTTCCGACAACGCGGCGAGGTGCCGTAGCTGTCGTCGTGCGCCCGCCAGGGATGACGGGACAGCCCTTAGAGGGCGTCAGGACGACGGCGGTTCCCTGGAGGTCCTGGACTCCTTGGCGTCCTTCTCCCAGCTCGCGTGCAGCCGGGACTTCACGTCGTCGGGCGGCAGGAAGCGCGACCAGCGCTCGGGGTACTCGGAGGGCATGTACGCGGGGCCGTCGTCCTCGTCCTCGTCGTCCGTGCCCTCGTAGCCGGCCGAGCGGGTCCGGGCGACGAACTCGGCGGCCTGCGCGGCCCGGACGCGTTCGGTGGCCTCGCGGGCGGCGGCCGTGGCGAGCGAGGGCCACACCCGGTCGATGGCCGCGTTGACCGCGGCGCCGACCAGGACCGCGAAGGCGGAGATACCGATCCACAGCAGGACGGCGATCGGCGCCGCCAAGGAGCCGTAGATGGTGGGGCCTTCGACGGTGTTGGTCAGGTAGATGCGCAGCAGGAAGCTGCCGAGGACCCACATGCCGAGCGCCACCAATGCCCCGGGGACGTCCTCGATCCAGGGCGAACGCACCGGCACGGACACGTGGTAGAGCGTCGTGAGGAACGCGACGGTCAGCAGCATCACGAGTGGCCAGTACAGGACCGCTATGACCTCGGTGCCCCAGGGCACGAACTCGACCACCCGGTCCGGGCCGACGACCAGCAGCGGCAGCACCACCGCGCCGAGCAGCAGGGCGACGACGTACAGCAGGAAGGCGAGCAGCCGGGTCTTGACGATGCCGCGGTGGCCGTCGAGTCCGTACATGACGGTGATGGTGTCGATGAAGACGTTCACCGCGCGGGAGCCGGACCACAGGGCGATGGCGAAGCCGATGGAGATGACGTCGGGGCGGGCCCCGGTCGTGACGTCGGCGAGCAGTGGTTTGGCGAAGTCGTTGACCCCGCGCTCGGACAGCACCGTCTGGGCCGCGGAGAGGATGTTGCGCTCGATGGAGGCGACCGTGGTGGTGGTCGTCCACTCGTCGACGTAACCGAGCAGTCCGATCATGCCGAGCAGCAGCGGGGGCAGCGAGAGCAGGGTGAAGAACGCCGCCTCGGCCGCGAGCCCCAGAATGCGGTACTCGATGCACGAGTTGACGGTGTCCTTGAGCAAGTGCCATGCCATCCGCCGTTTGGAGACGTTGCGGTAGAGCACTCGCGCCCGGTGGAGCCGGCCCGGTGGCCGCTCGGGTGTTTCATTTGCTGCCTGCACGTCCTTACCGTATCGGCATGGCAGCCACCACCCACACCGTGACCAATCAGGTTCCGCCGCTGGTCGGCTATGACATCTTCGCCGCCGACCGGGCCCTGTCCGAGGCCGTCGGGCGGCACATCGAGCCCGGGATCCTGCCCGGGGCGCTGGAGGAACTCGGGGAGCTCGGCCGGGCCGCCGGCTCCGCCCGAGCCCAGGAATGGGGTGCGCAGGCGAACGCGTATCCGCCCGTGCTGCGTACCCATGACCGCTATGGGCACCGCGTCGACGAAGTGGAGTTCCATCCGTCCTGGCACCGGCTGCTGGGGCACGCGGTCGAGGCCGGGCTGACGGACGCCTGGGGGCGTCCGGCCGGTCATGTCCGGCGCGCGGCGGGGTTCCTGGTCTGGACGCAGGCCGAGGCGGGGCACGGCTGCCCGCTGTCGATGACGCATGCCGCGGTGCCCGCACTGCGGACCGATCCGACGCTGGCCGCCGAGTGGGAGCCGCTGCTGACCTCGCACACGTACGAGGAGGGGCTGCGGCCCGCCGGGCAGAAGAGCGGGGTGCTCTTCGGGATGGGCATGACCGAGAAGCAGGGCGGCACCGACGTACGGTCCAACACGACCCGGGCAGAGCCGCTGGCCGGCGAGGGCGAGTATCTGCTCACCGGGCACAAGTGGTTCTGCTCGGCGCCGATGTCGGACGGCTTCCTGGTGCTGGCGCAGGCGCCGGGCGGACTGAGCTGCTTCCTGGTGCCGCGCGTGCTGCCGGACGGTGCGCGTAACGTCTTCGCGATCCAGCGGCTCAAGGACAAGCTCGGCAACAGGTCCAACGCGTCCGGCGAGGTCGAGTTCGACGGGACCTGGGCCCGCCTGGTCGGCGACGAGGGGCGCGGGGTGCGCACCATCATCGAGATGGTGGCGGCCACCCGGCTCGACTGCGTGGTGGGTTCGGCGGCGCTGATGCGGCAGTCGGTGGCGCAGGCGATCCATCACAGCGCGTACCGCGGCGTGTTCGGCGGGCCGCTGATCGACAAGCCGCTGATGCGCAACGTCCTGGCGGATCTGGCGCTGGAGTCGGAGGCGGCGACGGTGCTGGCGATGCGGCTGGCCTCCGCGTACGACACGGACACCGAGGAGGAGCGGGCCTTCCTGCGGCTCGCGGTGCCCGCCGCGAAGTACTGGGTCACCAAACGCTGCACCGCCGTGGTGGGCGAGGCGCTGGAGTGCCTGGGCGGCAACGGGTACGTGGAGGAGTCCGGGATGCCCCGGCTGCTGCGGGAGGCGCCGCTCAACTCGATCTGGGAGGGCTCGGGCAATGTGCAGGCGCTGGACGTGCTGCGGGCGCTGCAACGGGAGCCGGGGGCGCTGGACGCGTTCCTGCGTGAGGTCGGCAAGGCGCGCGGGGCGGACCACCGGCTCGACGCGGCGATCAAGGACCTGCTGACGGAGCTGGCCGACCTGGAGGGCATCGAGGCGCGGGCCCGGCGGCTGGTGGAGCGCATCGCGCTGGTGCTCCAGGGTTCGCTGCTGGTGCGCTGGGCGCCGCCGGAGGTCTCCGACGCCTTCTGCGCCTCGCGGCTCGGCGGGGACCGGGGCGCGGCGTTCGGGACGCTGCCGCACACGCTGGATCTGGCGTCGGTGGTGGCGCGGGCCCGGCCGGTCGCCTGAGAGGGGCGGCGACGGCGGGCGGGGCGGGGAAGCGACGAAGGGTGGTGCTGCGCCGACACGGCACCACCCTCCACGCTTGTACGACACCGGGCGACCGGGACAGGCCCGGCGCACAGTGTCTGCGCCACTCTTGTGCGGACCCGCAGGGCACCGCCAGAGTTGCAAAGGGTTGCAACCATTGTATGGACTGACCGGCGGCCCGGTCCGGTGAACGGCAGGATGGGCCGGACCAGGGATCGGGAAGCGTTCGGGGGGAACGGGACCATGACGGACACAGGTTCTGCGGGCGTGGTGCGGGTGACGGGCCAGGGGGCGGGCCGCCGAACGACCCGGCTGCTCCACCGGGCGCGGGAGGCCCGGCTGACGGGTGAACGTCTCCCTGTCGCGCCCCGGGAGGAGATCGACGCTTCCTGGGATCGCGTGGTGCGCAGCGGTATCGACCCCGATCAGTCACCGGAGAGCGAGCTGCTGGAGGCGGACGAGATCGAGCACCGGCGCCGCAGCACGGCGCTCGGCGAGCTGATGCCGTTGCTGCGGTCGGGCCTGGCCTCGATCGCGGACGCGGCGCAGCAGATCATGGTGGTGACCGACACCGAGGGCCGGGTGCTGTGGCGGCAGGGCAACACGGGGGTGCTGCGCCGGGCCCACGACATCTGTCTGGAGGAGGGGGCGGCCTGGGCCGAGGCGGCGACCGGGACGAACGCGATCGGGACGGCGCTGGCCGCCCGGGTCCCCATCCAGGTCCACTCGGCCGAGCATTTCATCCGGGCGCTGCACAGCTGGACCTGTGCGGCGGCCCCGGTCCGGGATCCTCGCGACGGCCGGCTGATCGGGATCGTGGACATCAGCGGGCCCGCGTCCACCTTCCATCCGGCGACGCTGGCCCTGGTCGATTCGGTGGCCCGGCTCGCCGAGGGCGAGATCCGCACCCGCCACCTGGCGGAGATCGAGCGGCTGCGCGCGGTGGCCGCGCCGATCCTGTGCCGGATCGGCGGGCGGGCGCTGGCGGTGGACGTGCACGGGCGGCTGGCGGCGGTGACCGGGATGTCTCCGGTGGACCGGCTGCCGCTGCCGAAGTCGCTGCGGCCGGGTCCGGTGTGGCTGCCCTCGCTCGGCATGTGCCAGGTCGAGCCGCTGCCGGGCGGCTGGCTGGTGCGGGTGGACGACGGCGGTACGTGGGGGGCGCCGCGCCGGGTGGTGCTGGACCTGAGCCGGCCCGGGGCGCTCGCCGTGCATCTGACCGGGCCGCTGGGGAGCCGCACGCAGCGGCTCTCGCCGCGTCACGCGGAGCTGCTGTACGCGCTGGCGGTGCACCGGCAGGGGCGGACGGCCTCGGAGCTGGCGCGGGACATCTTCGGGGACGCGACCCGGACGGTGACGGTCCGGGCCGAGGTCTCCCGGCTGCGGCGTCACCTGGCGGAGGTCCTGGCCCACCGCCCGTACCGCTTCGGGGACGAGGTGGAGGTGGAGGTGATCCACCCGGAGCACGGCGCGGATCTGCTGCCGCACTCCGTCGCGCCGGTGGTGACGGAGGCCCGCAGGGCGGCACCGGCCACCTGAGAGGGGGCGCCCGGGGCGGGCGGGCGGCCCGAGGAGGGAGCGCCTGGCGCAGGCGGGCCGCCCGCGAGGAGGAGGAGCCGCCCGGCGCAGGCGAGCCGCCCGGCGCGGTCGGGCCCGCCCCAGGAGGGGGAGCCCGGCGCGGGCGAGCCGCCCGAGGAAGAGCCCCCGGCATCGACGGACCGCCCGAGGAAGAGCAGCCCGGCACAGACAGGCCCGCCCCAGGAGGGGGTGCCTGGCGCGGGCGGGTGGCGGCATGGTTTTCTGGCCGTCATGAGCGACACCCCGCAGCCCACAGCCCCGACCACCGACGTGACCATCTGGTCGCTGGAGCAGACCTCGCCCGCCGATCTCCGCACCGCGCTCGCGCCGGAGGGCGATGTGCGGATCATCCGGTCCGAGGTTCCGTTGCCGGAGTTCAGCCGGTTCCTCTACACCGCCGTGGGTGGGGACATCCGCTGGACCGACCGGCTGGACATGACGTACGCCCAGTGGGAGGAGGCCCTGCGGCGGCCCGGGGCGGAGACCTGGGTGGCGTACGAGAACGGGACGCCTGCCGGGTACGTCGAGCTGGACCCGCAGGACGACGGCGTGGTCGAGATCATGTACTTCGGGCTGATCCCGGCGTTCCGGGGGCGGCGGATCGGCGGTCACCTCCTCTCGTACGGGGTGGCGCGCGCCTGGGACCTGGCGGAGCGCTGGCCGGAGCGGCCGGCGACGAAGCGGGTCTGGCTGCACACCTGCTCGAAGGACGGCCCGCACGCGATGGACAACTACCTGCGGCGCGGCTTCCGGCTCTTCGACACGAGGACCGAGGTGGAGCCGGAGGTGGCGATGCCCGGTCCGTGGCCCGGGGCGTACGCCTCCTGATCGTCGGAAATCCGGGGGCGGTGGAGCCACCGCCCCCTTTTCCGGGCCCCATGTGGGCGATTTGTCGCCCATGTGACTGCCGCATACCGTGATGAGCACCACATCGTCCCGCCATTCGAGACTCATCCGTCCACATAGCGGATAGTGGTGGACTGCTCAGAGATGTGCGTGACACGCTTCCGTCATGCCTGGAACTGGAATTGCCTTGGTGAGTCGACGCCACGTCGACCTCGGCCGCATGTCCAGCGCCATCTGTCCGGCGGGCTGAGAGACCCAGCACCGCCGCCCCCTCTTACCTCTGAACCACCCCTGCGCACCGCCGCGCCTCAGCGCGAGTGTGCTGATCAGAGCCGCCCTCCCGCAGTCCCGAAGGACGTATTGTCATGGCCGCTACCCCGGAACAGCCTGCGACCACCACGCCCCGCCGCAAGGCCGGACGCCACCGTGGCGAGGGCCAGTGGGCCGTGGGACACCACACCCCCCTGAACGGGAACGAGCAGTTCAAGAAGGACGACGACGGTCTCAACGTACGGACACGTATTGAGACGATCTACTCCAAGCGCGGCTTCGACTCCATCGACCCGAACGACCTGCGCGGACGCATGCGCTGGTGGGGGCTCTACACCCAGCGCAAGCCCGGCATCGACGGCGGCAAGACGGCCGTGCTCGAGCCGGAGGAGCTGGACGACAAGTACTTCATGCTGCGCGTCCGCATCGACGGCGGCCGGCTGACCACGCAGCAGCTGCGGGTGATCGGGGAGATCTCGCAGGAGTTCGCGCGCGGCACCGCCGACCTCACCGACCGGCAGAACGTGCAGTACCACTGGATCCGGATCGAGGACGTGCCGGAGATCTGGCGGCGGCTCGAAGAGGTGGGCCTGTCCACCACCGAGGCCTGCGGTGACACGCCCCGCGTGATCCTCGGCTCGCCCGTCGCGGGCATCGCCGAGAACGAGATCATCGACGGCACGCCCGCGATCGACGAGATCCAGCGCCGGTTCATCGGCAACCCCGACTTCTCCAACCTGCCCCGCAAGTTCAAGTCCGCGGTCTCCGGCTCCCCGCAGCTGGACGTGGCGCACGAGATCAACGACATCGCGTTCGTCGGCGTGAACCACCCCGAGCACGGCCCCGGCTTCGACCTCTGGGTCGGCGGCGGCCTCTCCACCAACCCCAAGCTCGGGGTGCGGCTCGGCGCCTGGGTGCCGCTGGACGACGTGGCCGACGTGTACGGCGGGGTCATCGGGATCTTCCGTGACTACGGCTACCGGCGGCTGCGCACCCGCGCCCGGCTGAAGTTCCTGGTCGCGGACTGGGGCCCGGAGAAGTTCCGCCAGGTCCTTGAGGACGAGTACCTGAAGCGCGAGCTGACCGACGGGCCCGCGCCCGAGCAGCCCGCGCAGACCTGGCGCGACCACCTCGGGGTGCACCGGCAGAAGGACGGCCGCTTCTACGTCGGCTTCGCCGCGCGGGTGGGCCGGGTCGACGGCAGCACGCTCACCAAGATCGCCGAGCTGGCCGACGCGCACGGCTCCGGCCGGGTGCGGACCACCGCCGAGCAGAAGATGATCGTGCTGGACGTGGCCGAGGAGCAGGTGGAATCCCTGGTCGCCGGCCTGGAGGCGCTCGACCTGCGGGCCATCCCGTCCCCGTTCCGGCGCGGCACGATGGCCTGCACCGGCATCGAGTTCTGCAAGCTGGCGATCGTCGAGACGAAGGCGCGCGGCGCCTCCCTCATCGACGAACTGGAGCGCCGCATCCCGGAGTTCGACCACCCGATCACCATCAACATCAACGGCTGCCCGAACGCCTGCGCCCGTATCCAGGTCGCGGACATCGGTCTCAAGGGCCAGTTGATGCTGGACGACGAGGGCAACCAGGTCGAGGGCTACCAGGTGCACCTCGGCGGGGCGCTCGGTCTGGAGGCCGGGTTCGGCCGCAAGGTCCGCGGCCTGAAGGTCACTTCGGCCGAACTGCCGGACTATGTCGAGCGGGTGCTCGGCCGGTTCCAGGAGGAGCGCGAGGACGGCGAGCGCTTCGCGGCCTGGGCGGCGCGCGCCGGTGCGGAGTCGCTGTCATGAGCGAGCGAGCCGCCCCGTTCTACTGCCCGTACTGCGGCGACGAGGACCTGCGACCCAACGAGACCGGTCACGGAGCCTGGGAATGTGCTTCCTGCAACCGTGCGTTCCAGCTGAAGTTCCTGGGCCTGCTGACCCGGGGCGTTCAGCGCAACGACGGTGAAGGGGACGGAACATGACGGGCACTCAGCTGAGTGGAGAGTTCACCGACCGGGAACTCCAGGAGCTGGCCGAGCAGGCCGGACGGGAGCTGGAGGACGCCTCCGCCACCGAGATCCTGACGTGGGCGACCGACGCCTTCGGACCGCGCTTCTGCGTCACCTCCTCGATGGAGGACGCCGTGGTCGCGCACCTGGCGTCGCGGGTGCTGCCGGGCGTGGACGTGGTCTTCCTGGACACCGGCTACCACTTCCCGGAGACCATCGGGACGCGGGACGCGGTGGACGCCGTGATGGACGTCAACGTCATCACGATCACCCCCCGGCGGACCGTCGCCGAGCAGGACGCGGAGCACGGCGAGAAGCTGCACGACCGTGACCCCGACCTGTGCTGCGCACTGCGCAAGGTGAAGCCGCTGGAGGACGGCCTGACCGCGTACGCCGCGTGGGCGACGGGCCTGCGCCGCGACGAGTCCCCGACCCGGGCGAACACCCCGGTCGTGGGCTGGGACGCCAAGCGCCGCAAGGTGAAGGTCTCCCCCATCGCCCGCTGGACCCAGGACGACGTGGACGCCTACGTCGCCGAGCACGGGGTGCTCACCAACCCGCTGCTGATGGACGGTTACGCCTCCGTCGGCTGCGCGCCCTGCACCCGCCGGGTGCTGGAGGGCGAGGACGCACGGGCCGGCCGCTGGGCCGGCCGGGGCAAGACCGAATGCGGGCTGCACGGCTGATGACGACTGATCAGGAGACTTCGATGAGCGTGACGGAGACGGGAGCCACGATCTGGCTGACCGGTCTGCCGAGCGCGGGCAAGACCACCATCGCGTACGAACTGGCGGGCCGGCTGCGGACCGAGGGCCACCGGGTGGAGGTGCTCGACGGCGACGAGATCCGCGAGTTCCTCTCCGCGGGCCTCGGCTTCTCCCGCGAGGACCGGCACACCAACGTGGCCCGGATCGGCTTCGTCGCCGAACTGCTCGCCGCCAACGGCGTGAAGGTGCTGGTCCCCGTCATCGCCCCGTTCGCCGACAGCCGCGAGGCCGTCCGCAAGCGGCACACCGCCGAGTCCACCACGTATCTGGAGGTGCACGTCGCGACGCCCGTCGAGGTGTGCTCCGTACGGGATGTGAAGGGGCTGTACGCCCGGCAGGCGGCCGGCGAGATCAGCGGTCTCACCGGGGTCGACGACCCCTACGAGGCCCCCGAATCGCCCGACCTGCGGATCGAGTCGCACCAGCAGACCGTGCAGGAGTCCGCAGCGGCGCTCCACGCGCTGCTCACCGAGAGGGGCCTGGCGTGAGCACCGTCGCCACCGTGCCGGAAGGCACCGTCAACCCGTACGCGCTCAGCCACCTGGACTCCCTGGAGTCGGAGGCGGTCCATATCTTCCGCGAGGTGGCGGGGGAGTTCGAGCGGCCGGTGATCCTGTTCTCCGGCGGCAAGGACTCCATCGTGATGCTGCATCTGGCGCTCAAGGCGTTCGCGCCCGCGCCGGTGCCGTTCACGCTGCTGCACGTGGACACCGGGCACAACTTCCCCGAGGTCCTGGACTACCGCGACCGTGCGGTCGAGAAGCACGGGCTGCGGCTGCACGTCGCCTCCGTGCAGGAGTACATCGACGCCGGGAAGCTCCGTGAGCGCCCCGACGGCACCCGCAACCCGCTCCAGACGGTCCCGCTCACCGAGGCGATCCAGCAGCACCGCTTCGACGCGGTGTTCGGCGGCGGGCGGCGCGACGAGGAGAAGGCGCGGGCCAAGGAGCGGGTCTTCTCGCTGCGCGACGAGTTCTCGCAGTGGGACCCGCGCCGCCAGCGCCCCGAGCTGTGGCAGCTGTACAACGGCCGGCACGCCCCCGGCGAGCACGTCCGGGTCTTCCCGATCTCCAACTGGACCGAGCTGGACGTCTGGCAGTACATCGAGCGCGAGTCCATCGAGCTCCCGGAGATCTACTTCGCCCACGAGCGCGAGGTATTCAACCGCGGCGGGATGTGGCTGACGGCGGGTCACTGGGGCGGGCCGAAGGAGCACGAGTCCACCGAGACCCGTCTGGTGCGCTACCGCACGGTCGGCGACATGTCCTGCACCGGTGCCGTCGACTCCGACGCCACCACGCTGGACGCCGTGATCACCGAGATCGCCGCCTCCCGGCTCACCGAGCGGGGCGCGACCCGCGCCGACGACAAGATGTCCGAGGCCGCGATGGAAGACCGCAAGCGCGAGGGGTACTTCTAAGATGACCACATCCATCCTGTCGGCCGAACAGCTTTCGGCCACCACCCTGCTGCGGTTCGCCACGGCCGGTTCGGTCGACGACGGCAAGTCGACCCTCGTGGGACGCCTGCTGCACGACTCCAAGTCGATCCTCACCGATCAGCTGGAGGCCGTCGAGCAGGCCTCGCTGAGCCGTGGTCAGGAGGCGCCGGACCTGGCGCTGCTGACCGACGGGCTGCGGGCCGAGCGCGAGCAGGGCATCACCATCGACGTCGCCTACCGCTACTTCGCCACCGCCCGGCGGCGGTTCATCCTCGCGGACACCCCGGGCCATGTGCAGTACACCCGCAACATGGTGACCGGCGCCTCCACGGCCGAGCTGGCCGTGGTCCTGGTCGACGCCCGCAACGGGGTCGTCGAGCAGACCCGCCGGCACGCCGCCGTCGCCGCGCTGCTGCGGGTCCCGCACGTGGTGCTCGCGGTCAACAAGATGGACCTGGTCGACTACGCGGAGCCCGTGTTCGCGGCGATCGCGAAGGAGTTCACCGCGTACGCCGCATCCCTCGGCGTCCCGGAGATCACCGCGATCCCGATCTCGGCGCTGGCCGGGGACAACGTGGTGGAGCCGTCCGCGCACATGGACTGGTACGGCGGGCCGACCGTCCTGGAGCACCTGGAGACGGTGCCGGTCAGCCATGACCTGACCGCCTGCCACGCGCGCTTCCCCGTGCAGTACGTGATCCGCCCGCAGAGCGCCGAGCACCCCGACTACCGGGGCTACGCCGGTCAGATCGCGGCCGGGGTGTTCCGGGTCGGCGAGTCCGTCTCCGTACTCCCCTCGGGGCGCACCACCACGATCACCGGCATCGAGGCGCTCGGGGAGAGCGTCGACATCGCCTGGGCGCCGCAGTCGGTGACCCTCCGGCTGGCCGACGACATCGACATCTCGCGCGGCGACCTGATCGCCCCGGCCGACGACTCCCCCGCCGTCACCCAGGACGTCGAGGCGACCGTCTGCCACGTGGCCGACCAGCCGCTCTCGGTGGGCCAGCGGGTGCTGCTCAAGCACACCACCCGTACGGTCAAGGCGATCGTCAAGGACATCCCCTCGCGGCTCACCCTGGACGACCTCTCCCAGCACCCGGCCCCCGGGCAGCTGGTCGCCAACGACATCGGCCGGGTCGTCGTGCGCACCGCCGAGCCGCTCGCGCTCGACGCGTACGCCGACTCCCGGCGCACCGGTTCGTTCCTGCTGATCGACCCGGCGGACGGTACGACGCTGAGCGCCGGCATGGCGGGCGCCTCGTTCGCCGCGGCCGCCGAGGCCGTCGGCCGGGCCGCCGGCGACGACGCCGAGTGGGACTTCTGATGGCCACCGGCCGCTTCTCCGCCTTCGCGAAGGCCGCCGGCCGGGTGGGCAGCGGCGCCCTCGGGAGGGGGCGCCCCCCGGTCGGGCGCATTCGAGAGCTCGGGAGAGGTCAGGGCGGAGTCGGGCGATGTGCGTGATGACGTACGCGCACTGCTCGCGCGCCCTCCCGCCCCGTCCGTACCGCCGAAGACCAGCCGCCCTCCCGGCCGCGCCCCCCTGACCACCAGCGGGACGTGAGCACCGGGCCGACGAGAGGAATGCCTCCCGTGCCTGCCCCCCGTCCCACCGTTCGCCGCGGCCTCGTCGCTGTCGCCGCCCTGCCGCTGCTCGCCCTGGCGGCCACCGCGTGCGGTTACGGCTCCCAGGCCGAGGACGGCGCCGGAAGGCCGAAGGTCTCCGCCACGGGGAAGAAGCTCTCCTCCGACACCGTGAGGATCGGCTACTTCCCGAACCTCACGCACGCCACCGCCCTGGTCGGTATCCGGGAAGGCACCATCCAGAAGGAACTGGGCGGCACTCAGGTCGAGTCCACGGCCTTCAACGCGGGTCCCTCGGAGATCGAGGCGCTGAACGCCGGGTCCATCGACATCGGCTTCATCGGCCCCTCCCCCGCCGTCAACGGCTACGCCAGGTCCCAGGGCGAGGGGCTGCGGATCATCTCCGGTTCGGCCTCCGGCGGGGTGAAGCTGGTCGTCAACCCGGACAGGATCACGACCCTGGACGACCTCAAGGGCAAGAGGATCGCCACCCCGCAGCTCGGCAACACCCAGGACGTGGCCTTCCTCGACTGGATCTCCGAGAAGGGCTGGAAGGTCGACGCCCAGAGCGGCAAGGGCGATGTCTCCGTGGTCCGCTCGGACAACAAGGTGACGCCGGGCGCCTACACGTCCGGGGACGTGGACGGGGCGTGGGTGGCCGAGCCGACGGCCTCCCAGCTGGTCGCCGAGGGTGCGGAGGTCCTCCTCGACGAGAGGGACCTGTGGCCGGACAGGAAGTTCGTGATCACGAACATCGTCGTGTCGCAGAAGTTCCTGGCGGAGCACCCGGACGTGGTCGAGGCGGTGCTGAAGGGTTCGGTCGCCACCAACAAGTGGATCAACGCCAATCCCGAGAAGGCCAAGGCTTCCGCCAACAAGGCGCTGGAGGCCCTGAGCGGCAAGCCGCTGCCCAAGGAGATCCTCGACCCTGCGTGGGAGTCCATCGAGGTCACCGACGACCCGCTGGCCGACACGCTCAGGACGCAGGCCGGGCACTCCGTGCGGTCCGGTCTGCTCAAGGAGCCGGACCTCCGGGGCATCTACGACCTGGGCCCGCTGAACAAGATCCTCAAGGCCGAGGGACGGCCCGAGGTCGCCGACGCCGGCCTCGGCGTCGAGTAGCCCACCCGCCCGACCCATACCCGTACCCGGATCCAGGATTCCCAGGAGGTGACGACCATGGCGACCCCCACCCTCACCAAGGCCGAGGCCGAGGCCCGTACGACGGTCGAGCACGCAGCCCGTCTCGCGCACGTCTCGAAGTCCTTCGCCGGGCCCACGGGTCAGCAGCTCGTGCTGGACGACATCACTCTCGACGTCGCTCCCGGTGAGTTCGTCACCCTCCTGGGAGCCTCGGGGTGCGGGAAGTCGACGCTGCTGAATCTGGTGGCCGGACTCGACCGCCCGTCTAAGGGGACCATCGAGACCCCCGGCGGGCGGCCGGCCCTGATGTTCCAGGAGCACGCCCTCTTCCCTTGGCTGACCGCGGGCAAGAACGTCGAACTGGCCCTGCGGCTGCGCGGGGTGCCGAAGTCGGAGCGCCGCACCGAGGCGGAGCGGCTGCTCGAGCTCGTCCGGCTCGGCGGGGCGTACGGCAAGCGGGTGCACGAGCTGTCCGGCGGTATGCGGCAGCGCGTCGCGATGGCCCGCGCCCTCGCCCAGGACAGCCAACTACTGCTGATGGACGAGCCGTTCGCGGCGCTCGACGCCATCACCCGCGATGTGCTGCACGACGAGCTGACCCGGATCTGGCGGGAGACGAACGCCTCGGTCCTCTTCGTCACACACAACGTGCGCGAGGCCGTGCGGCTCGCGCAGCGCGTCGTGCTGCTGTCGTCCCGGCCGGGCCGGATCGCCCGGGAGTGGACGGTCGGCATCGAGCAGCCGCGCCGTATCGAGGACACCGCCGTGGCGGAGCTGTCCGTCGAGATCACCGAAGAACTGCGTGGGGAGATCCGCCGACATGGCCAGCACTGACATCACGTCCGACCGGAAGCGGCCGGACCGGGCGGCCGGACCGGGCGACGCGAAACCCGACGACCTGGCGGGCCTGGAGGCCGGGCTCGACGCCCTGGACGCCGTGCAGATCCGCCGTACCCCGGTGCGCGAGGTCCTGCTGAGCAAGGTGCTGCCGCCCGTCGTGGCAGGCGCACTGGTCCTGGTGATCTGGGAGCTGCTGGTCCGCGCCCAGATCACCGAGGTCTACAAGCTGCCGCCGCCGTCCGCCGTGTGGGACAGCGCCCGGGAGATGTGGCTCAAGGGCACGCTGCTGGAGGTCGTCTGGACCAGCGTCTCGCGCGGTCTGCTCGGCTTCCTGCTCGCGGTCGCCATCGGTACGCCGCTGGGGCTGCTGGTCTCCCGGGTGAAGCTGGTCCGGGCCGCGATCGGCCCGATCCTGTCCGGGCTCCAGTCGCTGCCGTCGGTCGCGTGGGTGGCCCCGGCGGTGATCTGGCTCGGCCTGAACAACCAGATGATGTTCGCGGTGATCCTGCTGGGCGCGGTGCCCTCGATCGCCAACGGGCTGGTCTCCGGCGTCGACCAGGTGCCGCCGCTGTTCCTCCGGGCGGGCCGCACGCTGGGCGCGACCGGGCTGCGCGGGACCTGGCACATCGTGCTCCCGGCGGCGCTGCCCGGCTATCTGGCAGGCCTCAAGCAGGGCTGGGCGTTCTCCTGGCGCTCACTGATGGCCGCCGAGATCATCGCCTCCTCGCCCGATCTGGGCCTGGGGCTCGGGCAGTTGCTGGAGAACGGCCGCAGCAACTTCGACCTGCCCGGGATCTTCCTCTCGATCCTGCTCATCCTGTTCGTCGGTATCGCGATCGACCTGCTCGTCTTCAGTCCGCTGGAGCGGTGGGTGCTGCGCAGCCGCGGTCTCCTCGTCAAGAACTGAGTCACGCCATGCCCCGTCCCGTTCTCCTCGTCATCGCCCACGGCAGCCGCGACCCCCGGCACGCCGCGACCGTGCACGCGCTCACCGAGCGGGTCCGGGCCGAGCGGCCGGGGCTGCGCGTGGAGACCGCGTTCCTGGAGTTCAACGCGCCTTCCGTGCCCCGCGTGCTGGAGCGCCTGGCCGCACAGGGCGCGGACGAGGTCGTCGCCCTCCCGCTGCTGCTCACCCGGGCGTTCCACGCCAAGACCGACATCCCCTCGGTCCTGCGCGAGGCCCGCGCCCGGCTGCCGCGCCTGCACATCCGGCAGGCCGACGTCCTCGGCCCGTCCCCGCTGCTCGACGCCACCCTGGGGCGGCGGCTGCGGGAGGCCGGGGTCCGTCCCGGCGACCTCCCCCGGACCGGGCTCGTCCTGGCCTCGGCGGGATCCACAGACCCGGAGGCGATCGCAGTGATCGCTGAAATCGCGCGGGAGCTGCGGCACACCGGTTGGTGCGCCGTGCGGCCTGCGTTCGCCTCCGCACTGCTTCCCCGTACCGAGGACGCGGTACGGGCCCTGCGCGCCGAGGGCGTGGAGCGGGTGGCGGTGGCCCCGTACGTCATCGCGCCCGGCCGGCTCCCCGACCGCATCGCGGCGGGCGCCGAAGCGGCCGGGGCCGACGTGCTGGCCGACGTGCTGGGCGCCGCACCGGAGTTGGCGCGGCTGCTGCTGGACCGGTACGACGAGGCGCGGGTGACCGTGAGGGCCTCGCTGTCGGCGTGAGGCCCGGGGGCGCCCGCTAAGGGCTGTCCCGTCATCCCTGGCGGGACAGCCCTTAGCGGGCGCGGTCGCGAGGACCACTTCCCCTACCAGACCCCGCTCACCTTCCCGCGCGGCAGGCGGGTCCAGGGCCGGCGCGAGGCCGAGAACGACAAGAATCACGGCCGCCCCCGGGCGATGCCCGGGGTGGGCTCACGGGCGGCCCCGGAGGGTTCAGTCGTAGGACAGGCCACCCGAACGGCTGCGCTTGAGTTCGAAGAAGCCCTGGTGGTTGGCGAGCACCCGGAAGCTGTCGAAGAGTTCAGCGGCCTCCTCGCCGCGCGGGATCGCGTTCAGGACCGGGCCGAACCACACCGTGCCGTCGACGTGGATCGTCGGCGTGCCCACGTACGCGCCCTGCTCCGGATCCTTGCCCGCGTCGTGGCTGCGGGCGACCTCTTCGTCGTACGCCGTCGAGTGCGCGGCCCCGGCCAGCTCGGCGGGCAGGCCCGCTTCGGCGAGGGAGGCGGCGATCACGGCGTCGAAGTCCTCCTCCTTGTGCTGGTGGATCCGGGTGCCCAGCGCGGTGTAGAGGTCCCGCAGGACACCGTCGCCGTGCTCGGCGGCCGCGGCGACGGCGACCCGGACCGGCCCGATCGACTTGTCGACGAGCTCGCGGTACCAGTCGGGCAGGTCGTTGCCCTCGTTGTGCAGATACAGGCTCATGGGGCGGAAGCGCAGGTCGATGGCGCGCCGCTGCTCGACCTCCAGCATCCAGCGGGAGGTGATCCAGGCGAACGGGCAGGCGGGGTCGAAGAAGAAGTCGACGGAGGTGCGGTGACCGGTACTCATGGACCAAGCCTAGGACGCGATGGGCGCGGGTTCCTGGGCCAATCGCGTACCGATGTGGTGGGCCAACTCAGGGTCCCGCCGCGCGGTGGGCCACTCCGGGGCCCGCCGCGCGCCCCTGCCGGCCTGTCAGGCGACGGTCCTCTCCGGCTCCTCGGGGTCCGGGGTGTGGTGCCGGCCGACCGGGATGACCAGCGGGGTCCGGCTCACCGGGTCCGTGGTCACCTGGCAGCGGAGGCCGAAGACGTCCTCGACCGTTTCGGCGGTGATCACGTCGGCGGGGGCGCCCTCGGCGACGATGCGGCCCTTCTTCATCGCGATGACGTGGTCGGCGTACCGGCAGGCCTGGTTGAGGTCGTGCAGGACCATGACGATCGTGCGTCCCTCGCGCCGGTTGAGGTCGACGACGAGATCCAGGACGTCGATCTGGTGGGCCAGGTCGAGGTAGGTGGTCGGTTCGTCCAGGAGCAGGACCGGAGTGCCCTGGGCGACGGCCATGGCGATCCAGGCGCGCTGACGCTGGCCGCCGGAGAGTTCGTCGACCGCGCGGTCGGCGAGGTCGGTGGTGCCGGTGGCGGCGAGCGCGTCGTGCACCGCCTGCTCGTCGGTCTTGGTCCACTGCCGCCACCACGTCTGGTGCGGGGAGCGGCCCCGGTTGACCAGGTCGATGACGGTGAGGCCCTCGGGGGCGACCGGCGATTGCGGGAGGATGCCGATCTTCTGGGCCAGCTCCCTGGTGGGGATGGCGTGCAGGGCCCGTCCGTCCAGGCTGACCGCGCCTTCGCGGGGGGCCAGCAGCCGGGCCAGGGCGCGCAGCAGGGTCGACTTGCCGCAGGCGTTGGCGCCGACGATGGCGGTGATCCGGCCCGGCGGCACGGCCAGGTCGAGGCCGCTGACGACGGCCCGGTCGTCGTAGCCCAGGTGCAGGCCCTCGGCCCGCAGGTCGGGTTCGGCGGTGGACATGGGTCAGCCTCCTGAGCCCGCGTGGTTGACGCGGATGAGCAGCCAGAGCAGCACCGGGGCGCCGAGCACTCCGGTGACGGTCCCCACGGGCAGTTCGGTGCCGGGGATCAGTTCGCGTGCGAGGACGTCGGACACGAGGACGACGAGGGCGCCGGTGAGTCCGGCGGCGAGCGGCGGCGGCCAGGCGGTACGGCACAGCCGCTGGGCGATCTGCGGGGCGGCGAGCGCCACGAAGGCGACCGGTCCCGCGGCGGCGGTCGCGAAGGCGACCAGGCCGACGCCGGTGAGGAGGACGGTGAGGCGGACGGCCTGGACCCGGGTGCCGAGCCCCTTGGCGACATCGTCGCCCAGTTGCAGCGTACGCAGCAGCCGGCCGATGAGCAGGGCGGCGGGGACCAGGACGACGAGGGAGGCGGCGAGCGGTGCGGCCTGCTGCCAGTCGCGGCCGTTGAGGTTCCCGACGAGCCAGCCGAGGGCGGCCTGCGCCTGGACACGGCCGCCCCGGGCGAGCAGGAAGTCCGTGGCGCTGAGGCAGACCCAGGAGACGCCGATGCCGACGAGGATGATCCGGTAGCCGGTGGTGCCGCGCCGCCAGGCGAGCCCGTAGACCAGCAGGGCGCTGGTGATGGCCCCGAGAAGGCCGAGGGCCTGGGTGCCGAGGCCGAAGTCCCAGCCGAGCACGATGCCGGCGACGACGGCTGTCCCGGCGCCCTGGGTGAGGCCGATCATGTCGGGGCTGGCCAGCGGGTTGCGGGTCATCGTCTGGAACAGCGCGCCGGACATGCCGAACGCGATGCCCGCGAGGAGGCCCGTCACGGCGCGGGGCAGCCGCAGTTCCTGGACGACGAGGAGGGTTCCCGCGTCGCCGGAGCCGGTCAGCGCGCGGGCGACGTCGGCGAGCGGAATCCCGTAGTCGCCGATGGAGACGTGCCAGCACAGCGCCGCGAACACGGCGACGAGGAGTCCCGCGCAGACGGCGAGCTGACGGGGGCGCAGGGTCCCGGAGACCGGCGGGAACGCGAGCCGGAAGGGCCGGGCGGCCGACTTCGCGGGCAGGGTGTCGGTGGTCATGGTCATACCTCCGCGAGGCGGCGTCGGCGGACCAGGGCGATGAAGAACGACCCGCCGATGAAGGCGACGATGATCCCGGCCTGCACCTCGACGGGCCGGGCGATCACCCGGCCGAGGATGTCCGCCGCGAGCAGCAGGGCCCCGGCGAGCGCGGCCGAGAGCGGCAGCAGCCAGCGGTGGTCCGGGCCGAGTCCGGCGTACTGGGCGAGGACCCGGGCGACGTGCGGGACGACCAGGCCGATGAAGACGACGGGGCCGATCACCGCGACCGCCGCGCCGGTCAGGAGGGTGACGGCGACGACGCCCTGGAGGCGGACGAGGCCGAGTCTGCGGCCGAGCGAGGCGGCCACGTCGTCGCCGAGCGCGAGGCTGTTGAGGGCCGGGGCGCTCACCAGGGCGAGGAGGGCGCCGAGCCCGAGGAAGGGCAGGATCCGCAGCACGGTGGAGGCGTCCTGGTTGGCGAGCGATCCGGCCGACCAGAACCGGAAGCGGTCCAGCGCGGCCGGATCGGTGAGGACGACGGCGCTGGTCAGCGAGGACAGGACGGCGGTGACCGCGACTCCGGCCAGGGCCAGTTTCACCGGGGTCGACCCCGAACGCCCCAGCCGGCCCAGCAGATAGACGGCGACGCTCGCCGCCATCGCCCCGGCGAACGCGAACCAGATGTAGCCGAGCAGCGAGCCGATCCCGGCGACCCCGGCGGCGATCACGATGGCGAACGCCGCCCCGGCGCTGACCCCGAGGATGCCGGGGTCGGCCAGCGGGTTACGGGTCAGCGCCTGCATCACGCAGCCGGAGAGGCCGAGCGCCGCCCCGGCCGCCAGACCCAGCGCCGTACGCGGCACGCGCACCGACCGGATGACGTCCTCGATCCGGGGTCCGGTCGGCTGCCCCAGCAGAGCCTTGATCACCTCGCCGGGCGGGATCCGGAGGGCGCCGAGGCCGAGCGAGAGCAGGCACAACAGGACCAGCACCGCGCCGAGTACGGCCACGAGCAGGGCGGGTCGCCATCGGGCGGGGCGGGTCACGGGGCTGGCTCCACGGTCCGGTTCCTCACGGGCGGTCGGTCGGCGGGGGAAGGTCCGCCCCGCCGGCGGCGGGACGGACCGGGGGACGGCGTCAGGACGCGGGGTGTTCGACCTTCGTGTCCGTCCTGCCGTCGACGGCGGCCGCCAGCATCGGGACCAGCCGGTCGACGGTGTACGGGAGGCTGAGCGGGCTCACGAAGGAGACGGCGCTGCCGAAGTGGCTGCTCTCCTTCACCATGACCTCGCGGCCCTCCTTCGCCACGCCGAGCTTGCCGTAGAGCGGGTCGGCGTGGAGCTTCTTCGTGTCCTTGGCGGGGTCGGTGACGAGCCAGACGACGGCGTCGGTGTCGAGGAGGTCGGTGCGCTCCTTGCTGATGTTCGCGCCGAACGCGTCGCCGACGACCGCGCTCAGGTCGGTGGGGAGCTGGAAGCCGAGACCGTTGAGCAGCCGGGAGCGGTTGTCCTGCGGGCCGTAGACGTACATGCCCTCGTACGGGGTGGCCATGACGGCGCTCTTGCCCTTGAACTCGGGGTGCGCGGCGGCGGCGTCGGTGATGTGCTTCTCGGTCTTCGCGACCAGCGCCGCTGCCTCCTCGCTCCTGCCGAGGGCCGTGCCGACCACCTCGGTCTGGTCCTGCCAGGAGATGGACCAGTCCGGGCCGTCCTTGGGCTGGGCGACGACCGGGGCGATCTTGGAGAGGGTGCGGTACTGGTCCTTGGTGAGGCCCGAGTACAGGGCGAGGATCAGGTCGGGGCGCAGGGAGGCGATCTTCTCGACCTGGGGCCCGGTGCCGTCGTCGTGCAGGACGGTGGGCCGGGGCTTGTCGCCGAGGGCCTTCTCGGCCCAGGGGCCGATGGCGCCCTTGAACTCGCCGAGCCACTCGGTGGTGCCGACGGGGACCTTGCCGAGGGCCAGCACGGCGTCCTGGTCGGAGAGGCCGACGGTGACGATGCGCTGCGGCTCGGACTTGAGGGTGGTCTCGCCGTACTTGTGGTCGAGGGAGACCGGGTAGGCGCCCTTCTGCGCGCTGTCGGCGGGCGGCGCGGTGGCGTCATCGCTGTCGCCGGAGCCGCAGGCCGCGGCTCCGAACAGGAGCAGGGCGGACGCGGCCACGGCGGTCAGCCGGGTGCGCTGGACTGTGCGGAGCATGACGGATTCCTTCGGGAGGGTGGACGTGCGCCGGGGACGGGGCGGGGCTGTGAGGGGGCGTGGGGGTCGGGGATGCCGTGGGGTCAGGGGTGCGGTGCGGTGCGGCTGCCGGACCAGGCGCGCCACAGCGCGGCGTACGGGCCGTCCGCGTCGCGCAGTTCGTCGTGCGGGCCGCTCTCGACGACGCGGCCGGCCTCCAGCACGACGACCCGGTCGGCGGCGACGGCCTGGGTGAGGCGGTGGGCGACGACCAGGGCGGTGCGGCCGGACAGGGCGGCCTCGGCGGAGCGTTCCAGGACCCGGGCGCCCGCGCTGCCCGCCTCGGCGGTCGCCTCGTCGAGGACGGCGAGGGCGGGGTCGGCCAGGACGAGCCGGGCGAGGGCGAGTTGCTGGGCGCGGGCGGGGTCGAGGCGGTGGCCGCCCTCGCCGACGACGGTGTCGAGCCCGTCCGGGAGCGCTGCGGCCCAGTCCAGGGCGTGCACCGCGGACAGGGCCCCGCGCAGGTCGGCGTCGGTCGCGTCGGGGCGGGCGAGCCGGAGGTCCTCGGCGAGGGTGCCGGTGAACACGTGGACCTCCTGGGTGACCAGGACGACCGGTGGTTCCCCGGCTCCCGCGGGTGCGGTGACCGTGCCTCCGGTGGGCTGCTGGACGCCCGCGACGATCCGGGCGAGGGTCGACTTCCCGGCCCCGCTGGTCCCGACGAGCGCGACGTGTTCGCCGGGCCGCAGGGTGAGGGAGACCTCGTGCAGCACGGGGCGGCCGGGTCCGTAGGCGTGGCTGACGGCGTGCACGGTGACGCCCGCCTCGGGTGCGGTCCGCTGATGCGGTACGGCGGTGGGCTCCTGATGCGGTACGGCGGTGGGCTCCGCCGGCCGGGCGAGGTCGGTCACTCCGACGAGCCGGGCCAGTCCGGCCGCCGCCGACTGGGCGTCGTCGAGCAGTACCAGGGCGGCGTTGACGGGTCCGAAGAGGCTGTGGAAGTAGAGGGCGGCGGCCGTCGCCGTGCCGATCGACACCGCGCCGTCGCCGACCAGGAGGAATCCCGCGATCAGGACGGCGGCCAGGCCGATGTACTCGGCGATGTGCAGCCGTCCGTAGAAGCCCAGCACCAGGTTGACGCTGCGCATGGTCAGGCCGACGGCCTTGCGCGAGCGTCCGGCGCTGCGCTCGGTGTGCTGCCGCTCCAGCCGGTGGCCGCGTACGGTCACGGCTCCGCCGATGGTCTCCAGGAGCTGTTGCTGCTGGGCCCCGTTGGCGACCCGCTGGTCTGCGTAGAGGGTGAGGGCCCGGCGTACGTACCAGCGGGCGGTGAGCAGTTGGACGGGGACGGCGAGGAGCGCGGCGAGCAGGAACCGTACGTCCAGGAGGGCCAGCGCGCCGAGGGTGAGCACCATCGTGAGGACGGAGCGGGCCATCTCGGGCAGCGCGGAGCGGACGGCCTCGGCGACCCGGGCGACGTCGCCGGTGACGCGGGCGGTGAGGTCTCCGGACCCGGCGCGTTCCAGGCGGTCGGCGGGGAGGTTCAGGGCGCGTTCGACGAACTGCTCGCGCAGCCGGGCCAGTACGGTCTCGCCGAGCCGGGCGACGCGGGTCAGCCCGATCGTCGTGGTGACTCCCTGGACGGCGGCGACCGCGACGAGGAGGACGACCGGGAGGGTCAGGTCGGCGGCGGGGCGGCCGTCGGCGACGATGTCGACGATCCGGCCCAGCAGCGGCTGGACGAGGAGGCCGACGGCGGTGGCCGCGACCAGGACGCCGATGCCGGTCAGGGCGAGGCCCCGGTCGGGGCGGATCAGCGCGCGCAGGGCGGCCCGGGTGCGGGCGGCGGTGGCGATGGGGAGCAGTTCGGCACTGTCGTCCGCCAGGGGCGAGGACGTGGTCATGTGAGCACCGCCGTGCGGTAGACGGGATGGTCGCGTACGAGGTCCTCGTGCGGGGCCTCGGCGGTGATCGTGCCGCCGTCGACGAGGACGACCCGGTCGGTCGCGGCGAGCAGCGCGGGGCTGCTGGTGACCAGGACGGTGGTGCGGCCGGCGCGGGCGCGCCGGATACCGGCCGCGATCCGGGCCTCGGTCGCGGCGTCGACCGCGGTGGTCGGGTCGTGGACGACGAGGACACTGCGGTCCGCGGCGAGCGCGCGGGCCAGGGCGACGCGCTGGCGCTGGCCGCCGGAGAGCGAGCTGCCGCGCTCGCCGATCCGGCCGCCGGTGCCGCCGGACAGGGCGGAGGCCACCTCGTCGACGGCGGCGGCGTCCATCGCGGGGCGCGGGTCGGACCCCGCGGGGGCCGCGGCGGTGACGTTCTCCAGAAGGGTTCCGTCGAAGAGCTGGGCGTCGTGCTCGGCGACGAGCAGCACGGAGCGCAGGGCGGCGGGGGCCAGTTGGGTGAGGGGCACACCGTCGAGTTCGACGCTCCCCCGGTCCGGGTCGCAGCGGCGGGCCAGGCAGTGCAGCAGGGTCGCGGCGTCGGCCGGGTCGGTGACGACGACGCCGAGGTGTTCGCCGGGGCGGACGGTCAGGTCGAGGGCGTCGAGCCCGGCGTGGCCGAGCCCGTTCAGGCGCAGTTCGCCGGGGGCGGGGGCGGCCGGTTCGGCGGTGCCGCCGGTGGTCTCGCCCGGGGCGGCCAGCACGTCGGCGATCCGGGCGGCGGAGGCCCGGCCCTTGGCGAGTTCGGCGCCGACCCAGGCCAGTGCGCCGATCGGTCCCGGGAGGAAGAGGGCCAGGCCGACGGCGGAGACGAGGGCGCCGAGGCCGATGGAGCCGCTGAGGACCAGGCGGCCGCCGACGAGGGCGACGAGCGCGATGAACGAGCCGGTCAGGGTGAGCATCAGCCCGGTCTGGAGGGCGGCGGCGCGGGCGGCGCGCACATTGGCCTCGCGGGAGGCCTGGCTGGTGGCGCGGTAGCGGTCGACGGCGGCGCGCTCGGCCCGCAGACCCTTGAGCACGCGGACCCCGGCGACCAGGTCGGCGGCCACCCCGGAGGCGTGCGCGGCCTGTTCCTGTTCGGCTTCGCTGCGGTGCTCCAGGGGGCGGGCCAGGAAGTGGCCCAGCGCCATCAGGACCGGGGCGCCGATCAGGACGAGGAGCCCGAGGGGCAGGGAGGCGCGGAGCAGGAGCACCGCGCCCGCGACGACTCCGACGACGGCGGCGATACCGAGGGTCAGCGCCATGTTGACGGCCCCCACCCGGCGGGCGTCCTCGGTGGCCACGTTCACCAGTGCGCCGGGCGGGCGGCCCGCCTCCGCGCCGCCGTGCGGGGCGAGGACCCGGCGCACGACATCGAGGCGCAGGTGGTGGGCGGCCTGTTCGGCGGCGCGTTCACCGGCGCGGGCGCCGAAGCGGAAGCCGAACGAGAGCAGGGTGTAGACGACGGCGAGGACCACCAGCCAGATCGCCAGCGCTCCCCCGTCGGGGCGGACCACCGCGCGGTCCACGATCAGGCCGATGAGGACGGGGACGAGCGCCTCGCCGGTCTGGTGGCAGGCGCCCAGCAGGGATCCGACGACGATGTCCCGCCGCTGCCCCGCGACGGACCGGCGCAGGACGCCGCGCCCGGCTGTATCAGCCCCCACTACACCCGCTCCTCACCGTGTCACGGACAGCGGAGAGGGCGGTTTCCGGCCACCCACCTCCAGCCAAACGAAGGTAAGGCTAACCTGTGTGACTTGCGGCGGGGAGCCCCACCCCCCGCCGCCTGCCCGGGGGATGCCGCCGGCAGGGCTCAGGCCTCGGCGACGGGACCGGCGAGGGGGTCGGTGAAGTGGTCGGCGACGGGACCGGCCAGAGGGTCGGTGAGGAGGTCGTCGTTGAACGGCGTCGCCTGGTGGAAGTAGAGCCGCCAGCCCTGCGGGGTCAGCCGCCACAGGGAGCTGCGGTGCGAGTGGATCCCCTTGGACTCCGTGTCGAAGGTGAGGTGCACCAGGTCGTCGCAGAGCCGCACCCCCCGCATCCGGGAGGCGGTGAGCGGGCCGGGGCGCGGGGCGTCGTCCGCGGTGAGCGAGGCGATGATCGTCTCCCGCCTCCAGAGCCGGCCGCTGGTGCCGATCTCCCGGAACTCGGGGTGCAGCAGCGCGCCGAGGAGTCCGGCGGATGCCCGTACGACCGGGTCCAGCAGGCGGAGTTCGCCCTCGATGGCCGCGGCCACGGCGGGCGACGGCTCAGCCACGGGTCATCTCCACGAGCTTCACCACGGTGTTCCAGTTGCGGCTGGTGGCGTTGAGGCCTTGGACATGGCGGGGGCGTCCCAGCGCGACGGCCAGCCGGGAGCGGCCGAGCCCGTCGGGGGCGTACAGGTACAGGCAGCGGTCGCCGAGCCGGAACTCCTCCGGCAGGAAGGCCTCCGCCTCCAGGTCCGCGAAGCGGTCCGCGTCCACCGGCCGGTCGTAGTAGGTGACGTGGAGCTGCTTGCCCTCGAGGTCGGCGGCGGGGAAGGGGCAGGCGTCGGCGACGGCGGCGAGATAGCCGGCGTCGCGGACGAGGCAGTCGACGGCGAAGCCGAACCGCTGGTGCAGGGCCTGCTCCAGGGCGGCGGCCAGCGCGTCCTCGTCGTCGCTCTCGCTGCGGAAGACGGCGTTGCCGCTCTGCAGATAGGTGGCGATGCCGGCGTGTCCCAGCTCGGTGAGCACGGTGCGCAGTTCGGGCATCGGGACCCTCTTGCTGCCGCTCACGTTGATCCCCCGCAGCAGCGCCGCGTACGTCGTCGTCATGTCCACCCACCCTAGAGCCTCGTATGGGGATCAAGCCGGATTAGGGGGTGGGCCCGGTGCGGGGCCGGGCCGGGCCGGCGCCGGTCGATGAACCGGTCCGTTCCGTTCCGTTGGCCTGGACGACGGCCCCGGCGCCGCAGAGCCGAAACGCCACACCCCGCCACGCCCCGTAGCACCGCAGGGTGCGGCACACGGGCGGGACGGAGGACATCCGCACGGCATTCGGGCGATTCCGCTCAGCGCGACAGTTCGGCCTCGATGAGGTCGGCGGCCTGCGGGGTGCCGCCCTCCCGCGCCATCTGCTCGCTCAAGCGGCCGCACCGGACAGCCACTTCGGGATCGTCCACCAGGGCGAGCACGGCCTCGCGCAGGCTCGCGGCGTCGGCCTCCTCCATCGGCAGATCCCGGGCCACGCCCAACGACTGGAGCATGTCCGCGTTGCCGAACTGGTCGACGGCCTGCGGGACGGCGACCATCGGAGTGCCGGTGGCGAGCCCCTCCTGACTTCCGCCCGCGCCGGCGTGGGTGATGAAGGCATCGGCCTGTTTGAGGACGGCCAGCTGCGGCACCCAGGTGCGTACCTCCACGTTGCCGGGTACGTCACCGAGTTCGGCGGGGTCGACGTGCGCGCCGATCTGGAGCACCACATGCCAGCCGGGCAGGCCGCCGAAGGCCTCGACGCACTCCCGGTAGAAGGCGGGCTGCTTGGTGAACGAGGAGCCGAGCGACACCAGCAGCACCTTCTCCGCACCGGCCGGCCGGACCCACTCCCCCTGGTCCGCACGGTCGCCCTGGCAGGCCCCCACAAAGGTGTACATCGCGTGGTTCACCCGGTCCGCGTTCGGCTGGAGTGCCTCGGGGATCAGGACGAGGGCGCGGCGCGGACGGGCCACGAAGTCGTCGCTGGAGACATGGCCGAGGCCGTTCTCGGCGAGCCAGCTCTCGAAGCGCGCGTAGTACGCCTTGCCGCGCCCGGTCTGCTTCAGCTCGGCCGTCATCGGCTCCCCGACCTCCTCCTCGTACCCCTCCCAGGGAACCAGGTTGGGCCAGAGGGAGACGGCGGGGACGCCCCAGCGGTGGGCGAGGACCCGGGCGGGATAGGAGGTGATGTCGTGCAGGACGAGGTCGGGCTCGTCGCCCGCGAAGGCCGCCACGAGCTGCGGAAGCGCCTGGATGGCGTCGTCGAGGAAGGGTTCGATGTTGTCGATCAGCTCGGTGCCCCAGGCCTCGGGGTCCTCGTCGGTCGGCAGGGTCGAGGTGTAGATCACCGGCTCGGCGCCGGTGGCGGCGACCTTCTCGGCGAAGGAGGCCGGGATGGCGTAGCTGACACGGTGTCCACGGTCGACGAGTTCGCGGATGACGTCGAGGCTCGGGTTCACATGTCCGTGGGCGGCGATGGAGAACATGGCGATGTGGGCACGCGGGGATTCCGTCATGCCGCCCACGGTAGGCGAGACGATACGTCTCGTGCAACGCTTTCCCTGGCAGGGCCAGGCCGGGGCCGGAGGCCCCCGTCCCCGTCCCCGTCCCCGTCAGCGCTGGTAGCGGGACAGGACCCGATTCCCGTCGTCCACCAGTCGTCTGCTCAGCTCGTCGGCGTCGATCGCGCCGCTGTAGTACTCCTGGAGCGCGGGGGTCGCCACCTTGTCCTTCCACTCGGGATACCCCCGCACCGACTGGGCCGGCGCCGGCCGCAGCCCCTCGGCGAGCGCGGCGCCGACGGACCAGCCGTGCTCGGCGGTACGCAGCGACGGATCGGCCAGCGCTTCGGTCCCGGTCGGCAGCATCCAGTCGCCGCGCGCCAGTCGCACCATGTTCGGCGGGCGCAGCAGAAAGTCGATGAACGCGACCGCCTCCTTCTTGTGCGGGCTCTCCTCGGCGACCGACAGCGTCTGCGGGCTCACGCCCTGCACCGCGCCGCCCGCACCCGCGGGCATCGGCAGGACCGTCCAGTCGAACCCTTCGGGGGCCTGCTGGATGACCTGCTGGCGGTACGAGAACCCGAGCGGGAGCATCGCGTACTTGCCGCCGAAGAACCCGGGCAGCGCGTCCGACCCGCCCATGCCCAGCGCGCTGCGGGCCGCGCTGTTGTCGGTGTTGACCTGGTCGTGGATGGTGCCGGTCACCGCCCGGTCGCCGGGTTCGAAGCGCAGGACCGCCTTGCCGTCGTCGTCGCGGTGGAAGAGCTGCCCGCCGCCGGACAGGCCCAGATTGAGGGTGACGGAGACCGGCTCCTTGAGCGGCCAGGCGATCCCGTACCGCCCCTTGCCCGTCAGATCCTTGGTGACCTGCCGGAACTCCTGCCAGCTCCAGGGGTGCTCCGGGGTCGGGGTGCGGGCGCCCGAGGCCTTCAGCAGCTTCGTGTTGGCGATCAGGACCCGGGGCTCCTGGAGGAAGGGCACCCCGTGGACGCCCTCGCCGAACGTGGTGGTGCGCCAGGACTGTTCGGGGATGTCGGCCTTGAGGCGGTCCGAGAGGAGGGGGCGCAGATCGGTGAGGTAGCCGCCGTACGCGAAGTCGGCCAGGTCGTCGGAGGCGTCATGGATGATGTCGGGCGCCTCGCCGCCCTCGAAGGAGGTGAGCAGCTGGTCGTGGACGCTGTCCCAGCTGCCCTGGACGTAGTCGACCTGGACGCCGGGGTGAGCGGCGTTCCACTCCTTCACCAACTGCTTGTTGGCGTCGACGGACTCCTTCTGCCAGGCCGGCGACTGAAACCTCAGCCGGATGGTGCCGTCCGCGTCCCGTCCGTCGTCCGGGCCGCCGGAGCAGCCGGTGAGCAGGAGTGCCAGTACGGCGGTGGCCGCGGCGGCCCGGCGGATCAGGGCGGCCCGCATCAGTTCTGCACCGCCCCGGCCGTCATCCCGCCGGTGATCCGCCGCTGGATGAGGGCGAAGAGGACGAGGGAGGGCAGCGTGGCGAGGAAAGCGGCCGCGGCGAGCGGGCCGAGGTCGGCCACGCCCTCCGCGCCGAGGAAGTGGGTGAGGACGACCGGCAAGGTCTGCTTCTCCGGGGTCTTGAGCAGGACGAGCGCGAAGAAGAACTCGTTCCATGCGGTGATGAACGCGAACAGCGCGGTGGCGACGATCCCCGGCGCGAGCAGCGGGGCGACGACCGAGACGAGGGTGCGCACCCGGCCCGCGCCGTCGACGGCGGCGGCCTCCTCCAGCTCGATCGGCACGGCCCGTGCGTATCCGGCGAGCATCCACAGGGCGAAGGGCAACGACCAGACGACGTAGACCAGGATCAGCCCCCACAGGGTGTTGATCAGATGCAGGTTCTTCAGGATCAGGAAGAGCGGGATGATCACCAGGACGAACGGGAACGCCTGGCTGACCACGACCCAGCCGGTCGCCGCGGCGGCGAGCCGGCCCCGGTGGCGGGCCATCACATAGGCCATCGGAGTGGCGATGACGACCGCGATCAGGGCGGCGGAGACGGCGGCGGTCAGCGAATTGGCCGCCGCCTGGAGCAGCGGCTGCTCGTCGAAGGCCTGGCGGAAGTTGTCCGTGGTGGGCTGCTCGGGAATCCAGGTCGGATGCAGCGAGCCCAGTTCGCGGGCGGGTTTGAAGGCGGTGGAGAGCAGCCAGAGGAACGGGAAGGCGAGGAAGACCAGATAGGACAGGAGCGCGAGGTACTGACCGGCGCGCGCGGTCCTGCTGGTGGGAAGACTCATCGCTCCTCGCCTCCCCCATTGATCCGGCCGACGAGGTAGCAGGCCAGGAGCACGGAGATCACCGCGACCATCACACAGCCCATCGCGGCGGCGTAGCCGAACTGTCCGTAGCGGAACGCTTCTTCGTACGCGAAGAGCATCGGCAGCCGGGTCCGGCCGCCGGGCCCGCCGCTGGTCAGCACATAGACCAGGGCGAAGGAGTTGAAGTTCCAGATCAGATTGAGGGCGGAGACGGCGAGGGCGATGGGTTTGATCGCGGGCCAGGTGACCGTACGGAACCGGCGCCAGGCGCCCGCTCCGTCCAGGGCCGCCGCCTCGTGGAGTTCGTGCGGGGTGTTCTGGAGCCCGGCGAGCAGGGCGACGGTGGTCTGCGGCATGCCCGCCCAGATGCCGACGAGGATCACGGCGGGCAGGGCGGTGGCGAGGCCGGTCAGCCAGTCCCGGCCGTCGCCGAGGCCGAGGTCGCGGATGGTCTCGTTGAGGATGCCCGCGTCGGGGTTGTAGACGAGCCGCCACATGATGCCGACGACGACCTCGGGCATCGCCCAGGGGATGATCGCCAGCGCCCGTGCCAGCCAGCGGATGCGCAGGTTCTGGTTGAGCAGCAGGGCGAGGCCGAGCGCCAGGAGGAACTGCGGGACGGTGACGCCGAACGCCCAGAGCAGGCCGATCCGGAACGAGTCCCAGAACAGGGTGTCGTGCAGCAGGTCCTGGAAGTTCAGGGTGCCGACCCACTGGGTGGAGCGGGTGCGGCCGGACTGGGCGTCGGTGAAGGCGAGCCCGATGCCGTAGAGGAACGGCCCGACGCTGAGGATCAGGATGGGGAGGAGCGCGGGCAGTACCAGGAACCAGCCGGCGCGGTCCCCGAACACCTTCCGCCCCGGGCTTCCCGGTCGCCCGGACCGCTTCGCCGCGCTCACCGATGTCACCGATGTCACGAAGGAGACCTCGCTGTCTCTTGTGCCACTGATGCGCCGGAGGCGGACGTCGTTCCCTCCCTCCCGGCCGGCCGTGAGCCTCCGTCATCGTGCTGACGGCCCGTCGGTTCGTCAAGGGTGGCCCCCGGGGGATGCGAAAATCGCACCCATGGACGAGAAGCGTGCGCGTGAGGTGCTGACGGCGGCCGGGCTCCCCGGCACGGCGGAGCTGCTCGCGCTGGGCGAGAACGCGGTGTTCGCCGACGGCGACCTGGTGATCAAGGTCGGGCGGGACGCCACCGGCCACCCCGAGCTGAGCGAGCGGGCCGAGCGGGAGGTGGCCCTCGCCGACTGGCTGGCCGCGTCCGGCGTCCCGGCCGTCCGCGCGGCCGAGCACCGGCCCCGGCGGGCCGACGGTCACCCCGTGACGCTGTGGCACCGGCTCCCCGACCCCGTACGCCCCACGGAGCCCCGTGACCTCGCTCCGCTGCTGACCCTGGTGCACGCGCTGCCCGCCCCGCCGGACTTCACCCTGCCGCGCCGCGAGCTGCTGGGCGGTGTGGAGCGGTGGCTGACCCTGGCGGGCGACGCGATCGACCCGGCCGACGCCGACTACCTCCGCGAGCGCCGCGACGGCTTCGCGGCCGCGGCCGCCGCTCTGGTGCCCCATCTGCCGCCGGGTCCGATCCACGGCGACGCGCTCCCGCGCAACGTCCACGTCGGCCCCGACGGCCCGGTCCTGGTCGACCTGGAGACGTTCTCCGCCGACCTGCGGGAACACGATCTGGTGGTCCTGGCCCTCTCCCTCGACCGCTACGGCCTCGATCCCGCGGCCTACGACGCCTTCACCTCCGCGTACGGCTGGGACGTACGGGAGTGGGACGGCTGCGCGGTCCTGCGCGGCGCCCGCGAGACGGCCAGCTGCGCCTGGGTCGCCCAGCACGCCCCGGCCAACCCGAAGGCGCTGGCGGAATTCCGCCGCCGGGTGGCCTCGCTGCGGGACGGCGACGCGGAGGTGCGGTGGTACCCCTTCTAGTCCTGCCGGTACTGCTGGTACTGCTGGTACTGCCGGTCCTGCGCGAAGCGATGACCGACACGGTCGCCGCGGCCAACGCCAGAGCCCGATCCTCTGGTCCTCGGCCTGCCCGCCCCTGATCCACCCGCGCGAACAGCCACCCCTCACCGGCCGCGCGGGATCACCGGCCAGGACGGCTCGACCACGGCCGCCGGGTCGGTGGTGCGGCGCAGATAGGCCTGGAGTGAGGCCGACTGCTCGGCGGCCGCCCGGATCTGGAGGGCGTGCAGCTCGGCGGGGGGCAGGGTGCCGACGGGGCGGTGCCGCTCACCCATCCGGCGCACCACGCGCACGGCGGCCACCGCGTCCGCCGCCGCGTCGTGGGCTCCGTCGAGCGTCACCCCGTAGTGGTCGCAGAGCGCCTGGAGGGCCCGCTTGCCCTTGCGGTACTTGTCGACGTGCTTGTCGATCACCAGGGGGTCGATGACGGGCGAGGGCACTTCGCCGACGCGCTCCTCGACCGACGGCAGCCCGTACCTACGGCATTCGCGGTCCAGCAGCGAGAGGTCGTAGCGCGCGTTCATCACCACCAGTGGGATACCCGAGCGCAGCACGTCGGCGACCACGTGGGCGATCTCCTCGACCGCGGAGGCGGCCCGCGCCCCGTGCTCGCGGGCGTGGTCGGTTCCGATGCCGTGGATCGCGGAGGCCTGCTCCGGTATGGCCACCCCCGGGTCGAGCAGCCAGGTCCGCTGCTCGGCGACCGTCCCGTCCGGGTCCAGCCGGACGAGTGCGGCGGTGACGATCCGGTCGTGCTCGACGTCGGTCCCCGTCGTCTCCAGGTCGAAGCCGACCAGTGTGCCCTGGTGCCAGCTCATCCCGATACCTCCTTCATGGCGCTCCCCCGTGGTGCTCCCCCCGAGTGATGACCACCTTCGCACGGGCCACTGACAGAGCCCCCGAGGGGCCTGCGGCGCACGGCCCGTCAGGAGACCGGACGCGAGTCCGTCCAGACCGATTCGAACTCCTCGCGGTAGGTCTCGAACAGTCCGTGCTCGCTGTCCTGACCCGCCCGCACCACCGTGCGCCGGCCGCCGCCGCGCAGCACCAGCACGGGCGCCTCCATGCCCCGGGCCCGCCGCAGATAGGGCTGGACGACGCCCACGGCGTCCGGTCCGTCGCCGTCCACCAGATAGGCGGTGAAGCGCGGCGTCTCGTCGAAGACCTGGATCTCGAACGCGCCCGGGTCGCGGAGCTTGGAGCGCACCCGGCGCATGTGCAGGATGTTCATCTCCACCGAGCGGCTCAGCTCACCCTTCTTGAGGCCCAGTTCCCGCTCCCGGCGGCGCACCGCGCTGCTGGCCGGGTTGATGAACAGCAGCCGCACCCGGCAGCCGGACTCGGCGAGCCGGACGAGCCGGCGGCCGGAGAAGTTCTGCACGAGCAGGTTGAGGCCTATCCCGATGGCGTCGAGCCGCCGGGCCCCGCCGAACAGGTCCTCGGCGGGCAGCTGGCGCTGGAGCCTGACCCGGTCCGGATGGACGGAGACCACGTCCGCGTACCGGTCGCCGACCAGTTCCTCCACCGCGTCCACCGGCAGCCGGTCGGCCGAGGGCACCCCCGCCCCGCTGCCGAGGATGTCCAGGAGCCGGGCGGAGGCGCGTTCCGCCTGGGCGAGGACCGCCTCGTTCAGCGCGCGGTTGCGGGAGACGACGTTGCGCGCCACCTCCAGCTCGTCGAGGGCCAGCTCGACATCGCGCCGGTCGTCGAAGTACGGCTCGAAGCACGGCCAGTGCTGGACCATCAGCTCCCGCAGCTGGGGGAGCGTCAGGAAGCTGAGGACGTTGTCGTCGGCCGGATCCAGCAGATAGCCCTTGCGGCGCGAGACCTCGCGTACGGCGACGGCGCGCTGCACCCACTCCTGCCCGGCCGGTCCGGCGGCGGCCACCACCCACTCCTCGCCGTGCACCGGCTCGTAGATCGGCCGGAGCACCGCGGCGACGACGGCCCGCAGGCGCTGTTCGACCAGATTCAGCCAGATATAGGCCCGCCCGGCCCGCTGGGCGCGGGTGCGTACCTCGCCCCAGGCCTCCGATCCCCAGTCCAGCTCGGCGCCTATCTCCATGGGCTGCGCGAGGGACACCGCCCCGGGCGGGGCATCGGTCGATTCCCCCTCGTGACCTGCGTCACCTGGGGGCAGCTCGAACCCTCCCGAGCTCACCCGCGTACCGCCTTCCACTCCCCCACCCAACGATCAAGGAAGGGTACTCCGGGAGCGTGATCCGACGCAGCCCGATGCGCAGGCGACTTTCTCAACTCCCCTGCGCCCAAGGCTTGTTCCTTGCGGCGAGATCGGGTGGAGTGAGCGGATTCATAGTGATTAGGGCCCCTGCCCCGGGACGGGATCCGGACCCCCGCCGGGTGACACGGCCCGTAAGCGCGTCCGGGGCGGCACCGGAGTGTCCGAAGTTGACCGGTGTGGCGGGGGCCGGACGACGGGACCCGGCCGCACCGCGCGACGTCCTAGGCGGTCGCCCCGTCTTCGGGGAGTATTCGGGGAGTATCGGGCCGAGGAAAGCCACCGCACCCGGATCAGAAGTGGAAGAGTCTTCATCATGCAGGTCTGGCCGGGACACGCTTATCCCCTCGGCGCCACGTACGACGGCGCCGGCACCAACTTCGCGGTCTTCTCCGAGGCCGCCCACCGGATCGAGTTGTGCCTGTTGCACGACGACGGTTCAGAGACGGCGGTGGAGCTCCGCGAGACCGACGCCTTCGTGCGCCACGCCTATCTGCCCGGGGTGATGCCCGGTCAGCGGTACGGCTTCAGGGTGCACGGACCCTACGAGCCCCAGCGCGGACAGCGGTGCAACTCCGCGAAGCTGCTGCTGGATCCGTACGCCCGTGCGGTCGCCGGGAAGATCGACTGGGGCGAGGCGGTGTACGGCTACCCCTTCGGGAGGCCGGACGCCCGCAACGACCTCGACTCGGCCCCGCACACCATGAGCTCGGTGGTGGTCAACCCCTACTTCGACTGGGGCGACGACCGCCGCCCCCGGACGGACTACCACCGCACGGTGATCTACGAGGCCCATGTGAAGGGCCTGACGATGCTGCACCCGGGGCTCCCGCCCGAGCTGCGCGGCACGTACGCGGGCCTGGCGCATCCGGAGGTGATCGCCCATCTGACCGAACTGGGCGTCACCGCGATCGAACTGATGCCCGTCCACCAGTTCGTGCAGGACCACCGCCTTTCGGACATGGGGCTCACCAACTACTGGGGCTACAACACCATCGGTTTCTTCGCCCCGCACAACACCTACGCCTCCTGGGGCGAGCGCGGCGAGCAGGTGCTGGAGTTCAAGCAGGCGGTGAAGGCGCTGCACCAGGCGGGCATCGAGGTCATCCTCGACGTGGTCTACAACCACACCGCCGAGGGCAACCACCTCGGTCCGACGCTCTCCTTCCGGGGCCTCGACAACGCCTCCTACTACCGTCTGACCGATGATCAGCGCTATTACATGGACACCACGGGTACCGGGAACTCCCTGCTCATGCGGTCTCCTCACGTCCTCCAGATGATCATGGACTCGCTGCGGTACTGGGTGACCGAGATGCATGTGGACGGCTTCCGCTTCGACCTCGCGGCGACGCTCGCCCGCCAGTTCCACGAGGTCGACCGGCTCTCCTCGTTCTTCGACCTGGTGCAGCAGGACCCGGTGGTCAGCCAGGTGAAGCTGATCGCCGAGCCGTGGGACGTGGGCGAGGGCGGCTATCAGGTGGGCAACTTCCCGCCGCTGTGGACCGAGTGGAACGGAAAGTACCGCGACACGGTCCGCGATCTGTGGCGGGGCGAACCGCGCACCCTGGCGGAGTTCGCCGGGCGGCTCACCGGCTCCTCCGACCTCTACCAGGACGACGGCCGCCGGCCGCTCGCCTCGATCAACTTCACCACCTGCCACGACGGCTTCACCCTGCACGACCTCGTCTCGTACAACGACAAGCGCAACGACGCCAACGGGGAGGACAACCGGGACGGCGAGAGCCACAACCGGTCCTGGAACTGCGGCGCGGAGGGCGAGACCGACGACCCGGAGGTCCTGGAGCTGCGGGCCCGCCAGACGCGGAACTTCATCGCCACGCTGATGCTCTCCCAGGGCGTGCCGATGCTCAGCCACGGCGACGAGTTCGCCCGTACGCAGCAGGGCAACAACAACGCCTACTGCCAGGACAACGAGCTGTCCTGGATCCACTGGCCCGACCCGGCCGACCCCGCGGACGACCCCCGCCGCGCTCTCCTGGAGTTCACCCGGGCGATGGTGTGGCTGCGCCGCGACCACCCGGTCTTCCGGCGCCGCCGCTTCTTCCACGGGCGGCCGGTGGAGGGCACCCACGACGAGCTGTCCGACATCGCCTGGTTCACTCCCGAGGGCGAGGAGATGACCCAGCAGGACTGGCAGGCGGCCCACGCCAAGGCGATGACCGTGTTCCTGAACGGCCATGCGATCTCCGAGCCGGGGCCGCGCGGGGAGCGGATCTTCGACGATTCGTTCCTGCTGATGTTCAACGCGAGCGCCCGGACGCTTGAGTTCGCCGTCCCGGTCGGCCACGGGGAGCAGTGGCAGGTCGTCGTCGACACCGCACGGCCCGAGGGGATTCCCCCGGGGACGGGGCCGAAGGTGGCCGAGGGCGAACAGGTGAGCCTGATCGGACGCAGCCTGACGGTGCTGAAGCGCCCGGCCTGAGCGGCGGCGAGGAGGAACGACAGGGGTGAGCGTCCCGCCCGGGGTGACACAGACCGCCCCGGGCGGGGTACGTAGGAGTCCATGACGCCCTCCGCCACGTACCGGCTTCAGCTCCAGCCCGACTTCCCCTTCGCCGCCGCCGAGAAGGCCGTGCCGTACCTCGCCGCGCTCGGCGTCTCGCACCTGCATCTGTCGCCCGTCCTGGAGGCGGTCCCCGGCTCCCGGCACGGTTACGACGTGGTCGACCACAGCCGGGTCCGGGCGGAGCTGGGCGGTGAGGACGGACTGCGTTCGCTCGCCTCGGCGGCCCGGGAGCACGGGCTCGGCCTGGTCCTGGACATCGTGCCCAACCACATGGCGGCCACGCCCCGGCACAACCGCCGGCTGTGGGAGGTACTGCGCGAGGGCCCGGCCTCCCCGTCCGCCCGCTGGTTCGACATCGACTGGGCGGCGGGCGGCGGCAAGGTGCTGCTGCCGGTGCTCGCGGGCCCGCTCGGCGGGGAGCTGGACGCCCTGGAGGCGGACGGGGACGTGCTGCGCTACAACGACCTGGAGTTCCCGCTGCGCGCGGGCACGGCGGACCTTCCGCTGCCGGAGCTGCTGGACGCCCAGTACTACCGGCTCGGCTGGTGGCGGCTGGCCCGCACCGAGCTGAACTACCGCCGCTTCTTCACGGTCTCCGAGCTGATCGGGGTCCGTGTCGAGCACCCCGAGGTCTTCGACGCCACCCACGGCAAGGTCCTCGAACTGCTCAGCGACGGGGTGCTGGACGGGCTGCGCATCGACCACCCGGACGGGCTGGCCGCCCCCGCCGCCTACCTGGAGCGTCTGAACGCGGCGACCGGCGGCCGCTGGACGGTGGTGGAGAAGATCCTTACCGGCGATGAGGACCTGCCCGTGGAGTGGGCGGTGGCGGGCACGACCGGTTACGACGCGCTGCACCGGATCGGCGGGCTGTTCACCGACCCGTCCGGCGCGGCGGAGCTGCTCGGCCACTACCGGGAGTTCGCGGGCCCTGCCGACGACCGGGGCGGCGACTGGACGGCGACGGTGCGCCGGGCCGCGTACCGGGTGGTGACCCACGAGCTGGCCGCCGAGACGGCGTGGCTGACCCGGCTGGCGGCCGGGATCTGCGGCCGCGACCCGGCGCTGCGCGATCACGCGCCCTGGGCGCTGCGGACGGCGGTACGGGAGCTGCTGGTACGGGTCCCGGTCTACCGCCCGTACGTCACTGCGGGCGGTACGCCGACCCGGATCGCGCAGGAGACGCTGACCGACGGGGCGGTGCGGGAGGCGAAGGCGGTGTTCTCCGTGCCGGAGGAGGCGGCGGCGGTCGACGTCGTACGGGATCTGGCGCTCGGGCGGCTCGGCGACGGGGAGGAACAGGCGGCGTTCTGCGCCCGGTTCGCGCAGACGGCGTCGGCGCTGCACGCCAAGTCGGTGGAGGACACGGCGTTCTACCGGTACGTCCCGCTGATCTCGGCCACCGAGGTGGGCGGGGACCCGGGGCGGCCCGCGGTGTCGCCGGAGGAGTTCCACGCCTTCGCCGCCCGGATCGCCCGGGACCGGCCTGCCACCGGCACGGTTCTGACCACGCACGACACCAAGCGCAGCGCGGACGTCCGGGCCCGGATCGCGGTGCTGTCCCAGTGCCCGGAGCGGTGGGCGGCGCTGGTGACGGAGCTGACGGCGGCGACCGCCGTCGCGGCCCCGGATCCGCAACTGGCCTGGTCGGCCTGGCAGTCGGCGTTCGGCTGCGCGGAGCTGCCGGCCGATGAGCTGCACGCGCGGCTGGAGCCGGCCCTGCTGAAGGCGGTGCGCGAGGCGGGCCTGTTCACCAGCTGGACGGAGCCGGATCCGGCGTACGAGCGGGCGGTGTCGGACTTCGTCGCCGCCGGTCCGGGCAACGGGTCGGGCGCGGCCCGGACGCTGGTCACCGGGTTCGCGGACGCGCTCGCCCCGCATGTGCGCGCCCAGGTGCTGGGGGCGGCGCTGGTGCATCTGACGATGCCGGGGGTGCCGGATCTCTACCAGGGCACGGAGAGCGAGTATCCGGCCCTGGTCGACCCGGACAACCGGCGGCCGTTCCGGCGGCCCGGGGCACCGGACGAGAAGCAGGCGCTGACGGCGGTCGCACTGAGGCTGCGGCGCGAACTGCCGTACGTGTTCGGGGAGTCGGGGACGTACGCGCCGCTGGCGGCCGGTGGCCCGGCCGCCTCCCATCTGCCGGCGTTCTGCCGCTCGGGCGAGGTGGTCACGGCGGTGACCCGGCTGTCGCTGCGGCTGGCCGAGGACGGCGGCTGGCGGGACACGGTGCTGGAGCTGCCGGACGACGGCCCCTGGCAGGACCTGTTGTCGGCCTCGCCCGGCCGGGAGTTCACGGGCGGACCGGTGGCGGCGGCCGAGCTGTTCGCCGAGCGGCCGGTGGCGCTGCTGCGGCGGGTACGGAGGGACTGAGGGCCGGACCGGCGCGGCCCCGGCCCTCACGACGGGTGTATGAGCAGGGTTCTCGGGCCGCGGGTGAGCAGGCCGCCCGCCGCCGGGCGGAAGCCGTCGGCCCAGCGGATGCGGGGCATCGCCGTCAGCAGGGCGCGCAGTCCGTGTTCGGCCTCCAGCCTGCCGAGGAGGGCGGCGGGGCAGCCGGCCGGGCCGATGAGCAGCGGGTCGGCGTCGGCGCGCAGTGGGTCGAACCGGTCGGGCGCGCCGAACCGGGCCGGGTCGCGGCCCGCCGCGCCGATGAGGCAGGCGACGGGCGCGTCGGCGGGGAGCGTGCCGCCGCTGACGGCCACGTCGGTACGGGTGCGGCGCAGCACGATCTGGACGGGCGGGTCACGGCGCAGCGTCTCGGCCCAGGCCCGTCCGAGCAGCGTCCCGGCACCCGTCCCGGGCCCTGCTCCGGCCGTCGTCGCGGCGGCCAGGAGGTCGGGGTCGTCCAGCATGTTCGCGAGGAAGGAGGCGAGGGCGTGCTCGCGGAGCGCGGTCGGCCCCGCGCAGTCACCGGCCCCACCGCCGGTCCGCCGGTGGAGGGCGTCCCGGGGCAGCTCGCTCAGGTCCGGGTAGGAGAGCCCGGCCGCCGCGGCGGCGGCGCCGGCGGGCAGCCACCGGCAGAAGTCGGCGACCAGGTCCGCCCGGTCGCGCCCGGCGATCCGGCGGGCCAGGACGTAGGCGGTCCGCTCGACGGCGGGTTCGGCGGTGCGGCACGGCACGGCCGGCGGGACGCAGAGCAGGCTGCCGCGGCAGAGGCCGAGCGGGACGGGGGCCCGGCCGCGCGGGGCCGCGTCGTGCGGGTAGCCGGTGAACCGGGGGTCGGTGAGGGCCAGGGCGACATCCGCGTACCGGCTCAGCAGCCAGGCGCCGAGGCCCGGGTCGTAGCCGAGGGGGTAGTCGGTGCGCAGCAGGCGGTAGAGGCGCAGCCGGTACGGATCCGTCGTGGCCCCGGGCGTCAGCAGGCCCGGCTGCCCGCCCGCGAGCCGGTGCGGACGGCGGGCGGCGGGCAGGGCGGCGGGGCGGTCGGCCGGCATCCCGCGCCCCCTGGAATCGGTGCGCCGACGGTCGGCGCGCGTTCTCTCAGGGCACCACCGCCGGGGGCGCGCCGCAGTCGGCGTACGCCCGTTCGGGTGAGGGTGCGGCGGGGTTCGGGGGACGTAACCCGGTGTCCGGGAGGGTGCCGAGCAGCTCGGTGAAGGCCGCCGCCGCTCCGGTCAGGGGGACCCGGGAGAAGACGGCGAGGGTGCGCCGCCAGGGCGGGGCGACGCTCAGGACCGCGCAGTCCTCGCCGAGAGCGCCGCGCACGGTGTGGCCGGGGGCGGTGGAGATGCCGACCCCGGCCGCCGCCATGCGGATCGCGGTCGAGGTGTGCTCGGTCCGTACCGCCGTACGGGGCTCGAAGCCCGCCGCGCCGCAGATGCCGTCGAGGAAGGGGCGGCCGTCGGCCACCGGTTCCATCGCGCACCGGACCCAGGCCCGGTCGGCGAGCTCGTGCAGGCCGACCGAGGAGCGCCCGGCCAGCGGGTCGTCGAACGGGACGACGAGCACGATCTCCTCCTCGCCCACCGGGACGAGGGGCCCGCTCCACCGTGCGGGGACCGGCCCGAGGGCGAGGTCGGCGATGCCGCGTTCCACCTGCTCCTCCAGGGCGTCGGTGCCGGCGTACTCGTGGAGGACCAGGCCGACGCCCGGGTGGGCGCGCCGCCAGTGCGCGAAGACGTCGGGGAGGATGCCGACGGCCACCGAGTGCACGGTGGCGATGTGCAGTTCGCCGCCTTCCGCCCCGGCGGCCGCGCGGGCGGCGCGGCGGGCCTGGGCGGCGCTGCGGACGGAGCGTTCGGCGTGCGGGAGGAACGCCCGGCCCATCGGGGTGAGCAGGACGCCGCGCGGCAGCCGTTCCAGCAGCTCGCCGCCGACCGCGCGTTCCAGCGCCTTGATCTGGTGGGAGAGGGCGGGCTGAGTGACGTGGAGCCGTTCGGCGGCCCGGGTGAAGGAGGACTCCTCGACCACCGTGACGAAGTACTCCATCTGACGCAGACTCATCCACCGCACCTCCCGCAGGGCTTCACGCACCGCCGTCCCATGAACGTTGTGCATCGACTCCACACGCATTCTGCCTTGGACGTATGGCGGCGGGCGGGCGGAGGGTGGAGCCATGACGCGGACGAGTACAGAACACACGCGGGACACGGCGAACAGCACGGACGTACTGGTGATCGGCGGCGGCACGGGAGGCTACTCCACCGCGTTGCGGGCGGCGGCGCTGGGGCTGAAGGTGGTGCTCGCCGAACGGGATCTGGTCGGCGGCACCTGTCTGCACCGGGGCTGCGTCCCGAGCAAGGCGATGCTGCACGCGGCCGAGCTCGTCGACGGCATCGCCGAGGCCCGGGAGCGGTGGGGGGTGAAGGCCACGCTCGACTCGGTGGACTGGCCTTCCCTGGTCGCGACCAGGGACGACATCGTGACCCGCAACCACCGGGGGGTCGAGGGGCAACTGACGCGGGCCGGGGTGGAGGTGGTCCGTGGCAGCGCCGAGCTGACGGGCCCGCGCTCGGCCCGGATCAGCGGGTACGGGGAGGTCGTGGCCCGGCGTGGCGTGGTGCTGGCGACCGGTTCGCGGCCCCGGATGCTGCCGGGTCCCGCGGCGGACGGGCGGCGGGTGGTGACGAGCGACGACGCGCTGTACGCCCCGGGGCTGCCGGGGTCCGTGCTGGTGGTCGGCGGCGGGGCGATCGGCGTCGAGTACGCCTCGTTCCACCGGTCGATGGGGGCCGAGGTCACGCTGGTGGAGGCCGCCGACCGGCTGGTGCCGCTGGAGGACGCGGAGGTGTCCCGGCATCTGGTGCGGGGGCTGAAGAAGCGGGGCATCCGCGTGGAGGCGGGCGCGCTGCTGCTGGAGTGGGAGGTGGTGGACGAGGGGGTGCGGGCCGTGGTGCGGACCGCCCGGGGCGAGAGCGTCTCGGTGGCGGCCGAGCGGCTGCTGGTCGCGGTCGGCCGGGAGCCGGTGACCGATGGCCTGGGGCTCGCGGCGGCGGGGATCGTCACGGACGGGCGGGGCCATGTGGCGCTCGCCGACTGGTCGCGGCTGGAGACGGCGGTGCCGGGCGTCCACGTGGTGGGCGACCTGCTGCCGCCCCCGTCCCTGGGCCTGGCCCACGCCTCGTTCGCCGAGGGGCTGTTGGTCGCGGAGACGCTGGCCGGGCTGCGTACCTCCCCGGTCGACTACGCCGCTGTCCCCCGGGTCACCTACTCCTCGCCGCAGACGGCCGCGGTGGGGCTGACCGAGGCGCAGGCCCGGGACGCGGGGCACGACGTGGTGGTGAACACCCTGCCGTTGACCGCCGTCGCCAAGGGCATGGTGCACGGCAGGGGCGGGCTGGTGAAGGTGGTGGCGGAGCGGGCGGGCCGGGTCCTGGGCGTGCATCTGGTCGGCCCGCACGTCTCGGAGATGATCGCGGAGAGCCAGCTCGTGGTCGGCTGGGACGCGGAGCCCGCCGATGTCGCCCACCACATCCACCCGCATCCGACGCTAGCAGAGGCGGTCGGCGAGGCGTTCCTCACGCTGGCCGGGCGCGGACTGCACCAGCAGCACTGACCGGAGGTATCAGGCGGGCGGAAGGCCGGGACCGGGCGGCGGAAGGCCGGGGCCGGGCGGGGGCAGTTCGGGCGCGGGCGGGGGCAGCTCGGGCGGACGGGCCGCGGACGGCCGGGGCGGGTGCGGCGGCAGCTCGGGCGGGCGGAGCGCCGGAGCGGTGAGGCGGAAGCTCATCCGGCCGAAGCTCACCTGGTCCCCGTCCCGCACCGGGATCGAGCCGACGAGCCGCTGGCCGTTGACGCAGGTGCCGTTGGTGGAACCGAGGTCGCGCAGCACCCAGCGCTCGTTCTGCGCGGAGAGTTCGGCGTGCAGCCGGGAGACCGTCTCGTGGTTGAGACGCAGTCCGTTCGCCGGGTCGCGGCCGATGAGCAGCGGGAACGGGCCGGGTGCGGGGAGCATCAGCTTGGGGAGCCGCTCGGTCTGCCAGGCGCGGCGCAGCCGCCCGGGGAAGGCGGAGATCCCGCCCACCGCGCGGACCAGTCCCTGGGACCAGCTGCTGCCGCTGTCCAGGTCGGAGGTGAGGGCCGCCAGTTCCTCGGGGCGCCGGGCGACGAGGGCGAGCTCCATGCGGCGCATGAAGGTGTCGTGCGACAGCTTGCCCTGTGCCGCACCGTCTCTGAGCACGCCGAGGACACGGTCGCGCTGGGCGTCCGACAGCCGCGCGGGACTCGTGTGGGACTCGAAGGAGGACGTCACACCGACGATTGTCGGTCCGAGGGGCCCGGGGTGTCCAGATGAGGCCGGGTTTCCTCCCGCGCTGACCTGCGCGGCTCCCACGCGGGCCGCTCGCCGGGTGTTCAACAGGGGCCGGGAAGCTGTCCCGTTGAATCCGGTGGACAGCGGGCGCGGGCAGCGGCTACGGTCGGCACCGGCATCAGGCCCAGGTCGTGAAAGGAGGTGGGACCGTGCGTGAGCACACCACCGGCATCACCGGTATCCGCAGCTTCTCACCCCCGCTTTCCCGCCCCGTCCACCGGGCGGTGTCGGACTCCGTCTGACCGGGAGCGCGGCATTTCTTCCCCGGAGGACACCTTCCATGACCGATCTGGTCATTCGCGCGCTCACCCCGAGCGACGCCGATCTTTTCCACTCCTTTCAGGACGCCGCTCTCGTCGGCCGCGGAGCGTTCGGCCATCGTTACGCCACCGTGGCGGACGGCGGCGAGTACCGCCCCGACTGGTCCTGGGTCGCCCTGCGCGACAACACCGTGATCGCCAGGGCAGCCTGGTGGGGCGGCCCCGACGACACCGAGCCCGTCGTGCTCAACTGGTTCGACTTCGCGGACGGGGAGGCGGAGGCGGGCGCCGAACTCCTGCGCCGCGCCCCGTTCGACAAGGAGTACGAGCTGATCGCGCCCGCCAAGTGGCGGGACGATCCGGCGGTGCGGGCCGCCGTCGAGACGCGGGTCGCCGCCGCGACGGCGGCCGGCATGAAGCCGCTGGTCGAGCGCTACCGCTACCGGTGGACCCCCGACTGCCCGCTGCCGGAGCGGACCGGGCGGCTCACCTTCCGCCCCGAGCCGGACGACGCGGTCATCCTCGATGTGCTGCGCCGCGTGCACTCGGCCACGCTGGACGCCCACGCCCGCAAGGCCATCGAGGGCCCCGGCGGTCTGGAGGCGGCGGCCCAGGAGGAGTTGGACTTCTTCCACTGGTGCCCCTCGCCGCGGGAGTGGTGGCGGCTCGCGTACACGCCGGACGGCGAGGTGGCGGGCATCCAGGTGCCCGCGCACAACCCGTCGGGTCCCTGCGTCGGCTTCATCGGGGTCGTGCCCGAGGCGCGGGGGCACGGCTACGGCTACGACCTGCTGGTGGAGTGCACGCGCTTCCTCGTCGAGCAGGGCGCCGAGTTCGTCGCGGGTGCGACGGACCGGGGCAACGTGCCGATGGCCGCCGCGTTCGCCCGCGCCGGGTACCCGATCACCCAGGAATGGGTCCATCTGGTGTGAGGGCCCCGGCCTCCTCGGCCAGCCACTCCAGGCGGAGTCGCTGCTCGGCGGGGATCGTCGCGTCCTCGCCGCGCGGCCCCACGTTGAGCAGCACTCTGCCGCCGTCGGCCGCCGTGTCGCGGACCAGTGAGACGAGGGCCTCGCGGCCGATGAAGGCGTCCGTCCCCGAGGCCCGGTTGTAGCCGAAGCTGTGGTCGACGCCCCGGGTGATCTCGTACGGGTCCGAGCCGTCGTAGCGGGTGTACTCCGGGGTGCGGAAGTCGAAGACGGGCGGTGTGCGCGGGACGAAGCCCTCGCCCCGCGCCACCGTCCGGCGGTCCCACCGGTTGTACAGCGCCTTCGCGCCCGGAAGGCGCAGGCCCCGCCAGTGCGGTGCGTAGGGCAGCAGGCGGTCGTTGACGACACCCTGCGGCACGGTGAAGCGGTAGAAGTCGACCAGTGCGCGGACCTCGGCCGCGGGGGCGGGCCAGGCGATGTCGTTCCAGAGGACGTCGGGACGGTAGCGGCGGATCAGCTCCCGCAGCTGCGCGTCGGCGTAGGCGGGGTAGCGGCCGCGCGGGACGGCGGAGAACAGGTCGGCGGCGGTGCCGATGGGCCGGTCGTCGAAGGTCCAGTCGAGCCCGCCGGAGTAGTAGACGCCGAAGCGCAGGCCCTCGGCCCGTACGGCTTCGGCGAACTCGCCGACCACGTCCCGGGTGGTGTGCCAGCCGGTGCGGTGCGGGTTCCCGGTCTCGGAGGGCCAGAGGCAGAACCCGTCGTGGTGCTTGGTGACCAGGACCGCGTATCCGGCGCCCGCCTCACGGAAGCCGCGGGCCCAGGCGGCCGGGTCCCAGGTGGCGAGCCCGTCCTCGAAGTCGTGGCCGAAGTCCGTGTAGGGGCGGGCGCCGTAGGTGGCGCGGTGGTGGGCGGCGACCGGGGAGCCGGGGAAGCGGAGCGCGTTCTCGTACCACTCCGCGTACGAGGTCCAGCCCAGCGGCGCACGCCGGCCGGCCGCCGGGAGTTCGGCGGCGGGAACGCGGGGCGGGGCCCAGCCGGGGACGGAGGCGGGCGTCCAGTGAACGAAGATCCCCAGCCGGGCCCGGGACCACCATGAAGCGACCATGGCGGGAGTATTGATCATGGGGGCGGCGCTGCGTAAGTCCCCTCGGCCGCTTCGTTCCCCTTCTGCCGCTTCTGCCGCTTCTGCCGCTTCTGCGCGCGGATCAGGTCGCGGTACCAGACGTACGAGGCCTTCGGCGTACGGGTCAGCGTCTCGTAGTCGATGTGGACCAGGCCGAACCGCTGCGAGGCGCCCTCCGTCCACTCGATGTTGTCGGTGAGCGACCAGGTGAAGTAGCCGCGTACGTCCACCCCGGCGTCCATCGCCGCGCGCAGCGCCCCGAGATGACTCTCCAGATAGGCGATGCGGCGGTCGTCCGCGTGCGGTTCCTCCAGGGCGCAGCCGTTCTCGGTGATGTACAGCGGTGGGAGGCGGTCGCCGTAGCGGGTGTGCAGGGACGTGACGATCTCGGTCAGTCCTTCGGGGACCACGGGCCAGCCGAATCCGGTCTTCTCGTACCCCTCGATCTCCCTTATCCCGAAGGGGAGTTCGGCCGGCATTCTGAAGCCGGAGAAGGTGTCCAGGGCCTCCGGGCGGGGCGCTCCGACAAGGATCGGGTTGTAGTAGTTGACGCCGTACCAGTCGAGCGGGGCGGAGATGACCTTCAGGTCGTCGGCGACCGGTCCCGGCATCAGGGCGGCGAGGTTCTCGTCCGGGTAGCGGCCGGTGAGGACCGGGTCGGCGAAGAGCCAGTTGGTGAGCGTGTCGTACAGCTCCGCGCCGAAGCGGTCCTCACCGGTGTCCCCGGCCGTCCAGACCGGGGCGTGCGAGAGGGCGACGCCGATGTTGTCCGCGCCCGCCGCGCGCAGCGCCCGGACGGCGAGGCCGTGGGCGAGCAGCTGGTGGTGGGCGGCGGGCAGGGCGTCGAAGAGCAGGGTGCGGCCGGGGGCGTGCTCGCCCAGCGCGTAGCCGAGCAGGGTGACCTCGGCGGGCTCGTTGACCGTGATCCACATGGGGACGCGGTCGGCGAGACGCTCGGCGACGATGCCCGCGTACTCGGCGAAGCGGTAGGCGGTGTCCCGGTCGAGCCAGCCGCCCGCCTCCTCCAGCGGGAGCGGGGTGTCCCAGTGGTAGAGGGTCGGGGCGGGGGTGATGCCGTGGGCGCAGAGCTCGTCGACGAGCCGGTCGTAGAAGTCGAGCCCGTCGGCGTTGACGGCTCCGCTGCCACCGGGCACCACGCGGGGCCAGCTGACGGAGAACCGGAAGGCGTCGGCGCCGAGCCCGGCCAGCAGCGCGACGTCCTCGCGATAGCGGGCGTGGAAGCCGGTGCCCCTGGTGGTGTCGGCGCCGTCCTTGATCCGGCCCGGCAGGGCGGCGAAGGCGTCCCAGCCGGAGGGGCCCTTGCCGTCCGCGTCCACCGCCCCCTCGGTCTGGAAAGCGGAGGCGGAGGCTCCCCAGAGGAAGCCGGGCGGGAACATCGGCAGGGTCATCGCGGCCTCCAGCAGCCGTACGTATGAGCAGAAGCGGTACGTGTCAGCAAAACCTGTACGGGTGAGCCAGATCCGTATGAGCGGGAACCCCGCCGGGCAATGATCAGGACCAGACCTTAATCGCCGGTGGCGGGCGGCAACAGAGCCTGTCGCGAGGAGCGTGGAGCCCGCCCGCGGGCGGCCGCGCGCCCCGCCCAGGGACGAGGAGTGGTGGATGCAGTTCGAGGTGTGGGCCCCCGAGGCGGACTCGGTCGTGCTGGAGGCGGCGGACGTCCGCTCCCCGATGGAGCGCGATACGGGGCGCGAGGGGTGGTGGACGGCCGAGGCGGAGGCCTTCGACGGGGTCCGGTACGGGTTCCGGGTGGACGACGGGCCGCTGCTGCCCGACCCCCGGTCACGGCGTCAGCCGGACGGGCCCGACGGGCCGAGCGCGGTCGTCGACCAGGAGGCGTACGCCTGGCGCCACGGGTGGGCGGGGCGGCGGCTGAGCCGCGCGGTGCTGTACGAGCTGCACGTGGGGACGTACACGCCGGAGGGCACGTTCGACGCGGCGGCGGCGCGGCTGGGCCATCTGGCGGAGCTGGGCGTCACCCATGTGTCGCTGATGCCGGTCTGCCCGTTCCCGGGCACCAACGGGTGGGGGTACGAGGGCGTCTCGCTGTGGGCGGTGCACGAGCCGTACGGCGGTCCGGAGGGGCTGAAGCGCTTTGTCGACGCGGCGCACGGGCTGGGGCTCGGGGTGGTCCTGGACGTCGTCCACAACCACCTGGGCCCGTCCGGCAACCATCTGCCCGCCTTCGGCCCGTACTTCACCGACACCCACCACACCCCGTGGGGCGCGGCGGTCAATCTGGACGCGCCGGGCTCGGACGAGGTGCGGGCGTTCCTGCTGGGCAGCGCGCTGGCCTGGCTGCGGGACTACCGGCTCGACGGGCTGCGGCTCGACGCCGTGCACGCGCTCGCCGACACCCGGGCGCTCACCTTCCTGGAGGAGCTGTCCACGGCGGTCGACGCGCTCGCCCTGGAGCTGGGCAGGCCGCTCGGCCTCATCGCCGAGTCCGACCTCTGCGACCCGCGCACCACGACCCCGCGTACGGCGGGCGGCCTCGGGCTGCACGCCCAGTGGAACGACGACTTCCACCACGCGCTGCACACCGCCCTCACCGGCGAGTCCCAGGGCTACTACGCGGACTTCGCCCGTGCCCCGCTCGCCGCCCTGGCCAAGACGGTGACCTCGGCGTTCTTCCACAACGGGACCTACTCCAGCTTCCGGGGCCGCACCCACGGCCGCCCGGTCGACGTGAGCCGCGCCCCGGCGCACCGCTTCGTCGGGTACGCGCAGACCCATGACCAGATCGGCAACCGGGCGCTCGGCGACCGGCTCACCGCCTCGCTCTCCCCCGGCCTCCAGGCATGCGCGGCGGCACTCGTGCTGACCGGACCCTTCACGCCGATGCTGTTCATGGGCGAGGAGTGGGGTGCGCGCACACCCTGGCAGTTCTTCACCGACCACACGGACCCGGAGCTGGCGGAGGCCGTACGCAACGGCAGGCGGCGGGAGTTCGGGGCGCACGGCTGGGCGGAGGAGGAGATCCCCGACCCGCAGGACCCCGCGACCCGGGACCGCTCGTGCCTCGACTGGACCGAGCCGGAGCGCGAACCGCACGCACGGCTGCTCGCCTGGTACCGCGAACTGATCGCGCTGCGGCGTACGCTGCCCGATCTGCACGATCCCGACCTGGCCTCGGTGAAGACCGCGTTCGACGAGGACGCGCGCTGGCTGGCGTACCGAAGGGGCGATCTGCGGATCGCGGTGAACCTGGCGGACGGACCGGCCGCCGTCCCGCTGGGCTCCGGCCGCCACCGGCGGGCGGGCGGCCGGGTGCTGGCGGCCTGGGAGCCGGTGGCGGCGCCGGGGGCGGACGGGGTGCTGCACCTGCCCCCGGAGTCGTGCGTGGTGCTCTGCGACGACTGAGCCGCGCCGGACCCGGGGGCCGGGTCCGGCGACTGAGCCGCGCGCCGGACCCGGGGCCGGGGCGTGCTACTCCACGACGGCCAGTTCGCGGGCGGTGGTGTTGAGCCGCCGGCCGCCGTCCTCGGTGACGGCCACGATGTCCTCGATCCGGACGCCGAACCGGCCCGGGAGATAGATGCCCGGCTCCACGGAGAAGCACATGCCGGGCACCAGCGGCTGCTCCTCGCCCTCGATCATGTAGGGCGGCTCGTGGGTGGTGACGCCGATGCCGTGGCCGGTGCGGTGGATGAACCGGTCGCCGTAGCCGAACTCGGTGATCACCGCGCGGGCGGCCCGGTCGACCTCCTGGCAGGCGACGCCGGGCCGGACGGCGGCGCAGCCCGCCTGCTGGGCCTCGCGGACGATGTCGTGGACCCGCTGCTCCTCGGCGGTGGGCTCGCCGACGTGGACCGTACGGGAGGTGTCGGAGCCGTAGCCGTGCTTCAGGCCGCCGAAGTCGAGGACGACCATGTCGCCGCGTTCGATGGTGCGTGTCCCGGCCTCGTGGTGCGGGTTGGCTCCGTTGGGGCCGGAGCCGACGACGGTGAAGTCCACCTGGGAGTGCCCGAACTCCCGGAGCAGGGCGGCGAGATCGGTCGCCACGTCGACCTCCCGGCGGCCGGAGAAGCGCACCTTGAGGATCTCCTCGTAGGTGGCGTCGGCGGCGGCCCCGGCGGCGGTGAGCCGCTCCAGCTCGGCCGCGTCCTTCACCGCGCGGAGCATCGGGAGCGCCTCGGTCAGCGCGGTGTAGGAGGTGCCGGGCAACTCCCGCTGGAGGCCGAGCAGATGCATCGCCCAGGCGTTGTCGCTGACACCGAAGCGGCCATCGGCGGCCAGCAGCGGGGCGGTCACCGCGTACGGGTCCTTGCCGTCGGTCCAGTCCCGCAGGGTGATGGCGGGCGCCCCGGTGGCGGCGGCCGCGTCGGGGGCCTCCAGGGTCGGGACCACCAGCACCGGGTCCTGGCCGGCCCGCAGCACGAGGAGCGTGAGGCGTTCGGTGCTCACGGGGCGGTAGCCGGTGAGGTGGACGAGGTCGGGGCCCGGCGCGACGATCACCCCGGCGAGCCCGGCCTCGGCGGCGGACTCGGCGGCCCGCGCCATCCGGGCCCGGTAGTCGTCGGCGGTGAAGGGCGGCGGGACGGACTGCTGGGCGGAGTGCGGAGCGGACTGCTGGGCGGACGGGCTCGGGCTGGGCATCAGGCCTCCTGGCGGTGCGACACGGCACACAGCATCCTGCCTGCCCGGCGAGGTGCACGCGACCGGCTTGATCAAAGAGTGTCGGGCGTTTTCGTCGCGCGTCCGGCACCTTCGTCGCGCGTCCGGCACCTTTCGTCGCGCGACGGGCGTCGGGGCGCCCGGCGGGTCAGAGGCGCACGATCAGGTCGGCCCGGCCCCGGCCCCGCTCCACCAGCCGGGCGTTCGCCTCGTCGGAACGGGCCACCCACTCCTCGGCGTCGGGCCGGGGCCTGCCGTGGCGCACATGGCGGTCGACGAGCCGGCGCACCCGGACGTCCGGGGCGAGGTCCAGGAACCACACCTCGTCCAGCAGCCCGCGCACCGGCGCCCAGGGCCCGTCGAGCAGCAGGTAGTTGCCCTCGGTGACGACGAGCGGGACGTCCGGCGGTACGGGCAGCGAACCGGCGACCGGCTCCTCCAGGGACCGGTCGAAGGCCGGCGCGTAGACCGTGTGCGCCGGGTCCGGGTCGCGCAGCCGCCGCAGCAGGGCCGCGTACCCGGCCGCGTCGAAGGTGTCGGGGGCGCCCTTGCGGTCGGCGCGGCCCAGCCGGTCCAGCTCGGCGGCGGCGAGATGGAAGCCGTCCATCGGGACGAGGGCGGCGCGACCGTCCAGGGCCACGACCAGCCGGTCCGCCAGAGTGGACTTCCCGGCCCCGGGCGGGCCCACGATCCCGAGGAGGCGTCGTCCTCCGGCGTCCGCGAGCGCGCGGGCCCGGTCGGTCAGCGCGGCCCGGCCGCCGGTGCTCGTACCGTCCACGATGTCCATGCGAGGCATGGTGCGGCGGCGGAGGGCCCTGGCGCTAGTGTTACGTATAACCGCCCCTGCTGTGGTCACCCGTGCAAGCAGGGGCGGAAGCACCCGCGCAGGCACCCGTGGAAGCACCCCGTGGAAGGATCCCGCCATGTCCCGCATCGCCCTGGTCACCCTGGTCGTCCGCGACTACGACGAGGCGCTCGCGTTCTACCGCGACGCGCTCGGCTTCGAGCTGGTGGAGGACACCGACCGGGGCGACGGCACCCGCTGGGTGGTGGTGCGCCCGCGCGGCGCGGCTCCCGGCACGGGGTTGCTGCTGGCCCGCGCGAAGGACGGGGCGCAGGCCGCGGCCGTCGGGGCGCAGACGGGCGGCCGGGTCGGCTTCTTCCTGCACACCGAGGACTTCGCGGCCGACCACCGGCGGATGCGCGCGGCCGGGGTGCGGTTCCTGGAGGAGCCCCGGCACGAGCCGTACGGCTCGGTCGCGGTCTTCGAGGACCTGTACGGCAACCGCTGGGACCTGCTGCAGCCGGCCGCCTGATCCCGTCGCTCCCGGCCCCGGCTCCCGGTATCCGCCCCGGCCCGTTCAGTACCCGCCCCGGCCCTCCAGGTAGGCCAGCACCGCGAGGACGCGGCGGTGGACGGTGCCGTCGTCCGGTTCCAGGCCGAGCTTGGCGAAGATCGAGCCGATGTGTTTGCTCACCGCCCTTTCGGAGACGGTGAGTTCGGCGGCGATGGTCGCGTTGGCCTTGCCCTGCGCCATGTGTTCCAGGACCTCGCGCTCGCGGGCGGTGAGGCTCTGGAGCGGGCCCGCAGTCGACCTGCGGGTGAGGAGCTGGGTGACGACTTCCGGGTCGAGCGCGGTGCCGCCCGCCGCCACCCGGTCCAGCGCCTGAAGGAACTGCTCGACCCGGCCCACCCGGTCCTTGAGCAGATAGCCGATGCCCCGGGCGCCCCGGGCGAGCAGCTCGGCGGCGTACGTCTCCTCGACGTACTGCGAGAGGACCAGGATCGGCAGGTCCGGCAGTTCGGCGCGGGCGGCGAGCGCGGCCCGCAGGCCCTCGTCGCGGAAGGTGGGCGGCAGCCGTACGTCCAGGACGGCGACGTCCGGGCGGTGTTCGAGCAGCGCGGGCAGGATCTCCGGGCCGGCCGCCGCGTCGGCCACCACCTCGTGCCCGGAGCTGGTGAGCAGGAGGACGAGGCCCTCGCGCAGGAGGGCGTTGTCCTCGGCGATCACGATCCGCACGGCAGCTCCACTTCGATGTCCGTCGGCCCCCCGGCGGGGCTGCTGACACGGGTGACGCCGTCCAGTGCGGCGACCCGCCGCCGGATGCCCACCAGCCCGCTGCCGGCGCGTTCGTCCGCGCCGCCGTGGCCATCGTCGCCGATGGTCACCCGCAGCAGGCCGGGGGGCCGGTCGATGCGGACCCGGGCGCCGGTGGCGCCGCTGTGCTTGCTGATGTTGGTGAGCGCCTCGGCCACCACGAAGTAGGCGGCGGCCTCGATCGCGGCGGGCAGCCGCCGTCCGTCCTCCACCGCGTCCAGTTCCGCCGTGACGGGTACGGCGACATCGGCGGCCAACGCCCGTACCGCACCGGCCAGTCCGCGGTCGGTGAGCACCGGGGGGTGGATGCCGCGCACCACGTGCCGCAGCTCGGCGAGGGCTGCGTCGGCCCCGTCCTGCGCCTCGTCCAGACGGGCCCGTGCGGCGGCCGGATCGCGGTCCAGGAGCTGTCTGGCGAGCCCGATCCGCATCGACAGGGCGACGATCCTGGCCTGGGCGCCGTCGTGCAGGTCCCGTTCGATGCGCCGCAGTTCGGCCCCGTGCGCGGCGACCGCGCCGGCCCGGCTCTCGGTGAGGTGGGCGATCCGCTCGGTGAGTTCGGCGGCGGGCGGCGGGGCGAGCAGGGCCAGGGTCCAGCCCGCCGAGAGGTCGGCCAGCACCGGATGCCAGCGCAGTGCCCAGCCCGGCCGCTCGGGCGGCTCGGTGCCGTACTCGTCGGCCCGCCGCCGGTCCACCGGGCCCACCACGGACAGGGCGATCCCGTCGACCAGCAGGGCGACGGGCCACAGGATCATCGTGAGGTAGCCGAGGCCCATGCCGAAGATCGTCTGGAGGGGCAGCCAGAGCGCGATCCGCCAGGTGGTCCGGTCGGTGAGCGTCCGCCGGACCCGTTCGGACAACTCGCCCCCGCCCAGCGGCGGATACGACGCGGGGCGGTGTCCCGGCCCGAGCCGGGCAGCCGCCCTGCGGCTCTCCGCCGAGGCGGCCCGGCGCAGCAGCGTGGCGGCCTCCGGCAACGCGGGCAGCCCGATGACCGCCACGGCGAACAGGAGGGCCGCCACCACCAGGAACGCGCCGAGGTAGGTCAGCATCGCGACCCCGATCCCGACGAAGAGGTAGCGCGAGGCGTCCCAGGAACGCCGGACGGCGACCGTGAGGGGACCGGGTGGGGAGCTGCTCATGGCAGCCCACGGTACGGGGGCTGGCCCGCCGCCGGAGGGGGGCGGTCCCCCGGCCGGGGGTGGAGCTGGCTGCACCCCCGGTCCGGTAGTGCGCACCCTCGCCCTGCCGCGTCCCTGCTCATAGCGTTCTAGCAGGTCAAACGGTACGGGGACGGTGGAGGCGAACAGTGGGTACGACGATGGTGGAGCAGGCGACCGCGCTCGGTCTGGAGGGGGTGAGCCGGAGCTACGGGCGGCGCGGGAGCAGCCGGAGGACGACGGCGCTCGACGCGGTCAGCTGTAGGGTCCCGGCCGGCAGCTTCACCGCGGTGGTCGGTCCTTCGGGTTCGGGCAAGAGCACCTTCCTCCAGGTCGCGGCGGGCCTGGACCGGCCGACCTCGGGGACCGTCAGGATCGCGGGCACGGATCTCGGGTCGCTCTCGGAGGCGGCGCTGACCCGGCTGCGCCGGGACCGGATCGGGTTCGTCTTCCAGTCGCACGCGCTCAACCTGGTGCCGTCGCTGTCCATCGAGGAGAACGTGGTGCTGCCGCTGGTGCTGGGCGGCGCCGATCCGGCCGGCCGCGACGTGCTGGCGCGGGGGCGGGAGTTGCTGGCCCGGGTGGGTCTCGCGGGGCGCGGCGGCGACGGGCCCCCGACGCTGTCGGGCGGCCAGCAGCAGCGGGTCGCGGTGGCCCGCGCGCTGGTGACGGAGCCCGAGGTGATCTTCGCGGACGAGCCGACCGCCTCTCTCGACCCGGAGTCCGCGGCGCTGGTGCTGGCCCTGCTGCGGGACGCGGTACGGATCGAGGGCCGCACGGTCGTGATGGTCACCCACGACCCGGTGGCGGCGAGCTGGGCGGACACCGTGCTGACGATGGACGGCGGTCGGCTGCGATGAAGAGGCTGGAGAAGGGGCGTACGGGCACGGCTGCCCGGGAGGCGTCGGGCGTACGGCAGGGGCGTACGGGCACGGCTGCCCGGGAGGCGCTGGGGGTGCGGCAGGGGTCGCGGCGGGCGTCGGCGTTCCTCGCCCGCCGGTCCCTGACCACGCACCGGCGGGCCTGGGCGGCGGTGATCGTGGCGACGGGCGCCGCCGCCGCGCTGATCGGCGCGTTCGCGTTCGTCGTCGGCTCGCTGCTGGTGGCCGCGCCGCCGGTGCAGCGGTACGCGGGCGCCGACGCGGTGGTGGCGGCGGACCAGAGGGTGTCCCACACCGCGACGCCCTGGGGCGGTGAACCGCAGACCACGACGGCGTACCTCCCCGAGCGGGCCCGCCTGGACCGGTCGGTGCTGGCCGCGGTGGCGGGGGCCGACGGGGTGGCGAAGGCCGTCGTGGACGACTCCGTGCCGCTGTCCACCGGCGAGGGACGGCCGGCGGTGGGCCGTTCCTGGCCGTCCGCCGTGCTCACCCAATACGAACTGGCCGAAGGACGGGCCCCGAGGGACGCGACCGAGGTCGTCCTGGACGGCGCGCTCGCTACCGGCGGCTCCGCCCCGGGCGAGCGGATCGTGCTGCGGGCCGACGGGAGGGCCCGGACGTACACGGTCAGCGGGATCGCCCGCACCCGGCACGGGAGCGACGGCCCCCCGGCCGTGTTCTTCACCGAGCCCCGGCTGACCGCCCTGGCCGGACACCCGGGCCGGATCGACGCGATCGGTGTGGTCGCGGAGGCGGGCGTCTCGCGGGACGCGCTGCGCGACGCGATCGGCGCGGTCCTGCCCGAGCGTTCGGGCATCGCCGGGTCCGACCGGGGTGTGCGGGTGCTGACGGGTGCGGAGCGCGGGGAGGCCGAGCGGGTGGACGCGCTCGGCGGACGCGACGACCAGCTGACCCTGCTCGGTTCGATCGGCGGCACCGTGCTGATGGTGGCGCTCCTCGTGATCGCCTCGACGCTGTCCCAGGCGATCCGTCAGCGCTCCGGGGAGCTGGCACTGCTGCGGGCGGTGGGGGCCTCGCCCCGGCAGCTCCGGTCCGCGATCGGCCGGGAGGCGGGCCGGGTGTCCGTGGCGGCGGCGCTGCTGGGCGGCATCGGGGCCGTGCCCCTGGGTCTCGCGATGCGTTCCCTGCTGACCACCGAGGCGCTCCCGCTGCCGGTGCCGTGGTGGCTGCCGCCCGCGGCGGCGCTGGCCGGCGGGCTGCTGGTCGCGCTGCTCGCGCGGCCGGTCGCGATGCTCGCCGCCCGGTCCATCACCCGGCTGCGGCCCGCTGCGGCGCTGGGTGCGGTGACGGCGGACGAGCCGAGCGAGATCGGAAGGTTCCGTATGGTCTCGGGGGTGGTGCTGGCCTTCGCCGGCATCAGCTCGGCGGGCGTGGCGACGACGCAGAGCGGTCAGGCGACGGGCGCCGCCGCCTCGGGCGCGGCGATGTCCCTGGTGATCGCGGTCGCCCTGCTGGGGCCCCGGATCGCCCGGATCGCCCTGGGCGTGCTGGGCCGTCCGATGCGCCGGGCGGGCGGGGTCTCGGGCTTCCTGGCCGAGCGGGCGGCCTCGGCGCACACCCGGCGGCTCGCCACCGCGTTCACCCCGATCGTGCTGGCGGTCGCGTTCGTCTGCGTGCAGCTCGCCTCCGGTCCGACGATGGAGCGGGCCGCCGACCGGCAGGCGTCCGCCGCGCTGCGGGCGGACCTGGTGGCGACGGGCGGCGGGGCGGGACTGCCCGCCGGCACGGCTCGGACGGTCCGGGAGGCGCCGGGGGTCACGGCGGCGACCGGGGTGCTGCGTTCGGCGGTCGTCCTGGCCGAACGGCAGGCGGGCGAGCCGGTGCTGACCCGGCTGCCCGTGCTGGGCGTGGAGGCGCGCGGCCTGTCCGGCACGCTCGACCCCCGCGTCACGGCGGGCGACCTGGACCGGCTCACGGGGCGGGATGCCGTCGCGGTCGGGGCGGACCGGGCGAAGAGCCTGGACGTCGGCCCCGGGGACCGGGTGGCGCTGCGGCTCGGCGACGGTACGCGGGTGAAGCCCCGGGTCGTCGCGGTGTACGAACACGCGCTGGGCCTGGGCGAGTTCCTCTTCCCGCGCGAGGCGCTGGCGGGCCATGTCCCGGCCGCGCGGGACGAGGTCGTACTGATCCGGACCGGGGCCGCGTCCGGTGCGGACCCGGCGGCCGCCGTGCGGGAGGCGCTGGCTCCGTACGGCGGCGGGGTGGCGGTGCGGGCGGCCACGGCCGACGACGTGCGGATCAGCCCGCCGGTCCCGGACGGGGACAACGCCGTGATCGTCATCGGCGTCGGGGTGATCGGCGGCTTCGCGCTGCTGGCCGTGGTGAGCACCCTGGCGCTGATCACGATCGGCCGCCGGGGCGAGTTCCGGCTGCTGCGGATGGTGGGCACGGGCCGTCGGCAGCTGCGGCGGATGCTGGTGCTGGAGACCGGCATGGTGACGGTCGCCGGGCTGGTGATCGGCACGGCGGTGGCCGCGGTCCCGCTGACCGCGTTCGCCGTCTCGGTGGCGGGCACGGCCCCGTATCTCCCGCCGGTGCACTACGGGGTGATCGCGGGGGCGGTGTCGCTCGCCGCGGCGGCCGGAACGCTGGCCCCGGGCGCGGCCGGCGGACGCTTCGTCCTGGGACGCCGGGCGGGGTGAGCGGCGGAGGGGCGTACGGAGCAAATCGGGCCGACCGGCCGGCCCGGCCCCGGACCGCCCGCCCTGCCCGGACCGCCCGGACCACCCGGAGCGCCCGGAGCGCCTGTACCGCCCCGTCCGGACGGTCGGGCAGCGGTTCGGGTGGTCCGGGGCACCCGGACCGTCCGAGCAAGGGGGCGGCGAGGTCAGGTCCGAGCCAGGCCCGCTTCCCGTACGGCCACCGCCTCCATCGCGTCCAGCACCGGCCGGATCAGCGGATGGCCCTCGGCCCCCTGGCGTACGGCCGCGAAGACCCGGCGGGTGGGGGCGCTGCCCTCGACCGGGCGGACGACCACCCCGGTCAGCTCCATCCCGCGCAGCGCGGACCGGGGCACCAGGGCCACCCCGGCGTCCGCCCCGGCCAGGGCGACCACGGCCCGGAAGTCGTCCGACGAGTGTTCGAGGCGGGGGGCGAACCCGGCGAACTCGCAGGCCAGGACCACCACGTCATGGCAGGGGTTGCCCGGGTACGGCCCGATCCACGGGTCCTTGGCGAGGTCCGCGACCGCCACCTGGTCCTGGTCCGCGAGGCGGTGGTCCACCGGAAGCACCGCGTCGAACGGCTCCGAGTAGAGCGGGACGCGGGTCAGGCGGCGGTCGTCCTCGGCGGGCGCGCCCCGGTATTCGACGGCCACCGCCACATCGACCTGCCGGTCCAGCACCATCGGCACGCTCGCGTCGCCCTCCGCGTCCTGGACCTTGACCCGGATGCCGGGCGCGGTGCGGGCCAGCTCGGTGAGGGCGGGGGCGAGGACGAGGCCGATGCCGGTGGCGAACGCGGCGACCGTGACCGTACCGGCGATGCCCGCGCTGTAGTCGGCGAGCTCCGCCTCGGCCCGCTCCAGCTGGGCGAGGACCACATTGGAGTGGTTCAGCAGGATCTCTCCGGCGGCGGTGAGCCGGGCGCCGCGCGCACCGCGTTCGACGAGGCGGTGGCCGGTCTCCTGCTCCAGGGCGGCGAGCTGCTGGGAGACGGCGGAGGGCGTCAGGTACAACGCGGCGGCGGCCGCGGTCACGGTGCGGTGGTCGGCCACCGCACGGAGGATTCGCAGCCGCCGCACATCGATCATGTCCCCATTGTCCCAGGTCGCGGCCGAGGCCCCGACCTGGTGGCAGGGGTTACGCCTCCAGCGCCGCCCGCGCGTCGACGAAGGCGTCCACGGCGCGGTTCACGTCGGCCGTGGAGTGCGCGGCGGAGAGCTGGACCCGGATACGGGCCGCGTCCTGCGGGACGACCGGGTAGGAGAAGCCGATCACGTACACCCCGCGCTCCAGGAGCAGTTCCGCCATCCGGCCGGCCTTGCCCGCGTCGCCGATCATGACGGGGGCGATGGCGTGGTCGCCGGGCAGGATGTCGAAGCCCTCCTCGGTCATCCGGGTGCGGAAGAGCGCGGTGTTGGCGCCCAGCTGCTCGCGCAGGTCTCCGGCGGACTCCAGCAGGTCGATGACCTTGAGGGACGCGGCGGCGATGACCGGGGCGAGGGAGTTGGAGAAGAGGTACGGGCGCGAGCGCTGGCGCAGCAGGGCGACGATCTCCGCGCGGGCCGCGACGTAACCGCCGGAGGCTCCGCCGAGCGCCTTGCCGAGGGTGCCGGTGATGATGTCGACCCGGTCCATGACGCCGTGCAGTTCGGGTGTGCCGCGTCCGCCGGGGCCGACGAAGCCGACGGCGTGCGAGTCGTCGACCATGACCATGGCGTCGTAGCGGTCGGCCAGGTCGCAGATCTCCTGGAGCGGGGCGACGTAGCCGTCCATGGAGAAGACGCCGTCGGTGACGATGAGGCGGCGGCGGGCCCCGGACGCCTCCTTGAGCTGCGTCTCCAGGTCGGCCATGTCGCGGTTGGCGTAGCGGTGGCGCTTCGCCTTGGAGAGGCGGATGCCGTCGATGATGGAGGCGTGGTTGAGGGCGTCGGAGATGACCGCGTCCTCGGGGCCGAGCAGCGTCTCGAAGACTCCGCCGTTGGCGTCGAAGCAGGAGGAGTAGAGGATCGTGTCCTCCTGGCCGAGGAAGGCCGAGAGCCGCTGCTCCAGCTCCTTGTGGACCTCCTGGGTGCCGCAGATGAAGCGGACCGAGGCGAGCCCGTAGCCCCAGCGGTCCAGCGCCTCGTGGGCGGCGGCGACGACCTCGGGGTGGTCGGCGAGGCCGAGGTAGTTGTTGGCGCAGAAGTTGAGGACCTCGCCGGCCCGGCCGCCGGAGGTGACGGCCACGGTCGCGGACTGCGGGGTGCCGATCACGCGCTCGGGCTTGTGCAGCCCGGCGGCGCGGATCTCGTCGAGGGTGGTGCGCAGATCGTCGCGTACGGAGTCGAACATGCGGGATTCCTTACGGATGAAGGGATGCGGTCAAAAGGTCAGACGGTCCAGTCGAGGATGACCTTGCCGCCGAGGCCGCCGGCGGCGTCGTCGAAGGCCGCCTCGAAGTCACGGAAGCCGTACCGGCCGGTGATCACGGGGGCGAGGTCGAGGCCGCCCTCCAGCAGGACGGACATGGCGTACCAGGTCTCGTACATCTCGCGGCCGTAGATCCCCTTGACGGTGATCATCGAGGTGACGATGCGGGACCAGTCGACGGCGAACTCCTCGGCGGGCAGGCCGAGCATCGCGATCCGGCCGCCGTGCGTCATGTTCGCGACCATGTCGCGCATCGCCTCGGGGCGGCCGGACATCTCCAGGCCGATGTCGAAGCCCTCGCGCAGGCCGAGTTCCCGCTGCCCGTCGCCGATGGTGCGGTCCGCGACGTTCAGGGCGAGGCTGACGCCGACCTTGCGGGCGAGGGCGAGGCGGGCCTCGCTGACGTCGGTGATGACGACGTTGCGGGCGCCGGCGTGCCGGGCGACGGCGGCGGCCATGATGCCGATCGGGCCTGCGCCGGTGATCAGGACGTCCTCGCCGACGAGCGGGAAGGAGAGCGCGGTGTGCACGGCGTTGCCGAACGGGTCGAAGATCGCCGCGATGTCGAGGTCGACGGGGACCCGGTGCACCCACACGTTGGACGCGGGCAGGACGACGTACTCGGCGAACGCCCCGTCCCGGCCGACGCCGAGGCCGACGGTGGAGCGGCAGAGGTGGCGGCGGCCGGCGAGACAGTTGCGGCACTTGCCGCAGACGAGGTGGCCCTCGCCGCTGACCAGGTCGCCGGCGGTGATGTCCACGACGTCGGAGCCGGTGGCCGCGACCTCGCCGACGAACTCGTGGCCGAGGACCAGCGGGGTGGTGACCGCCTGCTGGGCCCAGCCGTCATAGGCGCGGATGTGCAGGTCGGTGCCGCAGATGCCGGTGCGCAGGACCTTGATCAGGACGTCGGTGGGGCCGTACTCCGGCTCCGGCACGTCCATCAGCCACAGTCCGGGTTCGGCCTTCTGCTTGACGAGTGCCTTCACGGCTGCGGCTCCCTGACGTTCGGTACGCGAGTGGATACCCCGGGCCTCGGGGCATGTCGGAGGAACCCTGCGGCCCGGGGTGGATCTTGGGTGTCAGCCCCCTGGCGGGGGTTCGGCGGGACGGGACGGAGCATCCCGTAGGGCTCCACGCGCCGTCCCCGGCCGTCACGGAGAAGGCTGCCGTACGGCGGGGTCCCGGGTCCATCGAGGATTTCTTAAGCGCCACCGCAGGAGATCTTCACACCTGGCCGTGGCTTCACCGACCGCTGCCGCTCGCCGGTCTTCGTCCGCGCGGCTACACCTCGCCGAACGGGCCCAGGAAGCGGGGGCGGCCCTTCTCGATCCGGTAGAGGAAGATCCCGTTCTCGTACCGCACCTGGCGGATCGACGGACGGAAGGCGAGGGGGCGCACGATCCCCGGGTGCTCGGTCCGCACGAGCCGCTGGGCGATGCCGCTGCGCACCTGGCCCGAGGCGCTGGTGGAACCGGCGGCACGGGCGATCAGGCCGACCGCGTCGTACGCCTCGGCGGCCCAGGTGGCCGGGGGTGCGCCGAAGCGCTTGCGGTGGGCGGCGGTGAACGCCTTGGCCGCCGGGAGGGCGGCGGGGTCGGCGTACGCCTCGGCGAAGACCCAGCCCTCGGCGGCCTTGCCCGCCCCGTGGAGGAAGGCGGGCCCGAGGGCGGGGCCGGCGGCCACCCGGGTGCCGGTGAAGCCCTCGTCCGCCAGCGCGGTGGCCAGGCGGGCGGCCCGGGACGCGTCGCCGCTCGCGAGCACCACGGCGTCCACCCTGCTGGTCATGGCCTTGCGGGCGGCCGCGCCGAAGCCGGCGGCGCCCCGCGGGAGAGCGTGTTCGATGAGAGTGGCGTCGGCCGGCGGAGTGTCACGGAACGCGCTGCCCAGCTGTCCGCCGAGGCCGGTGCCGTCCCTGTCCTGGACGAGGAGGACGCGCTCGGCGGGGCGGGTGTGGACGACGTAGCCGAGGAGGCCCGGGGTGAGCATGCGGTCGTACGGGCGGATCACGCAGAGGTGGGCGGCCGTTTCGGATGCCGTGGTCGAGCCTGCCGCGACGACGACCAGGGCGAGCCGCGCCTCGCCGTACCGCTGGACGATGTCCTCGGCCAGCACGGCGCCGGTCGGCCCGACCGCCGCGATGACGTCGGGGTCCGCCCCCAGCAGACCGGCCGCCCGCAGCGCCTGTCGCGGGTCCCCGGCGTCGTCCTCGGTCCGCAGGGCGAGCCGGAACGCCGTGCCGGTACGGGCGTTGTGATCGGCGACCGCGAGCCGGACGCCGCGCTGGTGCGCCAGGCCGGTGGCGCGGCCGGGCCCGCTGAGATCGGCGTGCAGCCCGATCGTGTACGTGGGCGGCGCGCCGGAGCCCGACGCGGAGCCGGTCCCGGCGGACCGCCGCCCGGCGAGCCACGCCGCGGTGGAGCCGCCGGTGACGAGGACGGCCCCGGCGGCGCCGGCGACCAGGAGCCTGCGCCGGGTGAGACCGGCCGCCGACGACGCTCCGTCCTCGTCCGGGACGAGGGTGACGGGCAGCGGCTCGGGGTCCGGCAGCGCGAGGGCGGCCGCGGACCGTTCGGCGATCAGCGCGGAGAGTCCGGGCGGCGCGGCCCAGGAGCCCGGGGGCGGGGCGGCGTCCGGCTCCACGGCCGGCGCCCCGTCCGGCGCGGCCTCGGCAGCCTTGTCCGGAGCCACCCCGAAAGCCCCGGCCCGAGCGCCCCCGGCAGCCCCGTCCTCAGCCACTCCGAAAGCCCCGGCCCGAGCGTCCTCGGACGCTCCGTCCTGAGCCGCGCCCGGCGCTCCGGCCGGGGTCGCGCGCGGAGCCCAGGCCGGACGGGGGTCGGGCGCCTTGGCACTGAGGTCAGGCGCCTTGAGCCGGGGGTCCGGCACCTTGAGACGGGGGTCCTGCGCCTTCAACCGGGCCGTCCCCGGACTCGGGCTCGGGCTCGGACCCGGACTCGGACCCGGACTCGGACCCGGACTCGGACCCGGACTCGGACCCGGACTCGGACCCGGACCCGACGGGCCGCGCATCCCTCCCCCGGCCGCCTCCAGGGCATCGGCGATCCGGCTCGCGGCCGGCCGGGCGGCCGGGTCCTTGGCGAGGCAGGCGGTGATCAGCGGCAGCAGCGAGGGCGGCACACCCGTCAGGTCCGGCTCCTCGTGGACCGTACGGAACAGAACGCCTGCCGCGCCGCCCTCGCCGAACGGCCGTCGGCCCGTCGCCGCGTAGGCCAGGACGCAGCCGAGCGAGAACACGTCGCACGCCGGTCCCACCGGTCCGGCCGACGCCTGTTCGGGGGCGAGGTAGCCGGGCGTGCCGATCACCGCGTCGGTGGCGGTGAGTGCGGTGGCGCCCTCGTCGCGGGCGATCCCGAAGTCGATGAGGCGGGGGCCGTCGAGGGCCAGGAGCACGTTGCCGGGCTTCACGTCACGGTGGATCAGTCCGGTCTCGTGGACCGAGGCGAGCGCGGCGGCGAGCCGGCTCCCGAGCGCCCGCACGGTGGCCGGCGGCAGCGCGCCTCGCGCTCCGACCACCTCGCCCAGCGAGGGGCCGGGGACGAACGCGGTCGCCAGCCACGGCTCGCGGGCCTCGGTGTCCGCGCCGAGCACCGGGACCACCCACGGGCCGGTGATCCGGGCGGCGGCCCCGGCCTCGCGGCGGAAGCGGGCCCGGAAACCGGGGTCGGCGGCATGCTCGGCCCGGATCACCTTGACGGCGGCGAGCGCCCCGCCCGCCGAGCGCCCCAGGTAGACCACGCCCATGCCGCCCGCGCCGAGGCGGGCCAGCGTGCGGTACGGGCCGACCGCACGGGGGTCTTCGGTGATGAGGGGCCGCACGTCAGCTCTCCGGCTTCGGCGCCGCGCCGAGGTAGCGGAGGCTGCCGCCCTCCACCCCGTACATGTGGGCGTCCTGGCCGACGAGTTGCTGCCGGTCCTCGTCGAACGCGTAGCTGCGCGAGACGCCTTCGTACCGGGAGGCGGCGATGGCGGCGGTGAGTTGGGCACGGGTGGGGCGGCCGTCGCCGGAGGGGGTGGCGCTCGCCGTCGCCCTCTTGGCGGCGGCGGCGTCGGCGAGGGCGGCCAGTTCGCGGGCGACGAGTCCCGCCACGTCGTACGCCTCGGCGGCCCAGGCGGCGGGTGCGACGCCGAAGCGTTTGCGGTGGGCGGCGGCGAACGTCGCGGCGGCCGGGGCGCTCGCGTCGGTGAACGGTGCGATGAACTCCCAGCCTTCGGCCGCCTCGCCCGCCAGTTCCAGGAACTCCGGCCCCATGGCGGTGTGCTGGGCCATCCGGGGTCCGGCGAAGGAGAGGTCGGCCAGGATCCGGGCGACCCGGGAGGCGCCGGCCGCGTCACCGGCGTAGAAGAGGGCGTCGCTCCGGTGGGACAGGATGTCGGTGACGACCGGGTCGAAGACGCGCGTCCCGGCGGGGACCACACGGGGGTGGGTGGTGCCGGTGGTGAGGCTGGGCGTCATCAGGTTCGTCGCGTAGCCCGCCTGGTAGGCGGCCTGCCCGCCGGCCCGGTCGATCAGGATGCCCAGCCGCTCGACGTCGGGACGCGGCAGGAGGCGGCGGACGATGGGCAGCGAGAGGGAGGCGTAGGAGGGGCCGGCCTGGAAGAGGGAGCCGTTGGCCCGGCGCGGAAAGGTGATCTGCAGGGCTGACACCGTCAGCACCGGCAGGGCCGCTTCGTCGTACGTGGACAGCGCCGCCCCGGTCGTGGCGTCGCTGGTGGGACCGATGACCGCGGCGACCTCCACGTCACGGGCGAACTCCTCGGCGACGCGGGCGGAGCGCGAGGCGTCGCCCTGGTCGTCGAGGACTTTCACAGCGAGCCGGAAGGGCTGGTCGCCGAGGGAGTTGAAGCGGTCGACGGCGAGCCGGACGCCGCGTTCCTGGGCGCGACCGGCGGCGCTCAGGGGACCGGTGAGGTCGGCGTGCACGCCGATGATCCAGCGGCGTCCGCCCGGGGCCTCGTCCCCGCCGCCGCCACCGGATTCGCCGCGGGTGAGACGTACGGCGGCGAAGGCGCCCGCGCCGAGGGCCACCGCGCCGCCCGCCGCGAACAGCAGGAACCGCCGCCGGCCGGGGGCGGGTTCCGGCGGGCCGGGCTCCTCGGTGACGGTGGCGTCGATGCCGGGCAGGGCCAGCAGGGCGGCGGACCGGTCCGCGATGATCCGGACGACATCCTCGGGCAGCCAGTCGGCGGTGGCCCCGGCCGGTACGTCCTCGGCGATCAGGGTGTCGAGGCCGGCGGCGGCCGGACGCTCACCGGGGTCCTTGGCGAGGCACCGCTCCAGCAGTGCGCGCAGCTGGGCGTCGTCGACGCCGTCGAGGTCGGGCGCGTCGTGGACGGTGCGGTAGAGGAGGGCGTCGACCGCTCCGCTGCCGAAGGGCGGCCGGCCGGTGGCCGCGTACGCGAGGAGGCAGCCGAGCGAGAAGACGTCCCCGGCGGGCCCTGCGGTGCTTCCGGACGCCTGCTCGGGCGGGAGGAAGCCGGGGGTGCCGACGACGAGTCCGGTGGCGGTCAGGGCGGTGGCGTCGGCGGCGCGGGCGATCCCGAAGTCGATCAGCCGGGGGCCGCCGGCCGTCAGCAGGACGTTGCCCGGCTTGACGTCACGGTGGACGAGCCCGGCGGCGTGCACGGCGGCCAGGGCGCGGGCGAGCAGCCTGCCGAGGACGGCGACGCTGCGCACGGGCAGCGGTCCGCGCCGGGCGACGACGTCGGAAAGTGTCGGCCCGGGGACGAACTCCGTGGCGAGCCAGGGGCGTTCGGCCTCGGTGTCGGCACCGGTCACGGACACGGCCCAGGGGCTGTCGACCCGGCGGGCGGCCTCGGCCTCGCGGCGGAAGCGGGTCCGGAAGTCCTCGTCCCCGGCGTACTCGGGCAGGATCACCTTGATCGCGGCGAGCGCTCCGGCGTCGGTGCGCCCGAGGTAGACGACACCCATCCCGCCCGCTCCGAGGCGGCCGAGGAGCCGGTGTCCGCCGATGCGGGCGGGATCAGTGGGTCGCAGGTCGTCCATCGCCGGCCTCAGCTCCGCTTCTCGACGGTGTTCTCGAGCCGGGACAGCATGGCGCCCTGGGCCTCGTTGACGAACGTGTCGACCTCGTCATCGGTGCGGCCCTTCGCCCCCTTGCCGGTCACGGCCACGGTGAACTGGAGGATCTGCGCCTGCTGCCAGGAGTAGCGGTGCGGCCCGCCCAGCTCGGAGCTCTGGTAGTCCCCCACCTCGACGAGGAAGTCGTCGGAGCTGTTCTGGGCGCTCTCGCCGCCGAAAAGCGCCCCGGCGACCAAGGAGCCGATCGTCTCGCCCTCGCGCAACTGCTGGGTGGGGCAGCGCATGCTCTCCTCGATCGACTCCGCCATCTCCCAGGCCGCGTCCTCGCGGGTGCGGTGCACGGTGACGACGGCGGCGAGGCGCACCGGCCCCTTGCCCTTCGCCGCGGGCACCTCGAACGACCGGGTGAGGGTGGCCAGGACGCTGTGGCCGGGCTTCTGCCGCTGCCAGACGCAGTCCGCGCCGAGCACGGCCCAGGTGTCCGGGTCGCTCTCGTACGGGCTCCGCTTCACCACTCCGGGTCCGAAGCTGTCGGGGCCGGCGATGACACGGCCGATGAGCTCGCGGGCCGCCGCCCGGGACTTCGGGAGCCGGGCGGGGTCGGGTTCGAACGGGTCCGCGGCATCGGCCGACGCCCCGGCGCCGCCGCCGGAGGCCGCACTCGCACTCGCACTCGCACTCGCACTCGCCGAAGCGTCGTGCTTCTCCACTTTCCCGGGGTCGTCCGCAGCGCCGGAACAGCCGGCGAGCAGCACGGTCACCAGGGCCAGGGGCAGCGCGAACCGGCCCCCTCCTAACGGCACACGACAGGTCACAGCGCTTCCCCGTTCCTCCTCGACGCCGTGCCGATCATAAGTTCGCGGGGCGCGGCCGGCGGGGGCCGTCGGCTTACTGTTACCTCGTCGGGACATGGACGCCACCGCGCCGGGCACCGGGCCGGGGCACCCGGCCGGGACCGTCAGCCGGTCTCCGCCAGGAAGGCGCCGATGCGCTCGACGGGGGCGTCCGGCCGGTCCCGGGGGATCAGTCCGCGGCTGTCGGCGACCGCCACCGGCCGCCCCTGCGGGCGAAGTCCGGTAACAAGGGTGACCGTTCCGGGAGTCGGCCGGATCCGTGACCGAGTGACGCTCGCGAGCGGGTACCCCCGTGGGAACGCGCGGCCCGCCGGATCGGCGCTGTGCGCGGCCGGGACAGCGGCGCTCGCCGGCGCCTCGCACCGTACGGGTCGCGAGGACGGCCGGGGCGGCTCACGACGCGCTGGTGGATTGAGGGAAACGCCGACGTCAAGGCCCCGGATCTGCTGGGATGGGGGCGGGATCACAAGCAGTGAGCACGGGGGCGCACGGTGGGGCTGGAGTTCGGGCACAATCTCGGGCTGCGCCGTGCTCTGCGCGGGCTTCCGCTCTCCCCGCTCGTCCCGGGGTACCGACACCTCGTCTCCCAGCAGCAGGCCCTGGGCTTACGGCACATCGGCGATGCGCTGGTGGAGCGCGGGCGGACGCTGCGGGTGCTCGACGGGGTCTTCGAGGAGCACGCCGGGCGCCGCTGGCACCACATCGGCGCGGATCGGCTCCATCGCACGGGTCTCGCACGCGGCGAGGCGTACCGGCCGCTCCTCGCCCGGCTGGAGGCGGTGCAGCTCCAGGACCCCGCCGCCCTGCGCCGCATCCTTCTGTACCAGCTCGTCGAACTGCTCCAGGCCCACCCGCAGGACTCCGAGCCCCGGACCGCCGTCTCGCTGGGGGTCTGTCCCACGGAGGCGGCCGCCCTCGTCCGTGCGGCCGTCGCCTGCCACCGACTCGATGGGGAACAGCGGCGCGCGGCAGAGGAGTTGGAGGACTCCTGGGCCAGCGGGAAGGTGCGGCGTGCCGCCCGGCTGGCGGCCCTGCTGCCGGCGGAGGGCGGGGGCGACGCGCTGCTGCGGCGGCGGTTCGCGGACATCGCCGCGCGGGTGGCGGAAGCCGACGACGCCCTCGACGCGGCGCGGGAGGCCGAACGATCGGGTGATGCCCGTGCGGCCGAGGACGGCTTCCTCAGGGCCGCCCGGCTGGCCTCCGACTGCCCGCGCGCCCGGCTCGCCCTCGTACGGCTGCACCGGCCGGCGGACGACGGGAGTGCCGGGCCCGGCGCGGTGCTGACGGCCCGCCACGCCCCGGAGGCCGTGGCCGTGTCGCTCCGCCCCTCGCCCCCGGCCGCCGACGCGGCGCCCGACCGGCGAGTCGTCCGGCTGACCCGGGTGCCGGACGGACCGACCGAGATCGCCGAGATCGCCGGGGACTCCTCGGCGGTCAGCTGGCTGGACCGGGACCCGCCGTTCGGCCGGCAGGTCCGCTACGCCGCGTTCCCGCTGCGGGACGGCAGGATCGACGGCCCGCCGGTGGTGTCGCACGTCCTGCTCGTCGCCCCGGACGTGTCCGCGCTGCGGTCCACCACGGGCCCGGGACGTATCGACGCCGCGTGGGCCGAGCCGTCGGAAGCGCTGGGCGTACGGGTCGAACTCGAAGGCCCCGACGGCCCGGTGGACGGCATCGGGGTGCGTACGGGCGCGCTGACCGCGACCGGCCTGGGCGTCGGCACGTACGCGCTCCGCGTCCACTGCCGGTACCGGTCGCCGGACGGCACCGTCATCGAGTCGGCGGGCACGGACCATCGCATCACCGTGAACCCTTGGCCCACCCCCGTGCACCGGCTCGACGCCACGGTCGCCCAGGGAGCCGTCCGGTTCTCCTGGAGCGGCGGGCAGGGCGCGGACGTACGCCTCGTCTGCTGGCCGGACGGCCCACCGGAACCGGGAGCCGAGCTGACCCACGCTCCGGAGCGTCCCTGGCCCGCCCCACTGCCCTGGAAGGCGGTGGCCGACGGCCTGGCCCCTCCCCCGGGCTCCATCACCCGGGTGTCCGCCCTGTCCGTGCTCGGACCGCACGCGGTGGCGGGTCCCGGCCTCCTGGTCGAGTGCCCGCCCGCGGTGGCCGGGGCGCGCGTGGAGCGGGCCGACGGGGGCCGGGCCCGCATCACTTTCGACTGGCCGGCAGCGACGGGCCAGGTCGCGGCCACCGTGGAGCAGGACGGCGTGAGCTTCGTGCACCGCGTGACGCGCAGCACCTACGTCCGGGAGGGGCTGTACGTGGACGTGACACCCTCCGCGTTCTGCGTCACCCTCTCCGCCGCACCCCGGACGACGGACGCGGCCCTCGTCCCTCCGCCCGGCGGCGGGACGAGGGTCCCGGCGGACATCTCCGTCAGCTACCGCATCGTTCCCGGTGCCCGCCGGGCGCTGCGCCGCGGGCCCTCGCTGCTGCGGGTCACCCTGTCCTGTCCGGGTGACGTACCGGCCGCCCTGCCGGAGTTCGTCCTCGTGGCCAGGGCGGGCAGCGGCCGCGCACCGATCCGGCCGCGCACCCACACGGACGGGACGACCCTGCTCCGGCTCGACGGTGGCGCGCTGCGCGCCGGCCGACCCGTCGAGCTGCCCGTGCCGCCCGGCCTCCGGCCTCCCTACGCCCTGCGCGGCTTCCTCCTCGGCGACGGGGCCGCCGGCATACGACTCGACGAGCCCTCTCCCACGACCCTGGTGGTGCGCTGACATGACGACCGTCATCTGTCCTTACTGCTTCGACCGCGCACCGGCCGCGCGCCTGCCGTACCGCTGCCTGATGATGGCCACCGGGGTGCGCGGCGGCACCCCGTGCGACGCCGAACCCGACGACGTGTGGGCCGACTTCATGGGGCCGGGTCTGCCGCCGTCCCGGCGGCTGCGCGGACCGGTCTTCCCCGCGCCCCGCACCCTCGCGACCCTTCGGGGCTCGACCACCCGGCAGCCGTGCCCCCGGTGCGGGGTGGCCACCTCGGTGCGGGTCTGCCGCGGCTGTCACAACGACTTCCCCAGCGAGTACTGCGACCAGGACAGCCGCATCATCGCTCTGGTGGGCGCCAAGGCATCCGGCAAGAGCACCTATGTGTCGGTGCTCGTCAACGAACTGCGGGGCCGGGTCGGCCGGGAGTACAACATCTCGCTGCCGGCGATGGGGGCCGGGACCCAGCGCCGCGACCGCGAGATGGAGGAGGATCTGTACGACCGGCTGCGGCTTCCCGACACGACGCGTCCGGCCGCCATGGGCTTCAACGACCCGCTGCTCTACCGGTTGAGCGTGCCGCGCCGAGGGAGGTACGCCAAGGGCAGCAGGCATACCACCCTGGTGTTCTTCGACGCGGCGGGCGAGGACCTCAAGAGCGCGGAGGCGATGGCCCGTTACACCCAGTACCTGGCGGCCGCCGACGGGATCATCCTGCTCGTCGACCCGCTCCAGATGGGTTCGGTGCGCGACCGCGGCGCGACCGCCGACGGCCCGCCGCTCCCCGCGGTCGAGACGTCCCCGCAGCAGATCGCCTCCGACCTCGCCGCCCAACTGCGCTCCCACGGACGGAGTGTGTCGCGGGGCCGGGTCACCACGCCGATGGCCGTCGCCGTGACGAAGACGGACGCGCTGAGGTCGCTGCTGGGGTCGCACTCGCCGCTGCTGCGCAACGCCACGCACACCGGCGGCGAACAGGACGACGACGATCGGCTCGCCGTGCACGAGGAGCTGCGGTCCCTGCTGAGCGACTGGGACTCCGGGGTGCTCTGCCGCCAGTTGGAGAACGACTTCGCCGAACTGTCGTACTTCGGCCTCTCCGCGCTGGGCGCACCGCCGCCCGCCGACGCACCGGCCGACGCGCCGAAGTCGGGCCCGCAGCCCCTGCGGGTGGAGGACCCGCTGCTCTGGCTGCTGGGGCGGCGCGGACTGATCCAGGTGCGCAGGAGCCAACGGGAGAACCGGATCCGCACGGGGAAGGCCGGCGCATGAGCCTGGGACAGCTGCACTACACCTCGGCGCCGCCCGGCCCGGACGGCTCGGGGTTCCGCTTCACCGCGCTCACCCCGGGGCTGCCGCACGCGGTGCTCCGGGAGGCGGAGCAGATCATCGGGTACGAGCCGCCCCGGAACGCCCCCTCCCGCCCTACCGAAGTCGAACTCAAATCCTTTCCACGGGCGTTCAGCTACAGCGAACTGTCCGACGGAAGCCGGCTGCTGGCCCGTACGGTCTACACGGGCGCCGACTACAGCGGCCGCTGGGGCAACTTCCACGCCCACGCGGTGCATGTGGCCCCGGGGCAGCGGCTGCCGGACGGGGCCCTGCCCGTCAGCGCCTGGGAGTCCCCCGGGTGGGCCACGGCCACGCCCGAGGGCGACGCCCCGCCGGCCCTGGCCGCGCTGCCGCCCTCCCCCCTGCTGGACCCGGCCGGGCTGGTCGCCTTCGCCGCCTCCCGGGAGCCCTGGCTCGCCACCGTGTTCACCGACCTCCAGCGCCAGACCGAGGACGAGACAGCACCGCAGGTCGTCATCGTGGAGCGGGACACTGCCGATGTGGCGCGCTGGGTGGCCCTGGCGAGCGCGGCACTGCCCCGAGGGGCCGCCCACCGGCTGACGTTCACCACCTACACCCGGCGCCCGCACCTCGCCGGGCAGCGGATCATCGGCGTCCTGCCGGACGACGCCCCCGGGCTCGCCGGCTCGGGGGGCCGCTACCGGGTCCACGACTGTGCCGCCCCTCCCGCCCCGGACGGGCCGGAGCCGACAGCGTGGGCGGTGGCCGCCGCCCGGATCTGGTCGGCCGGCGCCTTCGAGCTCTTCCATCACGCCCATCGGCTCCCGGGAGACCCGTTCGCCGCCGGCCCCGTATCGGTGCTCGCCCTGTGCGCCGGGATCGAGCTGCCGTCGTCGCACCGCACGGCCGCGGCACTGTGGGTGTTCGAACACCCCGCCGAGCTCGATGAACAGGAGCTGGACGGGCTCGTGCACACCCTGGCGGCGCCCCGGCAGGAGACGACGCCCGTGTCCGAGACCGCCGCCCTGGCCGAGCTGTTCGCCCGGGTCGGCGGCCGCCTGCGGGCGGAGACCGCCGCCCCGCTCACCGCCCGCCTGCTGGTCACCGCCGTACGCTCCGCCGAGCCGGTACGCCTCCCGGGTCGCGAGGCCCTGACCGGCCAGGCGGCCCGGCGGCTCGCCGCCGAGCTGGGCCCGGAGCTGCGGGCCGGGGTCGAGGACACGGCGAACGGCTTCGCGCGCCCGCTGCGGCTGCTGCGGGTGGCGGGTCTCCTCGCGGTGGACTGCTCCGACCTCGTACCGCGGCTCGCCCAGCGGCTGGCGTCGGCGCTGCCGGCCGATCCGTCCGTGTACGGGAGCGAAGTCCACGAGGCGCTGACGGACCGGCCCGACCTCCGCACCGCTCTGCTGCGGGAACTCGACGCGGCGGCCCAGTCCGGTCCGGCCGCCGTCACCGTGCTCCTGGAGCGCGCTCCCGTGCCGTTGGAGAGCGGCGAGGCCCTGCCGTATCTGCGTATGTGCGGCTGGGCGGCCCGCCGCCCGGCGGGCGGCCAGGACGGGGACCGCAACCGTGAGCTGCGCGCCGTGCTGGAGGCGGCGGGGGTCTCCGTCCTCGCGCATCCACCGCTGCTGCGCATCGCCTTCCGCCTGGTGTGGGGCTCGACCGCACCGACACCGGAGGAGGCCCGGTACGACCTGCTGGAGAGGGGCGCGAGGCTCCACCAGGCGGCGGAAACCTGGCCCTTCCTCGTCACGGCCGCGCTCAACGGCCGACCGGGAGACCCGCAGACGGACGAGCTCGCGCACGACCTCCTCAAGGCGTTCCCCGAGCAGCTCCGCGACCACGACCGGGCGGCACTCCTGCTGCTGGACCTCTCGCGCGACCTGCGGGCCGGCGGCGCGCCCCCCGGCTGGGTCGACCGGGCCCTCGGCCTGCGCAGGAGCGCGGAACCGGTGAACCCGTCGGTGCTGGAGCGCGTCCACGGCAGTCTCGCCCATCGTCTGCTGAGCGACCACCGCGCGGGACGCGAGCTGGACGATCTGATCCGCAGCGGCGACGCCGACCTCTGCGCCGCCTACGAGCGGGCCGCCCGGGGGGACGAGGTGGGCAGCCGGCTGCTGCGCGACCCGGACTACTTCGCGGACCTCTTCGTCGACTGGAACGCCCATCCCCAGGCGGGCGGGGCCTGGGGCAAGGTCCGGGGTGCGCTGCTGGACAAGGTGCTGCGTCCGGCCGCGCGGGCGCTGACCGCCGAGGATCTGGCGGCCGTCGAAGCGGCTCTCTCCACGAGGGGCGCACGGCACGCGGAGGACTTCCGCACCTGGAACCGGCCCGGTGCGCTGGGCCGGCTCGGGCTGCGGCTCGGCGGGCGGGACAGCCGTACGGGCAAGGCGTCGTCCCGCCGCCGTGGCTCCGGGGACCGGCACCGGGACGGTGACGCCTGATGGGCGGGCTGATCGGGGCCGCGGTCTGGCTGACGGTGGCCGTCGGGACGGGGGTGTGCCTGTTCCGTGCGTTCTGGGAGTTCCTCTTCCTCGCACTCGGCGCCTCGGTGAGGGCCCTCGGCCCCCGGACGCCCGGCACGCCCGACCCCCGTATCCCGCCCGTCGGATCCGAGCCGGCGCAGCGCGCGTACTGGTCCCGGCTCATGTGGGTGGACGCGTACACCTCCACCCGGGCCGCCGCCTCGGTCATCCGGCACCGGCTGCTGGGCCGCTGGATGGCCGTCACCGCCCGGCGCATGTTCACCGGACGCCAGCCCTCCACCGGCTACGGCGGCCATCGGCTCGCCCGCCTCGGATTCATCCTCGTGGCCCCGGGCACCGCGCTGGGCGCGATCACCGGTGCGCTCCTGGTCTCGTCCGTCATGGCGCTGATCCACCTGGTGCTGTGGCTGCTGGCCGGCCTGGCGGGACTGGCGGCGTTCGCCGGGGTCGCCGTCCTGCGCGGTGCCGACCGGACCGGTGCCCTGGTGCGGCGGATCCGGATGAGGTGCCCCTATCCGGGGTGCTACCGGCCCTTCCCGCTCGCCGTGCACCGCTGCCCGAGCTGCGGCACGGCCCACCGGGAGCTGCGCCCGAACAGGTTCGGCGCACTGTGGCACGTCTGCGCGTGCCGGCGCCGGATCGTCACCGTCTCCCTGGCCGGGCGCGACCGGCTCGCCGTCGAGTGCCCGCACTGCGACCGTCCGCTCCCGGCCGGGATCGGCCGGCTGCGCATCGTGCACGTACCGGTCATCGGCGGGACCTCGTCGGGCAAGACGATGCTGATGGCGGCGGCCGTCGCCGGGCTGCACGCGACGACCGGACGGGGCGCGCCGACCGGACGGGGCGGGCCGGAGGTCTCGTTCGCGACGGCCGACGACCGGCGGGACGTCGTGGATCTGAACGGTCAGCTCAGGAACACCGGTTGGGTGCGCAAGACCCAGGGCGGCCAGCCCCGCGCACTGATGCTGCGGGTCACCCACCGGCGCAGACACCGGCTGCTGTATCTCTACGATCCGATGGGCGAGTCGCTGTACGACGTGGACTCCACCCGCCGCCAGGAGTATCTGGCCCATGCCGACGGGGTGATCCTGGCCGTCGACGTCCTGGCCGACCCCCAGGTGCGCCGTTCCCTCTCGGCGGACGAGGAGGAGCTCGCGCGCGCGGCCAATCCGTCGGATCCGGGGCCGTGGCAGACGTACCAGACGTTCACCGGCGAGCTCTCGGCGCTGGCCGGAGGGCGGCGGCGCGGCCGGCTGCCGCTGGCGGTGGTGGTCACGAAGCGGGACGTGCTGGACCGGATCGAGCGTCTGCGGGTCCCCGCGACGGGGATCGGCCCCTGGCTGGCCACGATCGGCCTGGACCCACTGGTCCGCGACCTCGGACACCGGTTCCGGACCCGGCGGTTCTGGGCGCTCAGCGCCTACGCGGCCACCGGGACGGGCCCGCTGGTGAGCGAGCAGGAGCGGGCGGCGGAGGCGGTGTTGTGGATCCTCGCCCGCACCGGGCTGCGGGTCGGCAAGCTGCTGCCCGAGGGCGGTCACGCAGACCCGGCGACCCCGTCGGTGCCGCGCCCGCGCACCGCCCCCGCACAAGATCGTTCAACCCGCTGACGGAGCCGGACGTGGTCGTTATGGTCGGTCAGGTCCTAGAAGAGAAAGACGGTTCACGGCTATGCAGGTCGTTACGCCGAACATCGCGCGGGGGCGTCGGCTGCTCCTCACCCTGTTCGTCATCGCCTGCCTGGTGACCCTCGGCGGGCTGCTTGCCTGGGGCTGGGTGCTCCTCGACGACCAGGTGACCGAGGGGTTGAGCGAGTGACTACACGGCATACGCACCACAACCACGTGCACACCATGACGCATATTCACGACAAGGAGGGCTTCGAGTGAGTGACATTCCCGGCGGTCCCATGGCGAACCGGCCGGTCCACTTCATCTGGCTGCTGGACTGCTCCTACTCCATGCAGGGCGAGAAGATCGGACAGCTCAACTACGCGATCCGGGAAGCGGTTCCCGAGATGCGGTCGGTCGCCCACGACAACCCCGCGGCCCAACTTCTGCTGCGCACACTGACGTTCTCCACGGAGGCGCGGTGGCACCACAAGGACCCGGTGCCGGTCGACGACTTCACCTGGCAGGACGTCCAGGTCGACGGCATGACCAACCTGGGCGAGGCGCTGGAGGTGGTCTCCCGCGAGCTGCAGACGCCCCCCATGCCGCAGCGCGCCCTCAAGCCGGTGCTGGCCCTGGCCTCCGACGGGGTGCCGACGGACGACTGGAAGTCCGGTCTGCGGGCCCTGGACGCCACACCGTGGGGCAGGAAGGCCGTACGGGTGGCCATCGCCATCGGGGCGGACGCCGACCGCGGTGTCCTCCAGGAGTTCCTGGGCAACCCCGAGCTCAAGCCGTTGGACGCCAACAGCCCCAAGCAGCTGGCGGCGGCGATCCGCTGGGCCTCGACAGCCGCGGTCAAGGCCGCGTCGCAGCCGGTGGCGGGCCCGTCCGACACCACGGTCAAGCAACCGCCGTACGCGCCGCCGCAGTTGGACGACGACGATGACGACGTCTGGTGAGCGCTCCTGAGCAGCCGCTGTGGGAGACGTTCGAACACAGCGTGCGGGGAGTGAACAAGCAGGTCAACCAGGACTGGTGCGCCGCCGAGGGCTCCGGGTCGCAGGGCGATCCGCTGATCCTCTCGGTGGCGGACGGTCATGGCTCGGCGGTGCACGCCCGCAGCAATATCGGGGCTCGGTGCGCGGTCGACCTGTTCGGCGTACAGGCCCGTACGTTCGCCGAACTGGCGCGCGCCGAGGGTCCGGACGGAGCGCACAGCCTGAGCTGGCTGATGAACTACGCGCGCAATGAGCTGCCTCGGCAGCTGGTGGCCGCCTGGCAGGAGAGGGTGCTCGCCCACTGGGACCGCCATCCGCAGACGGTGAACCCGGCGGCCGAGCCGCCCCGCAAGGGCCAGAAGCTGCTGCTGTACGGGGCCACGCTGGTCGGTGCGGTGCTCACCCCGCGGATGTTCGCGGCCTGGCAGCTCGGCGACGGCGAGCTGACGGTGATCGACGCCGACGGAGCGATCGCGCTGCCGCTGGCTCCGGTGGAGGCGGATCTCGGCGACGAGACGGAGTCCCTGTGCAGCCGCCAGGCGTGGAAGATGATCCGGGTGCACTGGGCACCGGTCGTCGCACCGGACCACGCCCCTCGGATGATCGCCCTGTCGACCGACGGCCTGTCCAAGAGCTTCGCGTCCGACGAGGGCTTCACCCAGTTCATGACCGGCTTCGACCAGCGGCTCTCGAAGGACGGCGGCACCGAAGGCGTACGCGACGCCCTGCCCGGATGGCTGGCCGAAGCGGCCCGCTACTCCGGTGACGACACGACCCTGGTCGCTTCCCGGCGGCCCCACCTCATCGCGGCGGACGACAGCGCCGCGACGGACGAACGACGGAGTGACGCATGAGCGGCATGCTCGACGGAGGAACGCACCTCACCGCTGATGACGGGGAGTCCGTGCGCGTCATCGACATGCTCGGCGCCGGTGGCCAGGGGGAGGTCTACCGGGTGGGGACCGCGTCCGGCGAACGCGCCCTGAAGTGGTACTACCCCTCCTGTGCGACGCCCGAGCAGGACGAGATCGTGCGGGAGCTGGTGGCGCGGGACTTCGACGACGACCGTTTCCTGTGGCCCACGGCGTACGTGCCGTCCGGCGCGGGGGCGTTCGGCTATCTGATGGATCTGCGGCCGGACCGGTTCAAGGGACTGCCGGACCTCTTCCGCCGCAGGCTGCGGACCACTCCGCGGGCCCTGCTGACCGCCGCCCTCTACACGGTGGAGGCGTACCAGGCCCTTCACTCGCGGGGGATCGCCTACCGGGACATCTCCTGGGGCAACATCTTCTTCGACCCGGCCAGCGGTGACGTCCTGGTCTGCGACAACGACAACGCCGTGGTCGAAGGGAACAGCAGCGGGATCTCGGGGACCATGGAGTTCATGGCGCCCGAGCTGGTGCGTGGCGATGCGGGAGCCATGCCCGGCACCCAGTCCGATCTGCACTCGCTGTCCGTACTGCTCTTCATGCTCCTGATGAACCACCACCCGCTCAAGGGCAAGAAGGAGTTGGAGATCCACTGCCTCGACGAGGTGGCGGAGAGGCGCCTGTACGGGAAACAGCCGCTGTTCGTCTTCGATCCCGACGACACGGCGAACAGCCCCGATCCCGTCGAGCAGTCCACCGTCCTGCACACCTGGGCGGCGGCCCCTGCGGCTCTCCAGGACCTCTTCACGCACAACTTCACCGTGGGGCTGCACCAGCCGGCCGTCCGGGTGCGTGAATCGCAGTGGCGGGACGCGCTGCGGTCCGTGCTGGACGCGGTCGTGGACTGCGCCGACTGCGGCCGCCAGAACATGACACAGCCCGCAGCGACCACCGCCGGGTCCTGCTGGTCCTGCGGCAGCGCGCTGATCCTGCCGCCCCGGCTGAGCATCACCACCCCCCTGCCCCGGTCCGAGCGCCATGTCCGGCTGCGCCGGGGCGCTCGCGTCCATGAGCATCACCTGACGCCGGAGCCGTCACGCCACGACTACAGCGATGCGACGCTGGTGGCCGAGCTGACCGAACACCCCAGCAAGCCGGGGAAGTTCGGGCTGGCGAACCGTTCGTCGACCAGCTGGACCGGCACGCGTTCCGACGGCACCTCCCAGGAGATCGCCCCGGGCCAGACCGTCCCGCTCCGCGCGGGGCTGCGACTCGATCTCGGCGGGGCCCAGGCAGCGGTCCACGCGAAGTGAGAGGGAGGGCGGGGCCGCCGGGAGCACGTCCCGGCGACCCCGCCCGCACGGCTCAGGGGGTCACGCGGGCGGGGCCGCCCGGGAGAACGGGGTCAGAGCCCGATCAGCCGCCCGATCTCCTGCGCCAGGGCGATCCCGCCGCTGCCCGCCGCGAGCCCGACCGTCAGCGTCTCCAGCGCCTGCCGGATCCGCCCCTGGTCGGCGGGGCGCCCTTCCTCCCCCGCCCGGACCAGCTCTCCGCGCACGATCTCCGCCTGCGCCGCGAGCTCCGGCCGCGCGGCCTCCTGGCGCACGAGCTGGACGAGGTCGGCGGCCAGCTTCAGCGCTTCGGCCGGGGGCGTGCCGTAGGTGACCTGGATCTTCCCGTTGTCGCCGAAATTGCTCGGGCCCGAGATGTCGCCGTGGAAGTTGTAGGTGCTCATGTCTCTCCTGGGTGGTTGGTGGGTGATGCCGGAGTTCAGGGAGAGCCGCCCGCGGCGGCCGTCGGCGACTGGGCTCCCTGGCCGTAGGCGGCGGAGATCTGCCCGTTGTTGCCGATGTTCGACGGGCCGGTGATGTCGCCGGAGATGTTGTACGTCTGGGTGTTGATGACCTGCTGGGCCCGGTCGAAGGAGCTGGTGTCCACGTGATGATCCGTCAGGAATCGTTCGGTCGCGATGAGCACCCCCTGCTGGAGCCGGTGGAGGAAGTCCTGCGAGTCCATGCGCTCGGAGTGGCCGAGCTGATCCCATGAGCCGACTCGTTCGCGCAGACTGCCCGTGGCGCCGTAGTCGTACAGCGCGTGCTTCTTGGTGATCTCCTTGCGCCGCTTCTCCAGCTCGCGGGCGCGCCGCTTGCTCGCGGAGTTGCGGCGCGCGATCCGCCCCGGGGCTCCGGTCAGCGCGGACCAGGTGTGCGAGGTGGCGAACCGGATCAGGCTCCAGAGGCGTTCGAAGCCGTCGCGCGGGAGGTAGTCCGTGCCGTAGTGGCGGGCGTCCACCGGGGGGATGCAGTAAGCGGCGACCTCCCAGGAGAGGCTGGGGTGCTGGAGCCGGGCTCGCAGATGCATCGAGACGATGACCCGGCCGCCCTCGCCGACCCGTTCCAGGCTGAGATAGGTCCGCGCCCCCGCGCCGGGCTTGAGCAGCCCCGCCTTGACCAGCAGTGGCGGGATCTCACTGTTCGGCGGGCGCAGCCGGTCCGGCAGCACGTCGTCGCCGAGGTAGTGGACCTGGTGGCCGAGCACGTAGAGCCGGTTCTGCGCCCGCAGCCCTTCGAGGCCGGCGAGGTTTCCCAACTCCCGGGCCAGATAGGTGTGGAGGTCGACGGCGTCGAAGGGGATCAGGGTCTTCTTGCCGCCGCCGGGGGCGTCCGCGGGGCGGCTGATGTCGATCGGCTGCCAGACCGTCTCCTTGATCTTGCTCCCACTGCCGACGAAGGGGTTCTGCCGCTCCGCGCTCCGCGTGTACGGCATCATGTTCGGGCGCCTGAGCCCGCGCAGCCGCTGCTCGACCTCGTCGGCCACCTCGGGTGCGAGGTCCTGGGGACGCGTGGCGGAAATGCGGGCTTCGAGGGCCTCGGCGCGCCCCTGGGCCTCGGTCCGGCGCACCAGCCACCAGGAGGAGCCGAGCACGAGCAGCAGGACGACAACGGCCGCTTCCGCCAAGGCGGACGAGCCACCGGTCAGGCCGCCCAGAGCGGTCAGCACGGCGAGCCACCATCCCGCGCAGAGCCAGGCCAGCCTGCGGTCGCGAAGGTTCGTCCGCCGGGTCGCGCGGGCCGCGTGGCGTGCCAGCGCCAGCAGGTTCACGCCCAGCGGGAGACCGATGGCGGTCAGACGGTCCCCCGAGAGCTCCTGGTGCGCGTACCGGGCGAACTCGTCGTCCAGGTGCACCGACGAGCACAGCAGTCTGGTGGTCGCGTCCTTGTCGTACGTCGGCAGAGCGGGCACATGCCGCATCGCTTCCCCCTTCCGGTGCGCCCGGTCCGGCGCACTCCGCACAGTCTTCTACACGACGGCCGGGCGCACGTCCCACAACCGTCCTCGGGGCAGCGCCTGACGCAGCGTAGGGACTGCCTTCCCGTCCTTGGTAACGTCACCTCCGCGGCTGCGGACTTCTCCCCGAACCCAGCCGCACGGGGTGAGCACGGGGATCGGGCGCGGCAGGACGAAGAGGGCCGACAGATGAGCCTTGCACAGGTGCACTACACCTCCTCCGCGCCGGGGGACGAGGGAGCGACGGGCGGCCGGTTCACGGCGGTCGGTCCCGGGGTGTCGGGGGCCCTGCTGGCGGAGATCGAGCCCTTGGTGCGCTACGAGCTTCCCGGAGGCGTCCCCGACCGGCCGTCCGACGGCGAACTGCGCTCGCTGCCGCAGGCGTTCGGGTATTTCGCCCTGTCCGACGGCAGTCGGCTGGTGGCGCGTTCGGCCCCGGTACGGGACACGGGCGGCGGCTCGGGGCCGGGGGTGCGGTTCCATGCGCACGCGGTGCACCTGCCGCCGGGGGTTCCGCTGCCGGGCGACCGGCTGCCGGTCGAGGCATGGCGCTCGCCGCACTGGGTGGCGGTGACGCCCGGCGGGGCGATACCGGACCCGCTGACGCTGCCGCCGGGCCCTGCGGCCGTCTCCGAGGGCCTGGACGACTTCGCCGTATCGCGCGGCCCCTGGCTCGCGGCCGTGCTGGCGGACCTGCGCCGGGCGAGCGACGCGGAGACGGCCGGCGGGCGACCGGTGGCGCTGGTGGAACGGCAGTGCGCGGACGTGGCCCGGTGGCTGGGGCTGGCGTCGGTCACCTTGCCGAGGGAGAGCGCGGAGCGGCTGACGTTCACCACGTACACCCGGCGGCCGGGGAGTTCGACGGCGCGGGTGGTGGGGGTGGGGCCCGAGGACGCGGCGGCGGCGCGGGCGGCGGGCCTGCGGGTGCACGCGTGCGCGGGGCAGGCCCCGGCGGGCGGTACGGACGACGTGTGGGCGGCGACGGCGGCCCGGGTCTGGCGTAGCCGGTCGCCGCAGCTCTTTCGGGAGGCGCGGGAACTGCCCGGGGAGCCGTTCGCGGCGGGCCCGTTGGCGGTCACGGCGTTGTGCGCGGGGATCACGCTCGGGCCGGACGGACGTGCGGCGGCGGCCGGTTGGGCCTCCGAACGCCCCTACGCCCTGGACGCGAAGCGCACGGGCCAGCTGGTCGAAGCCATCGCCTCCCCCGGCGTCGACGACCGCACGGGCCTTGAATTCGACGCGGCCGGACGGCTGTTCGGCGCGCTGGAGGGCCGCTGCCCGGCATCGGTGACCGCCCCGCTCGCGGCGATGCTGGTCACGGAGGCGGTACGGGGAGGCAACGGCTCGCTGGAACTGCCGCGCCCGGACGCGTTCGCGGGTCCGGAGGGGGCGGCGGTCGCCCAGCGGCTGGGCCCGGAGATCCTGACCGAGCTGGGCGACACGGTCGGGTCCCGGTCGGTGGCGCGGACCGTGCAACTGCTGCGGGTGGCACGGCTGCTGGGCGTGGACGGCACGGAGTCGCTGCCGGGAGCGGTGGACCGCCTGGCGCCCGCGCTGCTGACGGAGGCGTCGGCGGCACACGAAGGCCTCCCGGGCTTCGCACCGGCCCTGCTGGAGCTGCTGGACGAGCAGTTCGAGGTGCGGACGGCGCTGCTCGGCGCGCTGGACCGGATCGCACCCGAGGACCCCGGGGCGGTGGCCCGGTTCCTGGAGCGGGTCAGGCTGCCGTTCACGGGGACGCAGGCGCTGCCGCATCTGCGGATGTGCGCCGAGGCGCCGGGGGCGATGGCGACGCTGGGCGGTGACCGGAAGGCGGCGTGGCACCGGGTGCTGCGGGCGGCCGGCCTCTCCCCCTTCGCCGAGCCGCTGGTGCTGCGTACGGCGGTGGGCCTGGTCTGGGAGGACCGTGCCCCCACGGTCGCGGAGGCCCGCCTCCTGCTGGACGCGGCCACCTCGGACTCGCACCGCGTGGCCGGCACCTGGGCGCGGCTGGTGGACGCGGCGCTCGGGGCGTCCGGCGGATCGTCCGCTTCGAGCGCCGACGAGGCGGCCGAGCTCGCCCATGACCTCCTGCGCGGCTTCCCGGAGGAGATGGGCGGCCGGGAGCGGGCCGGTCTCCTCCTTCTGGACCTGGTCCGCGAACTGCGTGCGGGGGCACCGGAGCCCGGCTGGTCGGAGCGGGTCCGCACGCTGTGCGCGCAGGCGGAGCCGGTAGAACCGGCGCTCCGGGAGCAGGCGTACGCGGCCCTGGTCGAACGCCTGCTGGCCCCGGACCGCCCGGGGGCCGAGCTGTACGACTTCGTCCACGGCGAGGACGCCGGCCTGATCGCCGCGTACGACCGCACCGCCCGAACGGAAACCGTACGGACCCGGCTGCGCACCCAGCCCGCCTACGCTGCGGACTGCTTCACCGTCTGGACGGCCCACCCGCACGCGGGCCGCGCCTGGCCGCCAGTGGCCGCCGCTCTCCTCGACGACGTCCTGCGCCCCGCCGTACGCGGCATGTCGGCCGAGGCGGTCGCGGAGGTCGAGGCGACGGTGGGCCGCACGGGCAGCAGCGGCCGGGCGGACGCCTTCCGGGCCTGGAACCGTACGAGCGCCCTGGGGCGGCTGGGCCGCCGGATCGCGGGGCGGGTGCGGCGGGGGTGAGTCGGGAGGCGGGACGCCGGTCTCGCGGCTGTCTCAAAATCGCACATGCATACATTGCTCCTGCGTACCCGGGATAGGTTGGCGCCCCCGGGGGGCGGCTCCGCCTCGCCGCGCTCCGACCAGCCGTTCTTGGGGGAACCGTGCTGACCTTCGACGATGTGGTGAACGCACCCGTCGGCAAGCTCAAGACAGCGGCCGACGACTGGACCGCGATGGTGACCAGGCTGGAGAGACTCGCGGACGACGCCCGGACCGGCATGAAGGCCAAGGCGGGCAAGGCACGGTGGGAAGGTGTCAACGCCGGTGTCACCAAGGAGTTCATCGCGAAGACGGCGGCGGAGTTCGATGATGCCGTGTCCCAGGCCCGGGGCATCAAGTCCCTGCTGGTGGACGCCCACACATCCTTCGCGTACGCCAGGAAGACGCTGATCGGCATGCGGGACGAAGAGGCCCCCGCAGCAGGCGTGGTGATCAGCGCGCGGGGCAAGGCGTCAGCCCGGCATGACCTGGAGGACGATCACACCGCGCGTCGCGATCCGGACTATCCGGAGGCGCTGCGCAAGCAGCAGGCGGCTGTCGCGTCCTGGCAGCGGAAGATCGATCGGATCGTCGAGGACTGTTCCGATGCCGACGATTCCTTGAAACGCGCCCTCGAAGCGAACATGAAGAGCAAGCACGACTTCAGCAAACCCGTCTACAAGTCCCTCGACGCGGAGCAGGCGGGTCACGCGGCGGAGCTGTTGAAGACGGTCACAGGAGAGGGCGGCACGGCGCGAAACCTCGACGCGCTGCGCAAACTCGAAGACATCATCGACGACAACCGCCTCGACCCCGAGTTCGCCACCGCCTTCTATCGCAGACTGGGCGCGGAGGGGACGCTGGAGGCGTACACGCGGATGTCCCTGGACTCCACGTCCCTCGGCCCGGCGGGAGCGGACCGCGTGGGCATGGTCCGCAACATCCAGAGCGACATGGGGGCGATGCTCGGCCTGGCCACCACCGCGTCGGTGCCGAACCACCTGGACGCCGCCTGGACCAACCAGTTGCTCAAGGCGGGCCGTCAGGAGATCGACGTCTCCGGCTTCGCGGGCGTCGGCACCAAGGTCTACGGGTACCAGGCGCTGGGCTCGCTGCTGCGGGAAGGCACCTACGACCAGCAGTTCCTGACGTCGGTCGGCCGGGACATGATCGCCATGGACAAGAAGGACCCCGAGGTCTGGTCCCGGAACCAGCCGTACAACCAGGGCATGGCGATCAACCTCGACGCGGACGGCGGGAAGGGCTTCAACCCGGTCACCGGCCTCATGGAGGCTATGAGCAGGCATCCCGCGGCGTCAGCGGAGTTCTTCAACGAGAACCTTCGGTCGGACACCAACAACGACGGCATCGTCACCATGCTGGACGCGGAGACCAGCGGCAAGGACGCGCAGAGCGTGGTCGACTACATGCTCGACAAGAAGCCTGCGGACGACTGGTACGACACGACGGCCGACAGCGGCCCCACGCTCGGCCAGAAGGCCATGGGCAACGCCCTGGAGGCAGCGGTCACGGGCCGCGTCCCCGGCGACGACGACGCACCGCCGGTGCGCCACTCCAACGACATGAGCGGTGTTATGGAGAAGGTCGTCGAGAAGATCGGCACGAACCCGGAACTCGTATCGGCGAAAGCCGGCGACCCGCCCGGCCCACTGAGCGCCCTGGCCCCACAGTTCGGCGACATGGCGGCGGAGTACATGCCGGACCTCCAGGCGACCGCCGAGAACGCGGCAGGCCAGATCAAGCCGTTCGGCGAACCAGCCGAATTCGAGAAGCACTTGATGACCAGATTCCTCGGCTCGGTCGGCCAGGACCCCGACGCCTACGGCGCGATCACCCACGCACAACAGGCCTACACAACGGCACTCGTGGGCGACGCCTTCAACCACCCCGAACGCCACGCGGACATGGGCGAGGCAGTTCGCAACGCGGTCCACCCCGGCGGGGAAATCGCGGGGATGATGTCCGAGGCGAGGGCTCATGCGGTCATCGACCTCAAGACGCATGAGGACGGCGAGTACAACGAGGGCATCGAGGACAACGCGAAGTGGACGAATCGCATCATCGATCTCGTCGGGGCCAAGTATCTGGAACTACTCCCCGTGGGCGGTGACGTCGTCACGTGGATCCAAGAGGACATCACCGCGACGGTGGTGGAGAAGTCAAGCAGGGACAGCACGGACGAAGCCGCGCTCGCGTCCGGGAGAAGCTACACAGGGGCTGAGGAGGCGACTAAGGAGGCGGCAGTGAGCGCAGTTTCCGCAGGGGGCAAAGCTACTGGCCTGGCACCCGAGGAGTACAAGGTTTTCCAGGGATCCGCCTCCGCAGCGACCGCTAGCGCGCACTCCATCGGGCGCGATCTGGCTCAAGTCAACCGCCCCTGAAGGAGCATCCGTCATGCGCCGAATCAAAAGAGTCACCGCTGCCGTCGTCCTTTCTATGGCGCTGATGACCATTGCAGCTGGGTGTTCGCAGGGCCAGAAGAAGGCCGCCCCGAAACTTCCTGCGAAGTTCTGCTGGAACGCATTCTCCCCGGAGGACGTCCAGCCTCTGCTTCCCGCTGGCGACACTCTGAAGGAGGACACCGAATCCTTCCGCTTCTCGGAACGCAAACGGTTCGTGAACTGCCTCCTGTACATCGACGGGAACGACGGATTCCACGCTTGGGCAAAGGTGGAGATCGACGAATCGTTCACCGAGCGAAACACATATGGATCGGCCGACCCCGATCCGATTCCCGTCGGCAGGAGGGGCATTGTTTGGAATACGGGTGCGACCACCCACATCTCCTGCCGCCCAGCCGAAAACACTGATCCGCTGTCCGGGAAGTACCTGCGGCTCAGCATCGAGTTGAGCGGCGCCGCCGAACAGAACGAGCGCGAAACCCTCCCGGGCCTCCTCAAGCAGTTCACCGCCTTCGCCCAGAAACAGCTCGGGTGCGGATAAGCTGACCGGCGCGCGCGGCCCGGGAACACCCTGCGTGCACAGAGGGACAAGTGCCTTGGAGCGGGCACCCCTGGGCAATCGGCCGGCGCATGCCGCCCTGTCAGGCGCGGTCGTACAGCGTGACGTGGTGGCCCATAGCAGCGGCAGCGCCGAGAACCGTCAGCACAGCAGATCCAGCTCCGCCCGCACCGTCTTGCCCGGATTGCGGTCGAGGACCGTCCAGCGGTCCGCCAGCGCGTCCACGATCAGCAGACCGCGCCCGCTGTCGGAGCCGTCCTCCGGCGCGGTGACCTCGCCGGGGCCGGGCGGCCGGCGCTCGCCCCGGGCGTCGGACACCTCGATCCGCAGGAGACCGGGCGTCTCCGGGTCGCCGGGCAGGTACGACAGACGCAGTGCGAAGTCGCGGCCGGGGACGCGGCCATGGGTCGCCGCGTTGGCCGTCAGCTCTCCGATGATCAGGGCCGCCGACTCCGATGCGTCACTGAGATACGGGATACCCCAGGTGTGCAGCTTGTGGAGGCCGACGCGGCGGGCGAGCCGGGCGCCGCGCGGATCCGCGTCGAATTGACGGTTGAACACACGTACGGTTACGTCGGGTTGGGTCTTCACAGGTGCTTCCATGCCCCCAGATTCCGGGCCACACCTCCTCTCCACCAGGTCAGCAACTCGTACGCTGAGTCAGCGTACGGGTGCGAAGGGTAGACGGTACGGGTCACGTTCCGTGAGCATGGACGCATTGCGAACCAGGACAGGCGCACGGGGAGGTGGCCGTACATGACGCACGGCACGGATGGCATCGACAGCACCACGTACGGGACTTTCGGCAACGGCGGCGGCCGCAGCGGCACCGAGCCCGAACCGCAGTACAGCCTCAAGGTGTTCGGGGAAGTGGTCAAGGCCTGCCGCAAGCGGGCCGGGCTGACGCAGGAGCAGTTCGCCCCGCTCGTCGGGTATTCACCCGAGACCGTCGCCTCCATCGAGCAGGGACGGCGCTTCCCGCCGCAGGACGTCGTGGAGCGCGCCGAAGCGGTGCTGGACGCGTTCGGGGTGATTCGGGGCGCGGCAAAGCATCTGACGCGGCGGAAGGGGCTGGCGAGTTGGTTCCGGCAGTGGGCGCAGCTGGAGCTGGAGGCGCTGAGCCTGTACACGTACGAGTGCCGGTTGATTCCGGGGCTGCTGCAGACGCCCGCGTACGCGCGGACGCTGTTCGCTGACCGGTTGCCGCCGCTCGCCGACGAGCAGATCGAGGTGCAGCTCGCGGCTCGGCTGGAACGTCAGCAACTCTTGCGGAACCGACCCAACACCGCGTTCAGCTTCATCCTCGAAGAGCACCTGTTCCTCCGGGACTTGGGCGGCGAGGAGGTCACCAGGGAGCTGATCGACCACATCCTCGACCTGTCCGAGCTGCGTAATGTGGAGGTCCAGGTCATGCCGCTGGTACGGCATCACCACGCGGGCCTGGATGGGCCGATGCGGCTGCTGGAGACACCGGAGCACCAGTGGTGCGCCTACTCGGAGGGGCAGATGTACGGACAGTTCATCTCCGACCCCAAAGTGGTCAGCGTGATCCAGATGCGGTGTGCCAGTATGCGTTCACAGGCTCTCTCGTTGGACGACTCCAAGAGCCTGATGCGGCGGATGCGAGGAGCGAGATGAGCACCACACCCCTGGCCTGGTTCAAGAGCAGCTACAGCAGCGGCGACGGCGACTCCTGCGTTGAGGTCGCGCTGGAGTGGCACAAGTCGAGCTACAGCGGCAGCTCCGGCGACGACTGCGTCGAGGTCGCCGCCTGCCCCTCCACCGTCCACGTCCGCGACTCCAAGATCGAGGAGAGCCCGCAGCTCGCCCTCGCCCCGGCCGCCTGGACGCGTTTCCTCGCGTACGCCGCCTAGCGCTGAGCGGGTCCTTGAGGCCCCGTCAGTCGTTCTGCTGCGCGCGGGCGGGACCGTGGAGACTCCGCGCGCAGCCACGTCGCGTACCAGGCCGGAGCGAAGCAGATGCACGCGCACATCGCGACGGCCTGGGTCGCGAGATGTGCGATTCGGAGCCCTGGACGAGCGGCATCCGTGGAGGAACCCGAGCCCCTGACGGCTGTCCGTGACCACAGCGAACGCTTTTTCAGACGGGCGGCATCAGATCGCTCTCGCTGATGGTGTACGTCAGCGAGGGGTAGACGAAGTCCGTTTCCCTGTTCTCACGGCGCCGTAGTCGGTAGAGCTCTTCCCTCTGCTCGTCATCGGCCGGCATGAGGCGCGCACCCTGCGGGAGATATGCGTGTCCGTCGCGAAACCGAACGTGGGTCTTTGACGTCCGGAACGTCACACCCAGCCATTGGTTGTCCGTTTTCCGGCCGGGCGCGTCCAAGACGATTTTGTGCTTGAGTCGCCGATTCGATTCGACAGAGAACGCGACGACGCTGCTGTGGGTGAGAGGAACCTCGAACTTCTCGCCACCGGACTCCTCACTGGAATCCTTCGACTCGAAGATCAGCTTTCTCGGCGGGCCCGCGTCGGGATGCTGGTAGCAGGAGAAGACGGCGATGAATGATGCGTCGACCAGATCGAGAGCCTGATCGGAATGAAGACCCATGGTCGTGTAGGCGTTCGTGTAACTCTCGATGAGAGCGTTGTTGAAGCCGACCGAAAGCCCCGCACGTTCTTGAATCTGTTGCGCCAGCCGCTCGTGCACCGCCCGGAAACGCTGCGTCGGGCTGCCGTATCGCGTGGTGGTACGTACGAGAGGCACACCACCCGATTCGTCGATCCTGGCCAGCGTGGCGCCTCTTCGGCCTTTCCCTACGTCTTCCAGACGAGCCGACTCCGACAGCTCCGCGAAGAGATTCGCCTCGGTCGGCAGAGTGTACGAGAGGATCGCGTCCGAGATCCTAGAGCCGGGGGGGCATCGTAGTCTCCCGAGTTCATGCTGAAGAGAAATCTGTCGCCGTAATCGATGAAGGACGAGGTCCTGTTCTCCTCGGCGTACAGCCTGCGCAGATCGTCCATGCCGTCCTGGGTGGGCGGCCCCAGCTTCACCGGACCTCCGGCCGCTTTGAGGAAGGTTTCGCCGTCCTTGTGAACGGCCTCGGCGCTCGAACAACGCACCACGTATCCCAGGCGGGTCGGGAGCAGCTCGGCGTCCAGTCCCGAGGGCCGGATTTCGTGCGTATACAGGCGGTTGGTGGACAGCGGCATGAAGAACACGGAGCCGGGATAGAGAGTCAGGGTGAACTGCCGAGGGAGTGCGGCCTCGTCGCGTCCTTCTGTCGGTTCCTTGAGGCGAAAGCGGAGCTTGGTCAGCCCGCTGGCACGCTTCACACCGTAGTCGAAGGCGTCTTCGGCCAAGGGCTCCAGCTTGTCGAGCCCGTCGTAGAAGGTACAGAAGGCCATAATTCCACGGGCGGGCATGTCCTTGGTCTTGTCGGCATGGGCCGAGATCTTGGCCTTGGAATGCTTTCGCTCGGGCGTGGCAAGGGTGTTGTGGTAGATCTGAGCGAGGACGTGGTTCAGCGGCGCCTGGTTCCGGAATACGGTGACGGCCTCGCGGTTCAGCGACTCGACGATGTGCGTGTCGGTCGGGCGAAAGGTCTCGGTCGGCCCCGAGAAGTTCGTGGAGCACCGGAGCAGGCGGAAATGCAGTTCGTCACCGTCTTGCGTGACGGGCGTCAGATAGATTCCGCTGCGATGCGCCGTTCCGGGCTTGGTCGACTCCGTCAGCGACTGGAACGCGTGCTCCGCACTGATCCGTCCGAAGTGATCGGCATCGCGTCCGAAAAGGCGGCGGTAGTACACGCCGACGCCGTGTACCCGGATGGGAACCCTGCCGATGTCGACGACGGGCCAAGGTCCCTCGGCGCCCTCGTCGTAACCGTGCGACAGCTCCCGGACAACGAACACCCGGGCAGCCGCACGCAGTGGGCGGCTGCTGATCCCTGATATGTCGCCACACAGATATACGGTCTTCTGCGCGAGGTCGGGCGCACCAGAAGCAAGTTCCTCCGGCGTGATCGTGGACCCGAAGAAGTCCCTGACCATGTCGTCGTCCCGGACCGTCGAAGGAGCGACCAGGATGTTGCTCGCGTCCTCAATGCAGGCTTCTGATACCCCTGTTGCATTCATCGGCGTTGATGCTCTCACGGGGGTTCGACAGCGGGCAACGAGTTCCGCAGTCCCGGGCAGCGTGCCGCGTGCGGAGCTGCCTACGGCCCTGGGTAGGGCTAACCCGAAGGCCGATTCGGGGGCCGGCCCCACTGATCTTCGGCTCGAACGGTGGTGAGATCTCCTCATCACTCTTTTCGCCGAGGGGATCCCCGATGCAGTCAGCGAAGTCGCGCCGCTCGATGAGGACAGTCCGGCGAGGCATGCTCGCCGTCACCGCAGCAGTGCTCACCGCGCTCGTCGTCTCGGCGGCAGCCCCCGCACCCGAGGACGCGCGGCAGAAGCCACGCGCAGCCGAAGGCCCGGTGTGGACCGGAGCATGGGGAACAGCCGTGCAGCGGCCCGTCGAGGGCAATGAGGACTGGGGGCCCAACTGGTCACGGCAGGGCTTCTCCGACCAGTCCGTACGTCAAGTGATCCGCGTCGCGACCGGCGGCGCCACGTTGAGGATCAGGCTGTCCAACGCGTACGGCACCGCACCGCTGCGGATCGCCGCGGCGACCGTCGCCCGGTCCGCCGAGGACGCCCAGGTCTGGCCCGGCACAGCGCGGAAGCTGACGTTCGGCGGAGCCCGGGGCACCAGTATCGCCCCGGGACGCGACCTCGTGAGCGACGCCGCAACCCTGCGCACCTCCCCGCTGGAGAAGCTGACCGTCACCCTCTACTTCGCCGACCGCACCGGTCCGGCCACCTTCCACCGGTTCACCACCGCCACCTCGTACCGGGCCCCCGGACGCCATCTGACCGACGCCGGCGGCGACGCCTTCACCACGTCCACGAACGCCTGGTATTTCCTGAGCGGTGTGGAGGTGTCCGGTCCGGCCTCCCCCCGGCGGGGCACCGTGGTCACTTTCGGGGATTCGCTCATGGACGGGACAGGAGCCGCGCCCGGCACCGACACCCGCTTCACGGACAAGCTCGCCGAACGCATCGCCGCCGACCGCCGACCGCTGGACGTGGTCAACGCCGGCATCAGCGGAAACCGGATCCTCGACGACTCGCCCTGCTACGGGGACCGGGCCAGCGACCGCTTCCGGCGCGACGTCATCGACCGCCCCGGCGTGCGCACGGTGATCGTCCACCTGGGCGGCAACGACATCGCCGCCCCCGAGATGGGCGACCCCTGTATGGGCTCCGCACCCCGTGTGAGCGCCCACCGGATCATCAACGCTCACAAAGAGCTGATCCGCGCCGCCCACGCCCGAGGCATCAAAGCGGTGGGCGCGACCATCCTGCCCATGAAGGGCGCCCTCTTCCCCGTCTACAGCGAGCGGGGCGAGAGGACCCGGACCGCCGTCAACCACTGGATACGCACCAGCGGCGCATATGACGGGGTTCTCGACGTCGACCGAGCCATCGCGAACCCCGCCGATCCCGCCCTGCCGCGCCCCGGCTACGTCTTCCCGGACGGCGTGCACCCCAACGAAGCCGGGTCCCACGCCATCGCCTCCGCCATGGACCTCGACGCGCTCTGAAGCTCTCACCGGCCGGGGAACAACCGCCCGGTCCGTACGCCGGTGCCGGGCAGGTAACGTAAAGAGGTACTGACTGATTGACTCATGGGCCTCCTGGCGGGCTGCGTGAACCCAGGAGGAGCAACATGACGACCAACCGTGGACGCAAGGACGTCATCCGCGACCGGATGGCCGCCACCGGCGAGTCGTACAACGTCGCCGCCCGCAACCTCAAGGCCATGAAGGACATGGGCGCCACCCGTGAGGCCGTCCTCGTGCAGCGCTGGAAGCCCGCCGACTCCCTCGACGTGCCGTGTCCGTGCGGCGGGACCTGCGAGCCGGGCGAGACCTGCGACCGCTGCCACGCCCGCCACCGGCACGTGAAGCGTTACCCGGGCTCCACCACCGAGGTCGAGACCTGGGCCGACCGCTATGAGTGCACCGGCTGCTCCTCCTCGTACACCCTGACCATCCACCTGGCCGGACGGCCCTGGGGCGTCGCGGAGACCGTCGTCCAGGGCGGGTCGGCCGAGGAGGTCGTACGGGCCCGGGTCTTCCCCGGCGTGATCCACCCGCTGCTGCGGTCGGAAGCGGGCGGGAGCGACGACGAGGCGGAGTGACCCCTCGCCGCAGGAGTCACAGCACAGTGCCCCCGCCTCCCGGCATACGCGGGGAGGCGGGGGCACCGGCATACACGGCGGGGGCGCGGGAGCGCGGGGGCACACGCAAGCCGTCCGGGCTCAGCTCTCCTCCGGGCTCAGCTCGGCCGGGGCTCAGCTCGGCCGGGGCTCAGCTCGGCCGGGCTCAGCTCTCGGCCGGGCTCAGCTCTCGTCCGGCGCCAGCGTCAGCGAGATCGAGTTGATGCAGTAGCGCTGGTCCGTGGGGGTCGGGTAGCCCTCGCCCTCGAAGACGTGGCCCAGGTGCGAGCCGCAGCGGGCGCAGCGCACCTCGGTGCGGACCATCCCGTGGGCGCGGTCCTCGACCAGCTCGACCGCGTCGGTGTCCTTCGGGTCGTAGAAGGACGGCCAGCCGCAGTGGGACTCGAACTTGGTGTCGGAGCGGAACAGCTCCGCCCCGCAGGCCCGGCAGGAGTAGACGCCCGCCGTCCTGGTGTCGGTGTACTCACCCTTGAACGCGGGTTCGGTGCCGGCCTGGCGCAGCACCGCGTACTCGGCGGGGCTCAGCTCCGCCCGCCACTGCTCGTCCGGCTTCTCGACGTCGTACGACACGTCCCGCTCCTCAGCTCGACAGGTGATCGCTGGACAGGTGGTCCAGGATGCGCGGGCCGAGGTCGGTGACGTCGCCCGCTCCCATGGTGAGAACGAGATCGCCGGGCTTCGCCATTCCCGCGACGGCGGCGGGGACGTCGGCCTGGTCGTGGACGGCGGTGACCTCGGTGCCCGCCGCCTTCGCCGCGTCGATGATCAGGGCGCTGGTGATGCCGGGGATCGGGTCCTCGCGGGCCGGGTAGATGTCCAGGACCACGGAGGCGTCGGCCAGGGCGAGGGCCTGGCCCATCTCGGTGCCCAGCTCCTGGGTACGGGAGAACAGGTGCGGCTGGAAGACGACCAGGATGCGGGCGTCGGCGGCCGCGCCGCGCATGGCGTCCAGGTCGGCGGTCATCTCGGTCGGGTGGTGGGCGTACGAGTCGATGACCTGCACGCCCGCCGCCTCGCCCTTGAGCTGGAGGCGGCGCTTGACCCCGGTGTAGCTGCCGAGCGCGGAGGCCAGGTTGTGCGCCGGGATGCCGAGGGCGACCCCGGCGGCGAGGGCGGCGACCGCGTTGTGGGCGTAGTGGCTGCCGGGGACCGAGACGGTGAAGGTGAGGAACCTGCCGTTGAGCAGGACAGTGACCTCGCTGGTCAGGCCGCGCGGGGTGACCTTGTGGACGCGTACGTCGGCGTTCTCGGCGGAACCGTAGGTGACGACCTTGACGTCGGAGAGGTCGCGGACGCGGCGCGTCAGCTCGACCGCGCCGGGCTGGTCGGCGGAGATGACCAGGGTGCCGCCGGGGACGACCTTGCCGACGAACGTCTCGAAGGAGTCGTGGATCTCGTCCATCGAGGCGTAGTTCGCGTGGTGGTCCAGCTCCACATTGAGGACGATCGCGACCTCGGGGTCGTACTTCTGGAAGCTGCGGTCGCTCTCGTCCGCCTCCGCGACGAAGATGGCCCCTTCGCCGTGGGTGGCGTTGGTGCCGGGGCCCTCCAGGTCGCCGCCGATGGCGTACGAGGGGGCCAGGCCCAGCGAGGAGAGGGCGACGGCCAGCATCGACGTCGTGGTCGTCTTGCCGTGGGTGCCGGCCACCGCGATGGCGCGCAGGCCGTTCATCAGGGAGGCCAGCGCGTCGGAACGGTGCACCACCGGGATCGACAGCTCGTTCGCCCGGAGCAGCTCCGGGTTGTCGGCGCGGATGGCGCTGGAGACGACCACACAGGACGCGTCGTCGGCCAGATGGCCCACCGCGTGCCCGATGTGCACGGTCGCCCCCAGCGCCCGCAGCGACTCGGCGGTGGCGGACTCCTTGGCGTCGCTGCCCGCCACCTTCGCGCCGCGCTGGGCGAGGATCTTCGCGATGCCCGACATTCCGGCGCCGCCGATGCCGATGAAGTGGGGTCGTTCCATGGCGGCGGGAATGCCGGGTGCCATCTGTGCTCCTGCGTGGTCGCTGCGGTTCGGACTGCGGCCGGGGGCCGACCCGGACCGCGAGCCCAGCCTATTCGCTGTGCGCGAAGAGCTTGAGCACCGGGACGCCGACCTTGTGCCGGGCCCGGGAGGCCCAGTCCCGGTGGAAGAACTCCTCCACGTAGTGCGGGGCGGTCAGGACGATGACCTCGTCCGCGCCCGCCTCCTCGACGACGGTCGTCAGTTTGTCCAGGGGGTGATCCTCGATCACTTCTCCGACCGCTTCGGAGCCCGCCTCGCGCAGGGCCCGCAGGGAGTATTCGAGGCCGATCTCGGCGGTCTCGCGGGCCTCGTTGCCCTCCGGCTCCTCCCTCTCGCGGACCGCTTCCTTCAGCTCCCCCATCGCCACGTCGTCGATCGCGCGCAGCAGCACATCGGCCTGGTCGCCGCGCGGCTGCAACAGAACGACGAACGAGATCCGCTCCTCGCCGTGGAGGGTGGTGACGAACTCCACGTCCTCGGGAGTGAGCGGCTTCTCGATCATCAAAACGCTTGTGAACACGACAGGCGCCCTTCCGCTTCTTCGTCTCGTCGACGGCCGGCTCGGCCCTCGACGGTCGTTTGCTGAAACCATCCTTCCCCGCTCTTCCACGGGGACTGCAGGGGTAAGTGTGCCCAGCCGGAGCTAAGCGGAACGGTAAATTCCGCTAACTGTCGGTCCGACGGTACCGAGAGAAGAGGAAACCGGCCTCTTCCAGCAGCGATGCCAGGAAAAAACGTTCCGGCACGGCGACCCCGGGGCCCCCGGCAATGCGCTGAGCGTCACCCGCTGTGAGCATCGGGGAGAGCGTCAGGCACAGCTCGTCCAGCACACCGGCCGCCACGAACTGGCCGAGCAACCGGGGCCCGCCCTCGGTGAGCTGCCGGGTCAGCCCCCGGCCGGCCAGCTCGCGCACGACGCGGGCCGGGTCCACCCGGGTGCCTTCGCCCGCGATCACCACCTCGGCGCCCGCCTTCCGGGCCGCCGCGATCCGGTCGGCAGGGGCCCCGGCGCCGGTCACCACGAGCGTCGGGACGAGCGGCTCGGTGAACAGCGGCAGCGAGAAGTCCAGATCCATCGAGCCGGTCACCACCGCCACGGCGGGGGCGGGGCCCTGCCCGGCGGCCGCCCGCCGCGCGGCGAACGCCTCCCGGGCACGGGCCGGACGGTATCCCTCCAGGCGTACGGTCTCGGCCCCGGCGATCACCACGTCGGCCAGGCCCCGCAGGGTGCCGAAGATCCGCATGTCCGCCGCGCAGGAGATGCCCTGCGAGCGCCCGTCGTGCTGGGCGGCGCCGTCGAGGGTGGAGACCATGTTGGCGCGCAGCCAGGGAACCCCGGGCCCTTCGGCCGGAAGGCCGGTGGGGTAGGCGTAGGCGTCCGCCAGCTCGTCGAGGCTCCACTCGCGGTCGGTGAGCGGCCCGGACGGGTCCTCGCCCCCCGCAGCGCTTTTTGTCAGGTCCGTCACAGGGAACAGGCTTCGCATGGGATGCAGTCTGGCATGGGCCTTAGGGTGGATGGTTGTGTCGTCATCCATCGCGTTTCCGGGGCAGAGCCCCCTTGCCGAAGCGGCCCCGCTGTCCCTGTGCGCCCGTGAGCCGCACGTCCCCGCAGACCGTCTGGTCGCCGAGATGGTGCCGCCGCCGCGCTTCGACTCGGTGCGCTTCGACACGTACGTACCCGACCCCAACCAGCCCAGCCAGAGCGAGGCGGTCACGGTCCTGGCGGCCTTCGCCGCCGGGCTCGGCGGGGCGCACGCGACGGGGTCCGGGCGGCGCAAGTGGTTCAGCAGGAAGCCGACTGCTCCGACCGGGGCACGCGGGGTCTATCTGGACGGCGGCTACGGCGTCGGCAAGACCCACCTGCTGGCCTCCCTCTGGCACGCCACACCCGCCGAGCCGTCGCTCAAGGCGTTCGGCACGTTCGTGGAGCTGACCAACCTGGTCGGCGCGCTGGGCTTCCAGCAGACCGTGCAGACGCTGAGCGGGCACCGGCTGCTGTGCATCGACGAATTCGAGCTGGACGACCCGGGCGACACCGTGCTCGTCTCCTCGCTGCTCCGCCGGCTCGTGGAGAACGGGGTGGCGCTGGCCGCGACCTCGAACACGCTTCCGGGCAAGCTCGGCGAGGGCCGGTTCGCCGCCGTCGACTTCCTGCGCGAGATCCAGGGCCTGTCCGCGCACTTCCGCCCGCTGCGCATCGACGGCGAGGACTACCGGCACCGAGGTCTGCCCGAGGCCCCGCCGCCGTACGACGACGAACAGGTCACCCGGGCCGCGTACGCCACGCCGGGAGCGTCCCTCGACGACTTCCCCGGCCTGCTGGACCACCTGGCCCGGGTCCACCCGAGCCGGTACGGCGCACTGACCGACGACATCGGCGCGGTCTGCCTGACCGGAGTGAGCGCCGTGCCCGACCAGTCGACCGCGCTGCGCCTGGTGGTGCTGGCCGACCGGCTGTACGACCGGGAGGTCCCGGTGCTCGCCTCGGGGCTGCCCTTCGGCCGGCTGTTCAGTGACGAGATGCTGAACGGCGGGTACCGGAAGAAGTACTTCCGGGCGATCTCCCGGCTGACGGCGCTGGCGCGTGACGCGAAGGGGCTGGTGGCGCAGTAGGTTCGGAGGCGTAACGCAACGGGACGCCGCGCGCGCTGCGCCGTGTTCCGTGTTATCCCGCACACCCTGCACCACCGCACACCTTGCACCACCGCATATCCCGTACCACCACATATCCCGTACAACCGCGCACATCGTTCGAAGGGATCCAGCATGGCTACCACGCGTCAGGCGCACACGAACTGGGAAGGCAATCTGATCGAGGGCAAGGGGGTCGTCACCTTCGACTCCTCCGGCATCGGTGACTACCCCGTCTCCTGGCCCGCCCGCTCGGAGCAGGCGAACGGGAAGACGAGCCCGGAGGAGCTCATCGCCGCCGCGCACTCCAGCTGCTTCTCGATGGCGCTCTCCCACGGGCTCGCCGGGGCCGGTACCCCGTCGACCCGGCTGGAGACCAAGGCCGAGGTGACCTTCCAGCCCGGCACGGGCATCACCGGCATCCACCTCACCGTCGTGGGCGAGGTGCCCGGTCTCGACGAGGACGGCTTCCTCAAGGCCGCCGAGGACGCCAAGGCGAACTGCCCGGTCAGCCAGGCGCTGACGGGCACCACGATCACGCTGTCGGCCTCGCTGGCCTGACGCCGCACGGGCGGCTGCTCCCATCAGGGCCGTCCCAGCAGCAACACGGGGCGCGGGGGCACGCATGGTTCCCCCGCGCCTTTGTGCGTGCTACACACATGCGGGTCACTTCACCTGTCCGCCAACAGGGAGTCACCTCATGTCATCCGCACCCCGCCCCACCGCCACCCGACGCCAGGTCCTGGCAGGCAGCGGCGCAGCCGCCGCGGTCGCCTTCACCGGGGCCTTCTCCGAACTCTTCGCGGGCACGGCCGCCGCACGCGGCCACGGTGGCTACGGCCCCCTCGTCCCCGATCCGGACAGTCTGCTCGACCTGCCGAAAGGATTCCGCTACCGGGTGCTGTCCCGGGAGGGCGATCCGCTGCGCTCCGGCGAAGGGCCGGTGCCCGGCAACCACGACGGGATGGCCGCCCTGCGCGGCCGCAACGGGCGGGTCCACCTCGTCCGCAACCACGAGAACCGGCACACCGCCGAGATCGGCGTACCGGCCGTCGAGGGGCTGACCTACGACCCGACGGCCAGGGGCGGTTGTACATCCCTGGAGCTGGACGGCCGCAACAAGGTGCTCGGCGAGCGCGTCGCCATCGCCGGTACGGCGGTGAACTGCGCGGGCGGGCCCACCCCGTGGCGCACCTGGCTGACCTGCGAGGAGAACGAGGACAAGGCCGGGACCAACGGATACACCAAGGACCACGGCTTCGTCTTCGAGGTGGACGGCGCCGATCCGCGCCGCACCGGGGCCGTCCCGCTGACCGCGATGGGCCGCTTCCAGCACGAGGCGGTCGCCGTCGACCCGAAGTCCGGGATCGTGTACGAGACCGAGGACGCGTTCGACAAGCCGTTCGGGCTCTTCTACCGCTTCCTTCCCCGCAAGCCGCTCGGCGGCACCGGTTCGCTCCGGGCGGGCGGTGCGCTGGAGGCGATGCGGGTGCCGGGCGTGCCCGACCTCTCGGCCGTGCGGGAGACCGGCACGGGGTTCGACCGGATCGAGTGGGTCCCCGTACCGGATCCGTCGGCCGCCGAGACCCCGATCCGCTTCCAGGACTTCGGCCCGAAGGGCATCACGCACGCGCAGAAGCTGGAGGGCTGCTACTGGGGCGGCTCCTCGGTCTACTTCGTCTCCAGCTTCGCCCGCAGCGACGAGGGCTCGGCGGCCGACCACTACGGCCAGGTCTGGCGGTACGAGCCGAAGAAGCGCCGCCTCACCCTGGTCGTGCTCTTCGGCCCGGACACCGACATCCAGCTGCCCGGCGAGTCCCCCGACAACATCTGCCTGGCGGCCGACGGCGGGCTGATGGTCTGTGAGGACGGCGGCGGCGCGCAGCACGTGCTCGGGGTGACGCGGCGCGGCGAGGTGTACGCGATGGCGCGCGGGCGGCAGAACATCGGGACGCCCGAGGAGCCGGCGTGGGGCGAGTTCGCCGGGGTCGTCTTCTCGCCGGACGGATCGACGATGTACGTGAACTGCTACACGCCGGGCACGACGTTCGCGGTGACGGGGCCCTGGTGCTGAGGTGACTCCGGCACTCCGATGTTCCGGCGGAGTGCCGGGACATCGGAGTGCCGTCAGATGATACGACTGCGATGTCGGATATTTTTCCGTGAGTGATCGCTACTGCACGGAAGATGACAACTCTGACGGTCGCGGGGGTGCTGACCGGTGCCGCCCTGAGCGGGTGCGGGGGCCCTGCCCCCGCACCCGCTCCCCCGGCCGCCCCCGCTGCCTCCGCCCCCGCCGCTCCGGAGAAGCCGCCCACGATGGCCCCCGGTCCGGCGGGGCGTACCCCGGTCTTCGAGCGGAGAGCGGCGGGCGGGGGCGGTGGCGCGGCCGGCGGCTCGGCGGAGAAGGTCGTGGCGCTGACGTTCGACGCCGACATGACCGCAGATCAGGGCCCCCGGGCGGCCTCCGGCGAGCGTTTCGACAACCCGGAGCTGGTCGCGTCACTGCGCCGGCTGAAGGTGCCCTCCACCGTCTTCATGACCGGGCGCTGGGCCGAGGAGTACCCGGCGCAGGCGAAGGCCATCGGCACGGATCCGCTGTTCGAGATCGCCAACCACTCCTACAGCCACTACGCCTTCAGCGCCCCCTGCTACGGCCTGCCGGTGGTCGAGAAGGCCGCGATGACCCGCGAGGTGGAACGTGCCTTCACGGCGATCCGGAAGGCTGGGGCACAGAACGTGGTTCCGTACTTCCGCTTCCCCGGCGGCTGCTACGACGACACGGCGCTGCGCGCTCTGGCCCCGGCGAACGTGACGGCCGTGCAGTGGGACGTGGTCAGCGGCGACGCCTTCGCCACGGACGCGGACGCGGTGGCCGAGCAGGTGCTGGACGGGGTGCGGCCGGGGTCCCTCGTGGTGATGCACTGCACCCGCAGCGCGGCCCCGGCCACCGAGGCGGCGGTACGCCGGATCGTGCCGGAGCTGCGCGAACGCGGCTACCGGTTCGTGAAGGTGTCGGAACTGATGGAGGACAGTCCTTAGCCGGAGCAGGCCGTGCGGCCCGCCTCCTGCCAGGCGCAGACCGGGCAGAGCGTGGTGCCCTTCGTCGACTCCGGGTACTCGGTCGGCTCGCGGCACAGCACGCACTCGGCGTACGGAGGGCCCTCGGCCGCTCCGGCGGGCCGGGCCGGAGCGACCGGCCCCGGGGTCGCGCAGTACGTGTCGTCCATGTCCACGTCCACGAGCCTACTCATCCGCGCCGGGCGGCGAGCCGGCGGACGAGAAGCGCGGCTGCCACGGCGAGGGCTGCTGCCCCGGGCAGGGGACACGGCGGGCGGCTGGTACGTCCCGGTCCGCGATCCCGTGACCGGGGCGGCGACCGCGTGGTGCGCCGGGGGTCCGGTGGTCACGTGCGCGCGGGCCGACCCGAGCACGGCCACCGCGACGAGCCGCCCCCTGCGGACCGGCACCCGGCGGAAGGCACCCGGCCGGACCGGCACCCGGCCGGACCGCCACCGGGCGGGTGCCGAGCGCCGCCACGCCGCACCCAACAGCACCCCGGTGGCGCCAAGTCCGTACCGATGGCCCACGCCCCGGAGGCTCAGCCTCAAGCTCAGGCTCAGTTGGAGGTCTTGTCGGGCCTGGCCTCGCTGGGTCGCACAATGACGAAGCCCTCGCCCTGGAGCATCAGCTGGACGGCCTCGCCGGATCCTCCGCGCACCATCGAGCCGACGCTCTGGGAGCGGTTCAGGCTGGTCGTGAGCTGCTGGCTCCAGCCGACGACCGCGTCCGTGTCCACGTACACCGGCCGATCGGCCGTCACGGGAATCACGATCGGGGTGCCCTCGCACATCAGGCCGAGCTTGCCGTAGCCCGTGAAGACGCTGTTGAAGAGGCCGCCGCCGACCATTCCGGCGCCCTTCACCGTCTTGATCTCGTAGGAGAGCGTGGGGTCGAAGCAGAGGACGTTGCGGCCGTTGATGGTGATGGAGTCGCCCTGGTCCAGCTCCACGATGAAACAGTTCGCCGCCTCGTGCGCGAACCACGCCTCGCCCTGGCCGCGGACGGCCATCAGCGCGAGGCCCTCGCCGGTGACCGCGCGCTTGAGCAGACCGCCGATGCCCTGTCCCTTGCGCTCGAACTGGAGGTTTCCGCGGAAGGCGATCATCGAGCCCTGACGGGCGTGCATCTCCCCGTTGACGGCGTACTTGATCGACTTGGAGTTCTGCAGGGTCATGCCGGGGGCGGTGGCCGGCTGGGCCATGTGCTCGCTGGAAAAGAGATCGCTCTTCATGCGGAGCATCCTCACCCGGAGCCACCCCTTCCGCCAAGCAGGTGACGTGACCGGCCTGGCAGACTGGGGCGGTGACCAGCAACGACACCCCCGCCCCCGAGAGCCCGTTCCACAGCGGTCCGACCGACCGCGACCAGGCGCAGCAGTTCGTGCTGCCGCTGGTGCTCCACCTGGAGAAGACGGACCCGCCCGCCCGGACGGACGCCCTGCGCACCGCTGCCCGCGCGGTGCTCACCATCCTCTCCGACGAGCGGTCCACCGGCGAGGGCGAATGGGCCGGGGCGATCCGGAACTGGGAGGACGCCCGGATCCGCAAGGTGGTGCGCCGGGCGCGCGGCGCGGAGTGGCGCAAGGCGGCCACGCTGCCCGGGATCACGGTGACGGGCGAGCACGCGGAGGTACGGGTGTTCCCGCCGATCCCGCTGGACGGCTGGCCCAAGGAGCTGGCCAAGCTCCAGGTGTCGGGAACCGAACTGGACGACCCCGAACCGCCCGCCGCCCCCGGCCCGGCGGGTCCGGTGCTGTGGCTCAACCCGGAGCTGGAGATGTCCGCGGGCAAGACGATGGCGCAGGTCGGCCATGGCGCCCAGCTCGCCTGGTGGGAGCTGGGCGACACCGAGCGCACGGCGTGGCGCGAGGCGGGCTTCCCGCTCTCCGTGGCCACCGCGACCCCGGAAAGCTGGCGGGAGCTGACCGCGAGCGGCCTGCCGGTGGTGCGCGACGCCGGGTTCACCGAGATCGCCCCGGGGCCGACCGTCGTCGCGGAGGGGGGCGCCGGCTTCTGCGCGCTCCCGCGTGCCCGGCGCCCGTAGGCGCGTTTCCCTCAGGTCTGCGTCCCGCAGCTCCTGCCTGCCGGGGCCTTCAGCCCCAGCCTGATGGCGTGCCCCGCGTTGACGCCGTACGCGATGTCGCGCAGGAGGTTCCAGGCCTGTCGAAGCAGCATCCTCATGGGGCATCTCCACACGGTGTTGGCCCGGGATCGGGCGACGGAAGGGCCCTGCGAGCCAACTGTACCCAGCCGTACGGCAACTGACGGGGCGTCGAACGGCGCCGCTCTTCCCCGGGTTTCGCGCCCCGGGGAAGGGCGGAGCCGTTCGGCCGTCGGGCCGGGGTCAGGACACCCGGGCGAGCCGCGGCTCGGCGGCGCGCGCCGCGTCGGTGCCGTACGCCCGGTCGATGCGGGCGATCAGGTCCGACGAGGTCAGCTTGTACTCCTGGGTGCCGACCGATTCGAGCACGGTGGTGGCCATCGCGCAGCCCAGCCGCGCCGCCTGCGCCTGTGTCCACCCCCATGCCGTACCGGCGAGGAAGCCGGACCGGAAGGCGTCCCCCGCCCCCGTGGGGTCGGCGATCCGGTCCGTGGGCACGGCCGGGATCCGCAGTGCGGGAGTGCCCCGGCAGGCCAGGGACACCCCGTTCTCCCCCAGGGTGGTGATCCAGGTCCCGACCCGGCCGAGCAGCTCGCCCTTCGCCCATCCGGTGCGCTCGACGAGCAGGGCCTCCTCGTATTCGTTGGTGAACAGCCACTGTGCCCCGTCGACCAGTTGGCGCGCCTGGTCGCGGTCGAGCCGCGCCAGTTGCTGGGAGGGGTCGGCGGCGACGGGGACACCGAGGCGGTGGGCGGTGGCGGTGTGCCGGAGCATGGCCTCGGGGTCGTCGGCGCCGACGAGAACCAGCTCGGGCCGGGCCGCGACCTGCGCCAGGTCGATCCTCGGGGCCTCGGCCATGGCACCGGCGTAGAAGGTGGCGATCTGGTTCTGGTCCTGGTCGGTGGTGCAGACGAACCGCGCGGTGTGCAGGGATTCGCTGACCCGGACGGCGGACGTGTCGACGCCGTGCGTCCGCAGCCAGGCGTCGTACTCCGCGAAGTCCAGGCCCGCCGCGCCGACGAGGGCCGGTTCCAGCCCCAGCCGGCCGAGCCCGAAGGAGATGTTGGCGGCGACACCCCCTCTGCGCACCTCCAGCCCGTCGGCGAGGAAGGACAGGGAGATCCGTTCCAGCCGCTCCTTGATCAGTTGCTCGGCGAAGCGGCCGGGAAAGACCATCAGGTGATCGGTCGCGATGGATCCGGTCACGGCGATACGCATGGACAACACTCCTTGGTCCGGTGGCCGGGAGGGAGGTACGGCACCGCGTGGCGGGTGCCGTACCGGCCCGCGGTGCGCGGCCCCGGGGGGAAGCCGCGCACCGCGGGCCGGTGTGCCGGGGCGGACCCGGCGTTCCACCGTCAGCCCGCCGCGACCGCCTGGCGCAGCGCGTCGGCACGGTCGGTGCGTTCCCAGGTGAAGTCGGGCAGCTCGCGGCCGAAATGCCCGTACGCGGCGGTCTGGGCATAGATCGGACGGAGCAGGTCGAGATCGCGGATGATCGCGGCCGGACGGAGGTCGAAGACCTGCCGGACGGCGTCCTCGATCCTGGCGACGGCGACCGTGTTCGTGCCGAACGTCTCGACCAGCAGCCCCACCGGCTCGGCCTTGCCGATGGCGTAGGCGACCTGGACCTCACAGCGGGCGGCGAGGCCTGCCGCGACGACGTTCTTGGCGACCCACCGGGTGGCGTAGGCGGCCGAACGGTCCACCTTGGAGGGGTCCTTGCCGGAGAACGCGCCGCCGCCGTGGCGGGCCATGCCCCCGTACGTATCGATGATGATCTTGCGGCCGGTGAGGCCCGCGTCGCCCATCGGGCCGCCGATCTCGAAACGGCCGGTCGGGTTGACGAGGAGACGGTATTCGTCCGTCTCCAGCTTGATGCCGTCCTCCGCCAGTCGCGCGAGCACATGCTCGACGACATGCTCGCGGATGTCGGGAGCGAGGAGGCCCGCCAGGTCGACATCGCTCGCATGCTGCGAGGAGACCACGACCGTGTCCAGGCGGACCGGCCGGCTGCCGACGTACTCGATGGTGACCTGGGTCTTTCCGTCCGGCCGCAGATAGGGGACGGTGCCGTTCTTCCGGACCTCGGTCAGCCTGCGGGAGAGGCGGTGGGCCAGCTCGATCGGCAGCGGCATGAGGCCGGGCGTCTCGACGGTCGCGTAACCGAACATCAGTCCCTGGTCGCCCGCACCCTGCCGGTCCAGCTCGTCGGCGTCCGCGGCGGTCCCGGAGCCTGGCTGCCGGGACTCGTACGCCGTGTCGACGCCTTGCGCGATGTCCGGGGACTGCGCGCCGATCGACACCGACACGCCGCAGGAGGCTCCGTCGAAGCCCTTGGCCGACGAGTCGTACCCGATGTCGAGGATCTTCTTCCGCACCAGGGTCGCGATGTCGACGTAGGCGGTGGTCGACACCTCGCCCGCGATGTGGACCTGGCCGGTGGTGATCAGCGTCTCGACCGCGACGCGTGAGGCGGGGTCACGGCTCAGCAGCGCGTCGAGAATCGTGTCGCTTATCTGGTCGGCGATCTTGTCGGGATGTCCCTCGGTCACGGACTCCGAGGTGAACAGGGTGCGGGACATGGCACTCCAAGGAGGTGGCGGACGGGATCGGCGGTGCCTGTCCCCGCTACGACGTGGGCGCGGCCTTGCGGAACACCCAGTAGTCGGCGCCCTCTTCCGCGATGTAGCTGGCGTCCGGCAGCTTGAACCGCAGTGTGGCCAGCGCGCTGATCCCGGGCGAGAGGGCGAACTCCTCGAAGCCCGTCTCGGTGGCGTAGCTGCCGCGGGTGGAGACCAGGATCAGCCCGCCGGGCAGGGCGTACTCGATCAGGGTGCGCAGCGCCGTCGGGCGCACATGGCCGAGGGTGAAGACACCGCTGCTGACGACGATGCCGTACTGGCCCAGCCGCTCGTCCCGCTTCGGTACGGAGAGGTCCACCCCGCCGTAGACCTTCCGGTAGGCGTTGGTCTTGCGCGCCTCGGCGGCCATGTTCTCGGAGAGGTCGACGCCGTCGATCTCGTACGTGCCCAGGGTGGCGAGGACCCTGCCGACGAGGCCGGTGCCGCAGCCGGCGTCGAATATCTCCGTCCCCGGCTCTCCGTAGGCGGAGGCGAGCAGATGCACGAAGTTGGCCGCGACCCTCGGCGCCACCCACTTCTGGTCCGCCAGGTCCACGTCGTAGCCCGACGCCCAGTCCTCGTAGTACTTCTTCAGCCCGGGGGCGTCCTCGAAGAAGACATGGGACTGCTTGATGTTCGTGAAGGAGGTGCTCATGGAATTACCTCTCTGTCAGGCCGAACCGACGATCATGACCGTTCTTCTTCTCGTCCCGCCAAGGGCCGTCCCCGGGAATTGCGGGACGGTCTTCAGGTAGCGGCGGGCACACCTGGCGCATCCGCGCTCTTCTCCTTCTCGCTTCCTCCCCCGCCACGGCCGCGCGATCGGGAGTTCTTCATGTCGAAGACCATGTAGACGCCGATCCCGAAGAGTACGAACAGAGCGCCGGCGACCTCCGACCAGGTGGGCAGGCGGTTTTCCACCGGCAGGCTCAGGATCGCTCCGAAGATCGTCTCCGTGGCGAGCAACGGCCCCACCAGAGGCACCGGAATACCCTGCGCCGCCTTCACCCAGATGAGCGTCCCCCACCAGGAGGCGATGACGCCCAGGAACACGCACCACGCGATGATCTTGAACAGCGGGTACGGTTCGAACGTCTCGGGGGGCGTGGAGGCGATGGCGAAGGGCAGCAGCACCATCGAGGCTCCGCCGGCCCCCATCGCCACCAGACCGGCCCAGAGCTTGGGGTCGGGCTTCGTCTCCCAGGTGCGCTGCGACTGGGCGTTGCGGACCACGAAGTAGGACCAGGTCAGCATGGCCCCGATCGCCAGCAGAATCGCGAACATCGAATCGTTCGCGCCTTCCAGGTCCTTTCCCTGGATGAGGTCGGAGACGCTGAGGAGCCCCAGGCCGACGATGATCAGCGCGACGGGCGCGATGAGCTGTCGCCAGGACATCCGCTTTTCCGCGAAGTTCCCTGCCACGGCGATCGTGATCGGCGACGATCCCACGACGACCGCGGTGATGAACCCGCTGTCCATGGTCGCCGAGTACGACACGCAGACGTAGAAGACGAAGTAGCCCACGAAGCCGATGTAGAGGCCGAAGAGGATTCTCCGGGTCGGCATCAGCCGGAGCTGCTTCCACCCCTTCCACAGGACGTAGAGGCCGCACAGCCCGAACAGCGAATACCGGCCGGTGACCAGGAGGAGTTCACTCGCGGGCTGCACTGCCGCCGGGGCGACGAAAGCGAAGGCCCAGAGCAGGGCGGCCGTCAGTGCGGCGAGAACGTTCTTCGGCGTGCTTCCCATTACAGCTCATGTTCCCGTTCGCGAGTTTCCCCGGTGGCGAAGCCGTTCTGCTTCAGCCAATCCGGGTTGTAGATCTTGGAGATGTACTTGTTTCCGCTGTCCGGCAGGACCGTGACGACGGTGGCCGGGCCTTTCAGCGACCGGGCCACCCGCACGGCGCCCCACACGTTGGCGCCCGACGTTCCGCCGCAGACGAGGCCCTCGCGCTGCGCCAGGTGGTGACAGGTGGCGAAGGCGTCGGCGTCGCGGAACCGCATCACGTCGTCGATCAGCGAGAAATCCATGCACTGGGCCAGGTGGTCCTCGCCGACGCCTTCCACGAAGTACGGAGCTATCTCTTCGGGGTCGACGAACCCGTCGTGGAAGTAGCGGTAGTAGATGGAGCCGACCGGGTCCAGCAGGACGGAGGAGACGGCCGGGTTCTTCAGCTTGAGGTACCGGGAGACCCCGGAAATCGTTCCGCCCGTACTGCCCGACGCGACGAACGCCGTCACCGAATCCCCGAGCGCTTCCCATATCTCCGGACCCGTGGAGCGGAAATGAGCCTCGGCGTTGAGGGGGTTGTCGTACTGGTTCAGCATGAACGAGCCCGGTGTCTCGGCGTGGATGCGTCTCGCACGGGTCACATAGTGTTTCGCCGATCCGGGAGCGGCCGAGGTCGGACAGACGATGACCTCGGCGCCCATGGCCAAAAGGGCGTCCCGCTTCTCCTTGCTGACCTTGTCCGGCATGGTCAGGATCGCGCGGTAGCCGCGCTTCGCCGCCATCATCGCGATGGCCGCACCCGTGTTTCCGGAGGTGTTCTCCACGATCGTCCCGCCCGGTTCGAGCAGGCCCCGGCGCTCGGCGTCGGCGAGGACATGGCTGACCACCCGGTCCTTGATGCTGCCGCCCGGATTCACGAACTCGACCTTGGCGAAAAGGCGAACGCCGGCAGGGACATCGAAGGTCGTCAGTTCCACAAGTGGCGTTCCGCCGATGATCGACTGAATATTCATTCCGAGTCCTTACTCAGTGGCACCGCGTGGGGGGATGATCCGGGACAGCCCTTAGGGGGACGTCAGAGAGCGGAGTCCGGGACCTTGACGGAGTCGAGGATCGCGACGGTGTGACCGACCTTCTCGCCCTTCTCCACCAGGGCGAAGGCCTCCACCGCCGATATCTCGTGCGGCGCCAGCTCCTTCTCCATCTGCAGGGCCTGTGCGCCGGCCGCCGCGACCGTGAGTCCGTCGAATGCCTCACGCAACACGTTCACCGGGTAGAAGTGGAACGGCCCGAGCCCTTCCCTCTCCCACTGGGCGTAGCCGCCGACGACGTCGTGCGGTTCGGACTGGACCTTCCACGTGTAGGTCAGAATGCTGCCGTTGTATCCGGCGGCGCTGGAGAGGGACAGGATTTCCGACAGCGGCACCCTCGCCCCGATCGACGAGAGCACCCGGCCGCCGACCCTCAGGAGCGGGTGCGCCTGCTGGAGGGCGAGGTAGTGCAGAGTGATGAGGTTCTTCTCGGCGAATCCGGGAATCTCCTCGCTGCGTTCCGCGATGAAGGTCGAACTCGTCTGACCTTCGTCGAGGTCGCCCGTTCCCCCCATGGGGATGTTGGGGAGGTTCTCGTAGACGACATCGACCTGTGCCATCTTTCCGGCGAGCGGCGCGAGGATATCCCCCGCGCCTCCGATCAGTTCGACGTCCTGGCTGACCAGATTGTTCTGGATGTTCTGCCGCGCGAAGTCGAGAACATCGTCGTGCAGGTCGGTGAAGCCCACCGTGTGCGCCCGGAGAATCTCCACGGCCGCCAGGACGTCCAGGCCCGCTCCGGTACCGATGGTGCAGAACTTCGGGGCGAGAACGCCCATCTGGGCGAGGGTCCGGAATGCGGGAACGGCGACACTGGCGACCCAGTCCGCGCGCGGATCATCCGCTTTCGGAAGGTACGAGTGGTCAGAGAGCCTGAGTCCTACGGTTGACCTGATCCGCTCCGTCTCTCCGATCCGGAAGAACTCGCCCGGCGACACGACCAGTTCTACATAGTCGGTTTGCGTACCCATCTCAGCCTCCTGCGACGTGGCGACGGCTCTGCTACTACGAAGCCTTCCGGCCTGCCCCGGACCGACCGGCGGTCGACGGGAAAACGAAGCGGCCTGCACCGAAGGAATTCAGCAGCGGGGGAAGGTGCCTTGGGGGGAGCGGCATCCCTGCGGTGGAAGTGACTTCACTATCGCCACCGCCGGAATCCCTGTACAGAGCTGCCCTGTTGCCTCTCGACAGGCAACAGCAACATCACGGGACCGCTTGATAGGAGGCGAGTGGTACGGCCACGGACAGCGGTCCGTTCGAAGCGGTCGAGCGCGTGTTCCACCGTACGGATGCGACGAACGCCCCGCCGGACCGCACCGCGATGACCCTTTCCGGCCACCCCACGGGGCCCCGTTGACACGGTGAGAATCGGCTCCCTACCCTGTAGCTATACCGGTTGGTATACATCGTCGTCCCGTCTCTCCCCCATACACCGAAGGAGATGCACGCGTGTCGCTCCGTGTGTCCGGCCAGGCATCCGACTGGCCCCCGAATCTCCCCACCGCAGCAGAAGTAGAGAGCCCGTGAAGCCCGTACACGTCCACGAGGACGCCGAACTCCACCGTGAACTGCTGTCCCTCGCCTGCCGGTCGCTGGACCGGCGCTGCCGGCCGGGAAGAGCGTCCGGCAGCATCTCGATCCGATCGGGTGAGGCCGTCATCATCACGACGGGCGACCTGAACGAGGAGTCGCTCCAGCAGGACGCCGTGATGGTCGATCCCTCGCAGGGACTGCCGCTGCTCGGGGAGACCGGCTGGCCTCCCCCCGAGACTCCGGCGCATCTCGCGATCCACCGGCGGCTCGGCCGCGGAGCCGTGGTCCACACCCACGAACCGCGCTCCCTGGCCCTCGCCGCCGCCGTCGGCGAAGCGCCCGGGGCGATCGGCGCGAGGGTGCTGGTGGTCGCACCGGACCTGCGCGGCCCCTCCCACCTCGTCGGCGTCTCCGGTCTCCCGGAGCTCTCGGACGATGTGACGGCCCTGCTCGTCGAGGGAAGCGGTGTCTACACCTGGGGCCGCGACCCGGGCGAGGCGCTCAGCAGGCTGGAGCGGACCGAGGAGCTCGGCCGTCCGCTCCTGCCGGAGCACCCCGGCCACCTCGGCGCGGCCGGGGTGAACGCCTGGTGACACTCCTGCAGATCATGCCGGCCGCCGACCCCGGGACGGTGCGCGTACGATCGGACGACCCGGACGTCATCCGCAGGGAACTGCTGAAGATCGGCGTGCGCTATGCGCGGTGGCACGCCGCCCGCCGGATTCCCGCCGACGCCGACGACGTCACCATCATGAACGCCTACCGCAGCCATATCGACCACGTCAGCGCCGAGAGCGGCTACCACGTCGTCGACATAGCACGCCTGACCGCCGCGTCGCCCGATCCGGGCCATCGCGGGCGGAACCGGGCGAACCGCGAGAAGTACCGCCAGGAGCACTTCCACGACGAGGACGTGGTGCGCTTCGTCGTGGCGGGAGCCGGCTGCCTCTACCTCCACGCCGCGGGCCAGGTGCACGCGATGCTCTGCACGGCCGGGGACCTGCTGTCGGTGCCCAGCCGTACGGTGCACTGGTTCGACGCCGGAGCGGACCCCCACTACACGGCCGTCCGCTTCCTCCGTGAGGGTGACCGGTACAGCGCCCGGTTCCTGCCGGACAGCATCGCCGCCCGCTTCCCGACGCTCGACGATCTGCTGGCGCCGTCCTGAGCGGTACGGCCCTGCCCGGCAGACCCGCGCCGCTCGTGAGATCCAAGGCGCAGACACCGTGTGCGACTTTAGGGGATTCGCAGTGCTACGGAATTCAGTGCAGGGTACAGCGACAATCCGGCCCGCCCGCAGCGAGTCGGGCTGCCCGCCCGATCCCGGGGGCCCGGGGACGTTCGGCCAACTGCTCCGGGCCCACCGCGAGCGGCGCGGGTTCTCGCTCGCCCAGCTCGCCACCCAGGTGCATTTCAACCGGGGCCACATCAGCAAGGTCGAGACCGACAAGCGGACGCCTTCGGTGGCCTTCGCGGAGGCCTGCGACCGGGTGCTGAACGCCGGGGACACCTTCACCTCCATCGCCACGGCCCTCGAAGCGGCCGCCCGCCAGCAGCCGGGGTGGGTACACCCGGCCCAACTCCCTTCGGCCAAGCGCTATTTCACGGGGCGCCGGGAATGCCTGAGCCAGCTGACCCGTCGACTGCGCAACGACGGCCAGTCCCTCGCCGTGCCGGTCGCGGTGATCAACGGTCCGCCGGGGGTGGGGAAGACCGCCCTGGCGGTGCAGTGGGCCCACCAGGCGGTCAGCGACGGCCGCTTCGCCGACGGGCAGCTGTTCGTCAACCTCGAAGGCCCCGAGCCGGGGACGGCGGCCGACCCGTTCGACGTCCTGGAGCACCTGCTCCGCGCGGTGGGCGTGCCCGGCGAGCGGATGCCGGCGGACCTGAGCCAGCGCGCGGCCACCTTCCGCTCCTACCTGCACGGCCGCGAGATGCTCCTGGTGCTGGACAACGCCGCCGACGCGCAGCAGGTCCACCATCTGCTGCCCGGCTCCGCCGGCTGCGCCGTCGTGGTGACCAGCCGCTCGTGTCTGCCCGGACTGCTGTCCCGGGTGGACGCCGTCACCGTACCCCTGGCGGAGCTGTGCCGTCCGGAGGCGACGACGCTGCTCCGCGCGATGATCGGGGACGCCCGCGCGGACGCCGACCCCGCCGCGGTGACGGTCCTGGCCGAACGGTGCGGTCGGCTGCCCCTGGCCCTGGTGCTGGCGGCCGAGCACATCGTGAGCTGCCAGCACCGCAGTGCGGACCAGCTCGCCACCGAACTCAAGCTGGAGGGCGCCCGGTTGAACCTCGCCGAGGGGGACGTGGTGCTCCGCAACACGTTCGACACGTCCTACCGGGCCCTCGACGAGCAGAGCGCCCGGATGTTCCGGCTGCTCGGGGCGCTCCCCGTTCAGTTGATCGACGCCGCCGCCTCCGCGGCGACCGCGGGCGTCAGTCAGGACGAGGCGGTACGGCTGCTGCGCGGTCTCGCGAGCGCGCACCTGATCCGGCGGCAGGACGAGCGCCATTACCTGATGCACGATCTGTTGCGCGCGTATGCGGCGGACCTGTCACGACAGCTGGACGGCGACTCCGCGTCCGCGAAGGCGGTGCGGCAGACGGCGGATACGGCCCTCGTCGCCTGACCTGGCTCTGCCGGGGGTCCCCGAGATCCCGGAAATCCCCGAGATCTCCGAGACCTCCGACAGGGTCACGTCAGGGAGCCCTGCGCCCCCGGAGCCGCGTCAGGCGGTGAGCGACCTCTCGACGAGGATCGCGGCCACCTGCTCGGCGCACCGCACGGCCTGGTCCACCGACCCCATGGAACCGGCGATGGAGGCTCCCTCGTGAAGGATCAGCACCTGGGCGGCCAGCGCGGCGGGCGCCTTGGCGTTGCCTTCCTTCGCGAGGTCTTCCAGGAAGGCGAGGAACCAGGTCTTCTGGTCCCGGGCGACCTCCCGGCCCGGATGGTCGTCCGGTAGCTCCACGGACGCGTTGATGAAGGCGCAGCCCCGCCGGTTCCGCTCGTTCATCCAGTCGTGCAGGGCGCTGAAGGTGGCCAGGATCTTCTCCCCGGGGGGCCCCTCCTGGCCGTTGACGTGCTTCACCAGCGTGGACCGCCACAGGCCGTCACGGGCCCGCAGGTAAGCGACGATGAGATCCTCTTTGGAACCGAAACAGTCGTAGAGCGTCTTCTTCGTGACGCCCGCCTGCTCCGCGATCGCTTCCACGCCGACAGCTCGGATGCCCAGATCGTAGAAGAGCCGTGAGGCGGTCTCGAGGACCTTCACGCCGGCCGGCGTCAGATGCTGGGCACCGCGGCGCTTTGTCCTTCTGCCGGTGGTTTCGCTGCTGATGGTCACCCATCGAACGGTACACCCAGCAGTATACAGAGGATAGCTTCCGAACCGCCCGCGACCCAGGTCGGGCCGGTCGCCCCTCCGAGGTACCGCGAGCCCGCGCCGCGACCGCCTCCGGAGAGTCCGGGACATGCCGCCGATCGGCCCAATCGGGCCCCTGTGCCGGCCCGCGGGCCAGCCTGTGCCGGGTGATGGCGCTCGTGTGGTGCGACGCCCGGACACAGGAAGGGGAGAGTGGATGCCCCAGGCACACGACATCGAGGTCGCCGTCTTCGATGTCCTCGGCACGATGGTCGACCAGCCGGGCGGGCTGCGGGCCGCGATCCGCGACGCGGTCCCCGCTGCCGACGAGGCGTCGGCCGGCCGGCTGCTCGCCGTGTGGGAGGAGCACGTCGAGCGCGAGCAGCAGCGCATCGAGGACGGCGAACGGCCCTACGCGGACTCCGCCGCCCTCGACCGCGAGGCGGCGGTACGGGTGGCCGAACGCGCCGGGCTCACCGACCCCGCCGCCGTCCGGCGCCTGGCCACGGCCAGTCAGCGCCTCGACCCCTGGGAGGACTCCCGCGCCGGCCTCGCCGACCTGGCGCGGCTGTTCCCCGTCGTGGGCCTCACCCATGCCAGTCGCGCGACCCTGCTCCGCCTCAACGCCCATACCGGCCTGCGGTGGCACCAGGCGCTCTCCGCCGAGGACGCCCGCGCCTTCAAACCCGCGAAGGAGGTCTACCAGCTCGCCCTGGACGCCGCGGGCTGCCCTCCGGAGCGCACGGTGATGATCGCCGCCCACGCCTGGGACCTCCGGGGAGCCCAGTCGGTGGGCATGCGCACGGCCTACGTCCGGCGCCCGTGCGGTGACCCCCCGAAGGAGACCGACACCTTCGACTGGCGGACGGACAGCCTGGAGGAACTGGCCGCCGTACTGACCTCGGCCGCGCGGACAGGAGGTTGAGCGGTTCCGTGCCCGCTCACGTGTCTCCCGATGTGCCGATGCCCTGACGGGGGCGAGGGTCCCGGAACCTCAAATCAAGCTCTGAACGTCCCCTCTGTCGGGTTCAGCACCGCTGGGCGGGGTCATGACCCCTGGACAGGACGGAGGCCCGGGTGAGGCAGGGGGACACCATGGAACTGGGCATCGGCATCGGCTGGCGGCCGGAGATCGCGGACGCGGTGGAGGCGCTGAGCGGGATCGACTGGGTCGAGGCGGTCGCGGAGAACCTCTGCGCGGACCACCTCCCGGCCTCCCTGGTACGGCTCCGGGAGCGCGGCGTGCGGATCGTGCCGCACGGGGTGGCCCTCGGCCTGGGCGGCGCCGACCGTCCGGACCCCGTACGCCTCGCCTCCCTCGCGGCGTGCGCCGAACTGCTGGGGACACCGCTGGTGACCGAGCACATCGCGTTCGTACGGGCCGGGGGGCCGCTGACCGCGTCGCCGAGGCTGGAGGCGGGGCACCTGCTGCCGGTGCCGCGCACCTGGGACGCGCTGGACGTGCTGTGCGAGAACGTGCGGATCGCGCAGGACTCGCTGCCGGTCCCGCTCGCCCTGGAGAACATCGCGGCGCTGATCTCCTGGCCGGGCGAGGAGCTGACCGAGGGGCAGTTCCTGGCGGAGCTGGTCGAGCGGACCGGGGTACGGCTGCTGATCGACGTGGCCAACCTGCACACCAATCACGTCAACCTCGGCCAGGACCCGGCGAAGGCGCTGGACGAGCTGCCGGTGGAGGCCATCGCGTACGTCCATGTGGCGGGCGGGGTCGAGAGGAACGGCGTCTGGCACGACACGCACGCTCATCCGGTGACCGCTCCCGTCCTGGAGGTGCTGGCCGAGCTGCGCTCCCGGGTCGACCCGCCGGGCGTGCTGCTGGAGCGGGACGACGCCTTCCCGCCGGCCGCCGAGCTGGCGGGCGAACTGGACGCGATCCGGGCGACGCTGCGACGGGCGGCTCCCCCGGCGGACCCGCGCCCGGCACAGCGGGGCGGGCCCGGTCCCGGAACCCGCACGGCGGCCGTCCCCGTGCCCGCCGACGCCTCCGGCCGTACGGCGGCCGCCCCCGCGCCGCCCCGAGCCCATGAACGTACAGCGGCCGTCCCCGTGCCCGCCGGGACCCGTGACCGGGCCGCCGTCGCGCAGACCGCGCTGCTCTCCGCGCTGGTGGCGGGGACCCCGGTGCCCGAGGGCTTCGACCCGCGGCGGCTGCGGGCGCAGAGCCGGGCGCTGGCCGCCAAGCGCGCGGACGTCGTCGCCAAGGTCGCGCCGGAGCTGCCGGAAATCCTCGGCGGCGGCTACCGTGCCGCGTTCCTCGCGTACGCCGGCAGCCGCCCGATGTCCGACGGATACCGGCGCGACGCCCTGGACTTCGCGGAGCACGTGCTCATCGCGGGCGGCCCCGCCGATCCGGCGGCGCGCCGCCGGCTGACGTACTGGTGGCAGGACCGGTCGGGCGCCCGGCCGCCGCGCCGTGCCACCCGACTGGTCCGGGCGGCACGGACCGCTCTCGTGGGGAAGTGATCCGCTGTGTACGTACTGGCGCTGCTGGTGACCGTCGTGGTCGCCGTCTCCTCGGTGGGGCTCGTCGTCGGAGCCGCGCGCGGGCGGGCCCGCCGCCCCCGGCCGGCCCCCGGCGCCGCTCTGCACGACCTGTACGAGGCCGCGTTCCTGAACGGCGGACCGGCCAGGGTCGTGGACACCGCGCTGGCCGCCCTGCACGCGGACGGCCGGCTGGTCGTCGGCGGGCCCGGCATCGTCGGCGCCCGGCGGGCGCGGGCGAACGACCTGGTGGAGCGCGCGGTGTTCCAGGAGCTGGCCGCCGCGCCGAGCGGCGCTCTGCACGGCCTGCGGGACGCGGTGATGCGGCACCCAGCGGTCCAGGAGATCGGCGACGGGCTCGCCGCGGGCTGCTCGTGTCGCCCGTGGAGAGCCGGCCGCTGCGGCGGTGGGCGATGATCCAGGGGCTGGCGTGCGTCGCCGCCCTGCCACTGAGCATGGTGCTGACCTTCGTCCAGTTCGCCACCGACGACAGCCCGTTCCCGTTCGTCCTGATGATGCTGCCCCCGGTCCTGATCGGCGGATTCAGCGGTCTGATCGTCACGGCGACCTCCTCCACCCGCATCACGAAGGCGGGCCGCCGGGCCGCCCTGGCGTTCCGGAACGCCTACGCCCAGGTGGTGACCCCCGCCCACCTGGTCGCCACGCTGGGGCTCCGCGCCCTGCCCGACCCGGTGCTCCAGGCCCAACTGGCGTCGGCGGCGCGGCTGAGCGGTCCGCGCGGGCGGTCGTCGGCGCATACCGCCGGGGGGACGTCTGCGGGAGTCACCGCCGTCGCCGTGACGACGCTCTGGTGCGCCGCCGCCAGTCCCGACGGCTCCAGCTGCGGAGGGTCCGGCGGGGGCGGCTCCGGTTCGAGCTGCGGCAGTGGGTCCGGCTGCGGATCCGGGTCCGGCAGCGGTTCCGGCTGCGGGGGCGGCGGCGGATCGAGCTGCGGCAGCTCGGGCGGGTCCAGCTGCGGCGGGGGCGGTTCCTGACCTCGCCTCCGGGGCCGGAGTCTCCGAACCGCCCTGCGGTACACGGTTTCTGACCGCCCATCGGAGTCATGGGCGGGGACATGCGGGGGCGGTACTGGACATCGGCGCCCGCCCGCCCGATCATCCCTCTCCGCATCCGCAGAGAGGCACCGCGCGTGAGAACAGCTGCGCTGTACACATCGATCGGCTCCCTGGTCCTGTCCGCCCTGGCCGCCGCTCCCGCGGCCGCCCGGGAGGGCCCGGCCGCCGCCGAGGCCCGGGGCACCGCGATCGCCGCCGCCCGTGCCACGGCCGCCGGGATCGACTTCGTCTCCTGCCCGGAGGAGGAGATGCTCCCGGACTCCCTGAAATGCGGCACGGTGAAGGTGCCCCTCGACTACGCGGAGCCGGACGGGCGGCAGCTCGAACTGACCGTCAGCCGCGCCGGGGCCACCGGCCCGGCCGAGGAGCGGCAGGGCGCGTTCGTCTACAACCCGGGCGGCCCCGGCGCGTCCAGCATCACCTTCCCGCTGGCCGGGGAGTTGCCGGAGTGGAAGGAGATCGCCGAGGCGTACGACCTGGTCGGCTACGCCCCGCGCGGGGTGAACGGTTCGTCCGCCCCGCTGAGCTGCCAGGACCCCGCCGCCTACACGAAGGGCCCGACCAGCGCGCCGACCCACCCGACGCGGGAGTACAAGGAGCGGCGCGTCGCCCGCGCGAAGGCGTACGCGCAGGGCTGCGCGACCCACGCGGGCGAGGCGCTGCGGCACTACACCTCGCTGAACAACGCCCGTGACCTGGACGTCCTGCGGGCCGCGCTCGGCGAGCCGCGTCTGACGTTCATGGGGGCGTCCTACGGGACGTACTTCGGCGCGCTGTACGCGACGCTGTTCCCCTCCCACGTACGGCGCATGGTGTTCGACTCGGTGGTCGACCCGGACCCGGAGCAGATCTGGTACCGCTCCAACATGGGCCAGTCGCTGGCCTTCGAGGCACGCTGGGAGGACTTCCGCCGCTGGGTCGCCCGGCACGACGACGTCTATCGCCTGGGGACCACGCCGGAGTCGGTGCGGCGGCACTACGACGAGGTACGCGCCGAGCTGGCGACGAAGCCCGCGGGCGGCACGGTGGGGCCGGGGCAGCTGCACTCGGCGTTCCTGGGGGCCGGTTACTACGACGACTACTGGGCGATGCGGGCGACGGCGCTCTCGGAGTACGTCCGGGGCAACCCGGAGCCGCTGGTCGCGCAGGCGTCCCCGCGCGCGGTGGCGGCCGAGGGCAACGAGAACGCGCAGGCGGTGTACACGGCGGTCGAGTGCAATGACGCGCCCTGGCCCGAGGACTTCGAGGTGTGGGACCGCGACCACACGGACCTGGCGCGCGTCGCCCCCTTCGAGACCTGGGACAACGCCTTCGCGAACCTGCCGTGCGCGTTCTGGCCCGCGCCCCGGCAGCGGCCGCTGGAGGTCGGGACGCGGTGGGGCGAGCTGCCGCCGGTGCTGATCCTGGCGGCGGAGCGGGACGCGGCGACCCCGTACCGGGGGGCACTGGAGCTGCGGAGGCGGCTGTCCGGCTCGTCGCTGGTGACCGAGCGGGGCGCCGGTACGCACGGCGTCGGCGGGGCCGGGAACACCTGCGTGGACGACCATCTGCGCCGGTATCTGCTGACCGGTGAGGTACCGGGGCGGGGTGCGGACTGCGCCGCGCGTCCGGAGCCGAACCCGGTGTCTCTGGACTGACCGGACCGGACGACGGAGCGGGGGCCGCCGCACCATCACAGTGCGACGGCCCCCGAAGCCGAACCCGGTGTCGCTGGAACGGCGGGCGGCACGGTCGGTGCCCGGTGCCCGCCTTTCTGATCTTCCGGGTTGGGGTGGTGCGGGACTCGCTGGCTATGCGAGCCCGGCCACCAGGTCTGCGACGCTCTTCCTGCGGCCCGTGTAGAACGGGACCTCCTCGCGCACGTGGAGACGTGCCTCGGAGGCGCGCAGGTGACGCATCAGGTCGACGATGCGGTACAGCTCGTCCGCCTCGAAGGCGAGGACCCACTCGTAGTCGCCCAGCGAGAACGAGGCGACAGTGTTGGCGCGGACGTCCGGGTAGCCCCGGGCCATCTTGCCGTGGTCCGCGAGCATACGGCGGCGGTCCTCGTCGGGCAGCAGGTACCAGTCGTAGGACCGGACGAAGGGGTAGACGCTGATGTAGTCGCGCGGCGTCTCGTCGGCGAGGAACGCCGGGACGTGCGACTTGTTGAACTCGGCCGGCCTGTGCAGCGCCATGTTCGACCAGACCGGGTCGAGCGCGCGGCCGAGCCTGGTGCGCCTGAAGAGGTTGTACGCCTCCTGGAGCTCGTCCGAGGTCTCGGCGTGCCACCAGATCATGAGGTCGGCGTCGGCCCGCAGACCGGACACGTCGTAGGTGCCGCGGACGGTGATGTCCTTGGCCGCGAGCTGGTCGAACAGCTCCTGGACCTCGTCGGCGTATCCCGCGCGGTCCAGCGGGAGCACGTCACGCAGTTTGAAGACCGACCACAGGGTGTAACGGATGACCTCGTTGAGGTCCTTGGCCTTCTTGCCGGCGTTCGGACTCTTGCTTGATGTCACAGTCTCAGGAGCACTCATACGGCTATTGTCCCGCCTCGCTCCCCGTGCCCCGAACCAGGGTCGGCGTGGCGATGATCTCTCTCGTGATCTCGTCGGCCGCCCGCTGCGCGCTCGCGATGCAGGCGGGGATGCCGACCCCGTCGTAGACCGCGCCGCAGACCCGCAGGGCGGGGAGCCCGGCGACCTCGTCGCGGATCCGGGCGACCCGGGTGTGGTGGCCGACCGGGTACTGCGGCAGGCCGCCGATCCAGCGGGTGACCTCGGTGTCGACGGGCCGGGCGGTGAGTCCGGTGGCCGCGGCGAGGTCGCGCCGGGAGACGGCGACGAGTTCCTCGTCCTCGCGGTGCAGATGATCCTCCTCGCCGTACCGGCCGACGGAGGTGCGGAGCACGAAGAGGTCCGGGGCGGCGTCGGCGACCCACTGCCACTTGTTGCTGGAGAAGGTGGACGCCTTGATGGTGCGGCCGTCGACCGGCGGCACCAGAAAGCCGGAGCGGCCGCGCAGGGCCTCGTGCGCCTCGATGTCGGTGCGCCGGAAGGCCAGGGTGACCAGGGCCATCGAGGCGTACTCGACGCCGGACAGCTCGGCGGAAGCGGCCGGGGACTCGGCGGCCAGCAGGGTGCCGGCGGACCAGGCGGGGGTGGCCAGGACGATGCCGTCGGCGGCGATCGTCCGGGTGTCGGTGCGAACGGCCCAGCCCGTTTCCGTACGGGTCAGACCGAGGACGGGCGTCCGGGTGAGGATCTCGCCGCCGGCGGCCCGTACGGCGTCGCCGACGGCGTCGGGGAGGGTGCCGATGCCGCCCTCGATGCCCTGGAAGACGGGTCCGGTCTGCTGCCGGGCGGTGGCCCGCTCCTGGACGCGGCGTACGGCTTCCAGCAGCGGGCCGCCCTCCCGTACGGCTTCGAAGAGCTGGGGTACGGCGGCGCGCATCGAGATCCGGTAGGCGTCACCGGCGTAGACCCCGCCGAGGAGGGGCTCCACCAGCCGGTCGACGACCTCGCGGCCGAGCCGGTCGGCGACGTACGCGCCGACGGCGACATCGTCGCCGACGGGGGTCGGGGTGAGGTCGCGCTCCTCGGCGATCCGGGCCAGCCCCTCGGGGGACAGCACCTCGCCGAGCACGGCCGGGTCGCCGGGGACGCCCATGACGTGCCCCTTGGGCAGGGGGCGCAGCGCGTCGCGCGTCCACAGCGCGGCGGTGGCGGTGGCGGGCGGCTGGAGGCGGTCGGCGAGGCCCGCCTCGCGGGCCAGGGCGACCGCCTCGGGGCGCCGGGCGAGCATCGACTCGGCCCCCAGGTCGACCTGGACGCCCGCGATCTCGCCGGTCATGAGCTTGCCGCCGAGCCGGTCGGTCGCCTCCAGGAGGGTGACCCGCAGTCCGGTGGCGACCAGACGGTGGGCGGCCGCCAGGCCGGCGATGCCGCCGCCGATGACGACGACGTGGCCCGGGGTCGCTTCCGCACGCCCGGCCGTTTCCGCACGCTGTTGAGAACGCTGCATGGGTCCACTCTCTCAAACCCGTTTCGCGTCCTGACCGTGACCACTTCGAAACCGGTGTCCGGCAACCGGTCCCGGGGCCGCCACGTCGAACGGTTGCCATCAACCACCGTTCTGGGGGGACCAGTTATGGAATCGGACAGCGGAACCGCTCGGTCGTTCGTCCGCGGGCGGGCGGCGCTCGTGGCCGGGGCGCTCGGCCTCCTGCTCGCCGTCGGCGGCTGCGGGGCGTCGGGCGACGCCTCGGACAGCGGCAAGCAGGCGGCGGACGCGAAATCCGCCCCGCGCGAGGGGTTCGCGGACGGACCGGCGGGGTCCGGCGCGGACGGGGCCGCGGCCTCCGCCGCCGAGAAGCAGGCGGACGGGAAGGCCACGGGGAAGAAGGCGGCGCCCGCGCCCGGGGCCACCCATGTCATCCGTACGGCCACCCTGTCCGTCGAGGTGAAGAGCGTGCCGAAGGCCGCCGCCGCCGCGCGCGGTGCGGCGGAGGGCGCGGGCGGCCTGGTGGCGACGGAGAACACCGAGCGGCTCGACGACACCTCCGAGACCTCGCACCTGGTGCTGCGGGTGCCGCAGGACCGGTTCCAGGAGGTGCTGCGGGAGCTTTCCGGTTCCGGGAAGCTGCTCTCGCGCACCTCCGACGCGAAGGACGTCACCGACCAGGTGGTCGACGTGGACAGCCGGATCGCCACGCAGCGCGCGAGCGTGGCGCGGGTGCGGGAGCTGATGGACCGGGCGGAGCGGATCAGCGATGTGGTCGCCCTGGAGGGCGAGCTGAGCAGCCGTCAGTCCGACCTGGAGTCGCTGCTGGCCCGGCGGGCGAGCCTGAAGGACCGCACCTCGCTGGCGACGATCACGCTGGACCTGACGCCTCCGGACGCGCCGGACGGGGACGGGGAGAAGAAGGACGACCATCCGGGGTTCCTGGACGCGCTGGGCGGTGGCTGGGACGCGTTCGTGACGCTGCTGCGGTGGATCGCGGTGGCGTTCGGGGCCATGTTCCCGTTCCTGGTCGCCGGGGCCCTGGCGCTGCTGGTCCGGCGGGTGCTGCTCCGTCGCAGGACGTCACGGGCACCCGCACCGGCCGGCGCACCGGCACCCGCACCGGCGGAGGAGGGCACTCCAGCGCCGTAGCGTGGGATCCCTGGCTCAGCGATTCGCGGGATCGGCGAATCGGCGAAAGGGGACCCGGAATGGCAGCAGTGGAGCGACTGGTGGTCATCGGCGGTGACGCGGCGGGTATGTCCGCCGCGTCACAGGCGCGCAGGCTGAAGGGGGCGGACGCGCTGGAGATCGTCGCCTTCGAGCGCGGCCACTTCACCTCGTACTCCGCCTGCGGCATCCCGTACTGGGTGAGCGGCGACGTCGAAGCGCGCGACGACCTGATCGCCCGGACCCCCGAGGAGCACCGGGAGCGGGACATCGATCTGCGGATGCGGACCGAGGTGACGGAGCTCGACGTGGCCGGGCAGCGGGTGAAGGCGCTGGACCGGGAGAGCGGGCGGACGTACTGGACGGGCTTCGACAAGCTGGTGATCGCCACCGGGGCCCGTCCGGTGCGCCCGGCGCTGCCCGGGATGGACGCGGCCGGGGTGCACGGGGTGCAGACCCTGGACGACGGGCAGGCGCTCCTGGACTCGCTGGACGCCCTGGGCTCCGGGGAGACCCGCCGGGCGGTCGTGGTGGGCGCGGGGTACATCGGCGTCGAGATGGCCGAGGCGATGCTCACGCGGGGCTTCGAGGTGACCGTCCTGAACCGGGGCGAGCAGCCGATGGCGACGCTCGACCCGGACATGGGGCGGCTCGTCCACGACGCGATGGACGGGCTGGGCATCACCACGGTCAACGGGGCCGCCGTCACCGGGATCCTGACCGGCCCGGACGGCCGGGTGAGCGGGGTGGCGACGGACGCGGGGAGGTATCCGGCGGACGTGGTGGTCCTCGGCATCGGCGTGGAGCCGGAGACAGAGCTGGCGCGCGGGGCGGGGCTGCCGGTGGGTCCGCACGGCGGGCTGCTGACGGACCTGTCGATGCGGGTGGTGGGCCACGAGAACATCTGGGCGGGCGGCGACTGCGTGGAGGTCCTGGACCTGGTGGCGGGCCGCACCCGGCACATCGCGCTGGGCACCCACGCCAACAAGCACGGCCAGGTGATCGGTTCCAACGCCGGGGGCGGCTACGGCACGTTCCCGGGCGTGGTCGGTACGGCGGTGAGCAAGGTCTGCGACCTGGAGATCGCCCGGACCGGGCTGCGGGAGAAGGACGCCCGCGCGGTCGGGCTGCGGTATGTCACGGCGACGATCGAGTCGACGCAGCGGGCGGGTTACTACCCGGGGGCGAAGCCGATGACGGTGAAGATGATCGCGGAGTACCGCACGGGACGGCTGCTCGGGGTGCAGATCGTCGGGCGCGAGGGGTCGGCGAAGCGGGTGGACGTGGCGGCGGTGGCGCTGACGGCCGGGATGACGGTGGAGCAGATGACGGCGCTCGACCTGGGCTACGCCCCGCCGTTCTCGCCGGTCTGGGACCCGGTGCTGGTCGCCGCGCGCAAGGCGGTGGCGGCGGTGCGGGGCGCGGGCAGCTGACGAGGTCCCGGGGGCCGGCCGGCTTCGCGGGCCGGCCCCCGGGCATCCGTCGGTTCAGTGCGCGGTCTGCGTGTGCACGTACTCCACGAGCCGGGTGAGGGCGTCCGGGTCCATGGTCGGCATGACGCCGTGGCCCAGGTTGAAGATGTGGCCCTCGAGCCCCGCGGCCGCGTCCAGCACCTCGCGGGCCTTCTCCTCGACGGCCGGGGCCGGCGCGTACAGCACCGCCGGGTCGAGGTTGCCCTGGAGCGCCTTGCCGGGGCCGACGCGGCGGGCGGCCTCGTCCAGCGGGACGCGCCAGTCGACGCCGACGACGTCCGCGCCCGCCTCGCCCATCAGGCCGAGCAGTTCGCCGGTGCCGACGCCGAAGTGGATGCGGGGGACGCCGTAGGGGGCGACGGCGTCGAAGACCTTCGCGGAGGCGGGCAGCACCGCGCGGCGGTAGTCGGCGGGGGCCAGTGCGCCGACCCAGGAGTCGAAGAGCTGGACGGCCGAGGCGCCGGCCTCGATCTGCACCTTGAGGAAGGCGCCGGTGATCTCCGCGAGCCGGTCGACGAGGTCGGCCCACAGCTGCGGGTCGCCGTACATCATGGCCTTGGTGCGCTCGTGGTTGCGCGAGGGGCCGCCCTCGACGAGGTAGCTGGCGAGGGTGAAGGGGGCCCCGGCGAAGCCGATGAGCGGGGTGGCGCCCAGCTCGGCGGTGAGCATCCCGATGGCCTCGGTGACGTACGGGACGTCCTCGGGGGTGAGGTCGCGCAGCCGGGCCAGGTCGGCGCGGGTGCGGATCGGCTCGGCGATGACGGGGCCGACGCCGGGCTTGATGTCGAGGTCGATGCCGATGGCCTTCAGGGGCACGACGATGTCGCTGAAGTAGATCGCGGCGTCGACCTTGTGGCGGCGTACGGGCTGCAGGGTGATCTCGGCGACCAGCTCCGGCATCATGCAGGAGTCGAGCATCGCGATGCCTTCGCGGACCTTCAGGTACTCGGGCAGCGAGCGTCCCGCCTGGCGCATGAACCAGACCGGCGTGTGGGAGACGGGTTCGCGGCGGCAGGCCCGGAGGAACGCCGAGTCGTGGGTGGCGTGGCGGACCGCGTCGAGGCTGGCGGAGGTCGTCGTCTGCTGGCCCGAAGGGCTGTCGTTGGCACTCACGCACAGAATCTTCGCACGCGTGCCGAAGGAGCCCGGTCCCGCACGGGTGTCTCTCCCTGCGCGAAGCCCGCCTTCCGCCTACTCTTCCCCGCATGGCTCCGGCTCAGGGACAATTTTCCGATCATTCCGATGGCGTTGAAAGCAAGGACCGCACGGAGGGTCCTTCCGTGCCGCCCGCGTTCCTGGCGGCGGTCGAAGCGCTGAGCTCCGCGCGCCTCCGCCCGGAGCTGGAGGTGGAGGTGACCAGGCCGCCCCAGCGCCTCGCGCCGCACGCGTACGCCCTGGAGGCGGCGGTGGTGGACGGCGAGGACGATCTCGCGGACGGCAGGCTGGTCCTGCTGCACGATCCGGCGGGGCACGACGCCTGGCAGGGCGCGTTCCGGCTGGTGACGCTGGTCCGGGCGGAGCTGGAGCCGGAGATGGCGGCGGACCCGCTGCTCCCGGAGGTGTGCTGGTCCTGGCTGACGGGTGCGCTGGACGCGCGGGGCCTGTCGTACGGAGAGGCCGGCGGAACGGTGACACGCGCCGGATCGCACTACTTCGGTGCGCTGTCCGCGCGCCGTCCGGCGACGCAGATCGAGATCCGCGCCTCGTGGACGCCTCGCGAGGGGCGGTCCGGGGTGCCGGACGTGGCGTCACACCTGATGGCCTGGGGCGATCTGCTGTGCCAGATCGCGGGACTGCCGCCGTCGGATCCGGCGGACGCGACGGTGGTGACGCTGCCGCAGCGGCGCGGGCCACAGGTTCCGTAACACTCCGTCACCCGTATCGCACAGGCGCCGGCTCTCTTTTCGTACAATCGATCGCACGTCCTATTTGCCCGAATTGTTACTCACCAAATCGTGATCTTCCCCTAAAGGAGGACGGGTCCGCTGCCGAAGAGGTCAATGACCCTTCAAGCACGGTTCGCCCCCGGCTTCATCCCCCGAGCCGGCCCGTCCCGCCACTCCCCCCAGGAGGCCTGGTGTCCGTTCTCCTTGAGCAGCCCGCAAGCCTGGTCGCCTACCGCCCGAACAAGCCGACGGCCATGGTCGTCGTGGCCGACCCGCGCGTCCGTTCCACCGTCACCCGCCATCTGTGGGCCCTCGGAGTACGTGACGTCATCGAAGCGTCGTCCATCGCGGAGGCACGCCCCCGCGTCGGCAACCCGCGCGACATCTGCATTGCCGACGTCCACCTGCCCGACGGTTCCGGGCTGACCCTGCTCTCCGAGACCCGCGCCGCAGGCTGGCCCAACGGTCTCGCTCTCTCCGCCGCCGACGACATCGGCGCCGTTCGCAACGCCCTCGCGGGCGGCGTGAAGGGCTACGTCGTCACCGGCACCCGAACCAACATCGGTCACCCCACCCGCCCCGGCGTCGCCCCCATCGGCGCCAACGCCGCCCGTATGCACCGCCGGCCTCCCGGTTCCCCGAGCCACCCGGGCGGCTACCGCGAACTGTCCGGACGCGAGGTGGAGGTGCTCCGCCTGGTCGCCGAAGGCCAGTCCAACAAGGCCATCGGCGTCTCGATGGGCCTCTCCGCCCTGACCGTCAAGTCCCACCTCGCCCGCATCGCCCGCAAGCTCGGCACCGGAGACCGCGCCGGAATGGTCGCGGTCGCCCTGCGGACGGGCATCATCCACTGACCGCACCCCGCCGGGACGTGCCTCGACGCGCCTCCGGCTGGAATACGCGCATGGCAGCCCGTCGACGGAACGTTCCGTCGACGGGCTCCGCGCATACCCAGATACCCTTGACACGTGACCGACGCCCAAGAGACCGCAGCAGACACTTCACTGCGAACCACCGGGGGCGCTCCCCCGGACGACGTCGCCCCGGCGCCGATCCCCTTGCTCGAACCGCGCGAGGGCATTCCCCCGGTGGTGACGTCCGACGACGCCCTCGCCGGGGTGATCGCCGCCTTCGCCGCGGGCACCGGCCCGGTGGCCGTCGACGCCGAGCGCGCCTCGGGATACCGCTACGGCCAGCGCGCCTACCTCGTACAGCTGCGCCGCGAGGGCGCGGGCAGCGCCCTGGTCGACCCGGTCGGCTGCCCCGACCTCTCGGGCCTCGGCTCCGCGCTGACCGGCACCGAGTGGATCCTGCACGCGGCGACCCAGGACCTGCCGTGCCTGCGGGACATAGGCATGACTCCCACCTCGCTGTTCGACACCGAGCTGGCCGGACGGCTCGCGGGCTTCCCGCGCGTCGGCCTCGGCGCGATGGTGGAGAACGTCCTCGGGTACGCCCTGGAGAAGGGCCATTCCGCGGTCGACTGGTCCACCCGCCCGCTGCCCGAGCCCTGGCTGCGCTACGCCGCGCTCGACGTGGAGCTCCTGATCGACCTGCGCGACGCGCTGGAGGAGGAGCTTGAGCGGCAGGGCAAACTGGCATGGGCCCGGGAGGAGTTCGACGCCATCGCCGCCGCGCCGCCCGCGCCGCCCCGCAAGGACCCCTGGCGCCGCACCTCGGGCATGCACAAGGTGCGCCGCCGCCGTCAGATGGCCGTCGTCCGGGAGCTGTGGACCACCCGTGACCAGGTCGCCCAGCGCCGCGACATCTCCCCGGGCAAGGTGCTCGGCGACGCCGCGATCGTCGAGGCCGCGCTCGCGCTGCCGGTCGATGTGCAGGCCCTGACCGCGCTGCCGGGATTCGGCCACCGCATGGGACGCCGTCAGCTGGAGCAGTGGCAGGCGGCCGTGGACCGGGCCAGGGCGCTGCCCGAGCCGGAGCTGCCGCAGCCCGGTCAGCAGCCGGCCGGACCGCCTCCCCCGCGCTCCTGGGCCGACAAGGACCCGGCCGCCGCCGCCCGGCTCTCGGCCGCCCGCGCCGCCATCTCCGAGCTGGCCGAACGCCTCCACATGCCCCAGGAGAACCTGATCACCCCGGACACCGTGCGCCGGGTCTGCTGGGAGCCGCCGACGCACCCGACCCCGGGCGCCGTCGAGGACACCCTCGCCGGGTACGGGGCGCGGAACTGGCAGATCCAGCAGGTCGCCCCGCTCCTGGTCCGGGCGCTGGGCACCTCCTGATTCCGTCACGCAGCGGACACCCCCGGTCACGGACCGGGGGTTTTCCGCTCTCCGGGCCCTGTTCGCGGACCGAACCGATGGTCGAAATCACGCCAGGTTCACGACCCTCCTCGCCCGCTGCGCACCGGCTTCGGCGGCCTGCGGCGGGTGCCGACGCGGTGTGACCTTCGACGCTCCGGCCATGAGGGGTGGGCAGTCTGGTTACCCGCAAGTAGCATGATGGCAGGCGGCGCGTCCCCGTGGCGTGCCCCGCAGCAGTGCCATCCCGCACCCTGGAGGAGAGCCATCGTGCCTCGTACCATCCGGGACGTCGTCTTCGTCGACGGCGTCCGCACCCCGTTCGGCAAAGCGGGCCCGAAGGGCATCTACCACGAGACCCGCGCCGACGACCTCGTCGTGAAGGCCATCCGGGAGCTGCTGCGCCGCAACCCGGACCTGGACCCCAAGAAGATCGACGAGGTCGCCATCGCCGCGACCACGCAGATCGGTGACCAGGGCCTCACGCTGGGCCGTACCGCCGGAATCCTGGCCGGTCTGCCGCAGTCCGTCCCGGGCTACTCGATCGACCGCATGTGCGCGGGCGCGCTGACCGCCGTCACCTCGACGGCCGGTTCCATCGCCTTCGGCGCGTACGACGTCGTCGTGGCCGGTGGCGTCGAGCACATGGGCCGCCACCCGATGGGCGAGGGCGTCGACCCGAACCCGCGCTTCGTGTCGGAGAAGCTGGTCGACGAATCCGCCCTGTTCATGGGCATGACGGCGGAGAACCTGCACGACCGCTACCCCACCATCACCAAGGAGCGCGCCGACGCCTACGCGGTGCGCTCGCAGGAGAAGGCCGCCAAGGCGTACGCCAACGGCAAGATCCAGCAGGACCTGGTGCCGGTCTCGGTGCGCCGCACCAACCCCGAGGCGGGCGAGACGGGCTGGGGCCTGGTCACCGCCGACGAGCCGATGCGCCCCAGCACCACGATGGAGTCCCTCGCGGGCCTGAAGACCCCCTTCCGCGCCCACGGCCGGGTGACGGCCGGTAACGCCGCGGGTCTCAACGACGGCGCCACCGCCTCGCTGCTCGCCGCCGAGGACGTCGCGGTCGAGCTGGGCCTCCCGGTCAGGATGCGCCTGGTCTCCTACGCCTTCGCGGGCGTCGAGCCGGAGGTCATGGGCTACGGCCCGATCCCGGCCACGGAGAAGGCACTGGCCCAGGCCGGTCTGACCATCGACGACATCGGTCTCTTCGAGATCAACGAGGCGTTCGCCGTGCAGGTGCTCGCCTTCCTGGAGCACTACGGCATCGCCGACGACGACACCCGCGTCAACCAGTTCGGCGGCGCCATCGCCTACGGCCACCCGCTGGCCTCCTCCGGTGTCCGGCTCATGACGCAGCTGGCCCGGCAGTTCGAGGAGCACCCCGAGGTCCGCTACGGCCTGACGACCATGTGCGTCGGCTTCGGCATGGGCGCCACGGTCGTCTGGGAGAACCCGCACTTCAACGCTGACGGAGGCAACAAGTGAGTTCCACCACTGAGCTTCTGAAGGGTGCGGCCGAGCTGTTCCCCGGTGAGGTCGTCACCCAGGCGCACGTACGCCACCTGGACCTGCCGTACGGCGCCGGGCGGTTCGCGCTCATCACGCTGGACAACGGCCTGGACCACACCAAGCCGACCACCTTCGGACCGCAGTCGCTGGCGAACCTCGACGCCGCGATCGACCAGGTCGAGAAGGAGGCGTCCGAGGGCACCATCACCGGTGTCGGCATCACCGGCAAGCCGTTCATCTTCGCGGTCGGCGCCGACCTCAAGGGTGTCGAGCTGCTGAGCCGTCACGAGGACGCGCTGGCCATCGGCAAGGGCGGCCACGACGTCTTCCGCCGCCTGGCCGGCCTCGCGGTCCCCACCTTCGCGTACTACAACGGCGCGGCCATGGGCGGCGGTGTCGAGGTCGGTCTGCACTGCACCTACCGCACCGTCTCCAAGGCGCTCCCGGCGTTCTCGCTGCCCGAGGTCTTCCTCGGTCTGGTCCCCGGCTGGGGCGGCTGCGCGCTGCTCCCGAACCTGATCGGCGCGGACCGCGCGGTCTCGGTGATCATCGAGAACTCGCTGAACCAGAACCGTCAGCTCAAGGGCAAGCAGGTCTTCGAACTCGGCATCGCGGACGCGCTGTTCGAGGGTGCGGACTTCCTGGAGCAGTCGCTGATCTGGACCGCGAACGTGCTCAAGGGCTCGGTCACGGTCGAGCGCGCGGAGATCGACCGCGGTGCGGCCTGGGACCAGGCCGTCGCCCGCGGCCGGGCCATCGCCGACTCCAAGGTGCACGGCGCGGCCCCGGCGGCGTACCGGGCGCTGGACATCATCGCGGCGGCGAAGGACGGCGACCTGAGCGCCGGCTTCGACGCCGAGGACCAGGCGCTGGCGGACCTGATCATGGGCGGCGAGCTGCGCAGCGGCATCTACGCCTTCAACCTGGTCCAGAAGCGCGCCAAGCGCCCGGCCGGCGCCCCGGACAAGAGCCTGGCCCGCCCGGTCACCAAGGTCGGCGTCGTCGGCGCGGGCCTGATGGCCTCGCAGCTGGCGCTGCTGTTCCTGCGCCGCCTTGAGGTCCCGGTCGTCCTCACGGACATCGACCAGGAGCGCGTCGACAAGGGTGTGGGCTACGTCCACGCCGAGATCGAGAAGCTGCTCGGCAAGGGCCGCATCAACCAGGACAAGGCCAACCGTCTCAAGGGCCTGGTCTCCGGGGTCCTCGACAAGGCCGAGGGCTTCGCGGACGCGGACTTCATCATCGAGGCCGTCTTCGAGGAGATCGGCGTCAAGCAGCAGGTGTTCGCGGAGGTCGAGGCGGTCGCCCCGGCGCACGCGATCCTCGCCACCAACACCTCCTCGCTCTCGGTGACCGAGATGGCGTCGAAGCTGAAGAACCCCGAGCGGGTCGTCGGCTTCCACTTCTTCAACCCGGTCGCGATCCTCCCGCTCCTGGAGATCGTCCGCGGCGAGCAGACCGACGACGCCTCGCTGGCGACGGCGTTCGGGGTGGCCCGCAAGCTGAAGAAGACCGCGGTCCTGGTGAAGGACGCCCCGGCGTTCGTCGTCAACCGCATCCTCACCCGCTTCATGGGCGAGATCCAGAACGTCATCGACGAGGGCACCCCGGTCGAGGTCGCGGAGAAGGCCGTCGAGCCGCTCGGCCTGCCGATGTCCCCGCTGGTGCTCCTGGAGCTGGTCGGCCCGGCCATCGGCCTGCACGTCTCCGAGACCCTGAACCGCGCCTTCCCGGAGCGCTTCACGGTCTCCGAGAACCTCGCGGCGGTCGTCAAGGCGGGCAAGCGCGGCTTCTACGTCCACGACTCCGGCGCGCCGGTCCTCGATCCCGAGGTCGCCGCCCTCCTCAAGCAGGGCGACACCGTCCTCACCGAGGAGCAGACCCGCGACCGGGTGCTCGACGCGGTGGCGCAGGAGATCGGCCTGATGCTGGACGAGGGCGTCGTCGCCGAGGCCCAGGACATCGACCTGTGCCTGATCACCGGCGCGGGCTGGCCCTTCCACCTGGGCGGCATCACGCCGTACCTGGACCGTGAGGGCGTCTCCCAGCGGGTGAACGGCAAGCCGTTCCTGGAGCAGGGCGTGGCGAGCGTGCCGGCGTAACACCCGGATCACGACGGACGGACCACGAAGGGTACGACTCGGCGACGAGTCGTACCCTTCGTGCCTGCCCGGACCGGTCCCGGTGGAGTGGTGACAGAATGCCCCGATCACTCCCCCCCTGAGCAGCCCGGGAAGTGGACGGTCCCCGTCCACGGGCAGAACGGCGTGCACACCGGTATGACGGGCACCAGGAATCACCTCGGCCGTAGAGCGGTCCTCTTCGCCGGCGGTGGCGCGGCCATCGCCGCGGCGGGCGGCGTGCTGTCCTGGGCGACCGGGCGCGACGACCGGGCGGCTCCTCCCCCGGCGACGGTGGGACTGTTCGCCGTGGACGAGGCGGTGGCGCTGCTGCCGCCGAGCCCGCTGCGCACCGTCAGCGGACCCCAGTCGATCGCCTTCGACCCCGTGGGCGACCGGGTGTACGCGCTGCAGGTGATGGCGGGTGGGCTTCGGCTGCCCGACGAGGACGAGCCCCTGTCCGGTCGCGAACGGAAGGCGGCGGGCGATATGTGCGTCTCGGTGCTGCCGCTCGCGGGGGGCGCCGCCGGGCACATGTATCTCCGAGGGTTCGGCCACGGAGTCTCGATGGGCGTGGAGACCTCGGGCGAGGACGTGCTGCTCTGGGTGGAGTCCGATGTGGACGAGCGGACCGGTTACGGACGCGCCGTCGCCCGGGTGCCGTTCCGGGAGGGGGCCGTCCTGGACAGTTCGTCGCCCGCCGTACGGCACCACCGGCCGCTGCCGGGCAGCCGTCAGCTCCATCCGGCCTTCGATCCGGTGGACGGCCGGGTCCTGGTGAGTCACTGGGTCGGCGAGGCGCACCATTACGCGGTCTACCGGACGGACGACTTCCTCGCCGGGCGGTACGAGCCCCTGCACACGGTCGTCGACGGCGCCCTGCGTGACGGGGAGTGGGTCCAGGGGTGCGCGCTGCACGGGAACCACATCTACCAGCTGACCGGCAAGGGCTACACGGACGAAGCCGGGGCCAACCCTCCCTCGGGCGGGGGCGACACCTTCGTGGCGGCGCTCGATGTGCGCACCGGCGAGGTAGCGGGCCGCCGCAAGGTGACCGTGGCGCCGGAGCTGGGGTACCGCGAACCCGAGGGGATTGCCGTGCGGGCCGCGCCCGAGCCCCAGCTCTGTGTGGGTTTCTCGGTCAAGACCCCCGGGCACCGCCGTCTCGCCGTCTACGCGTGCCCGGCCCCGGGCGCCACGACGTGAGCCGACTCCACGGCCGTCAGATGTGACGCAAGTCGCGCATTTCGATCACGTGACAGCCAACTGTTCATAACTGTTCAGCATCCAGACGACAATTGTTCTATTTTTGCCCCTTGAAAGTTCTTTGGTGAGCGCGGCCAGTGTCTAAAGTTTGATCGGATGCTTCACAAGTTCCTTACGCACCGTCCGCACCGGAGTACCGCCGCGGCACGGCCCCCACTGTGACGTGCGGCAGTCCTGTTCCTGGCCGGCAACCCAGCCAGCGCCGCACAAGATCATTCGAGGGAGGGGTCGGCAGCCCATGGGCAAGCAAAAACGTCAGGCCGTACTGGGGGTCCTGATCACAGCTGCTCTGGTGCTGAGCTTCGTGGCGATGATGGCCGCGGTGGTGATGGTGTCGCTGCCCGTCTTCGCCTACGCGGCGGCCGTCAGCTACCTGGCCGACCTGCTCCTGCACACCGCCGAGTCCTCCACGCTGGAACGGCTGAGGGACTCGCGTTTCGGGCTCACCATCCGCTTCCTGATCCGTCAGTTCCTGCTGCTCGCGCTCTGCGGCGCCATCATCGACCTGGACTCGTTCGTCATCCAGATGACGGCGGTGGGGCTGCTGCTGCTCTTCACGCTGCAGCTCGTCTACGGGGCGATGGTCAAGCGGGTCAAGTCCGAACGCGCGGCGCTGCCCTTCACCACACGCGGGCTGGACCTCGAAGCGCTGGGCATCCGCCGCATGCCGCATCCGTTCCTGACGAGCAAGCACGTCCGCAAGATGCTGCACCTGGACGTCCCGCTGATGGCCGGTGCGATCGGCACCGTCGCCACGGACGACTGGGAGTACGTGACCTTCGGCGGGATCGCCACGGTCTGGCTCGCCTTCCTGGCCGTGCTCGTCCTGCTGCCCGGCGCCCGGAGCGCGCTGGTCCTGCCCACCCCCGACGAGGCCATCGACGAGCTGAACTGGCAGCTCGGGCAGTACCGGCCGCAGGTCGCCCTGTACTTCACCTTCGCCGCCGTCTCCCGCGACTTCATGTACCAGGTGAACATGTGGCTGGAGTCGCTAGAGGAGCTGGACCTGCGCCCCATCATCGTGCTGCGCGAGCGGGCCACGCTGCGCTTCCTGGACGCCACCTCCGTACCGGTCATCTGCGTTCCCAAGGCCGAGTACCTGGCCCGCGTCGAGATGCCCGAGCTCCGCGTCACGCTCTACCCCGGCAACGCCGGAAAGAACGTGCACATGCTCCAGCGGCACGAGGTCAAGCACGTCTTCATCGGTCACGGCGACAGCGACAAGCTGGCCAGCAGCAACCGCGTCAGCAAGGTCTTCGACGAGATCTGGGTGGCCGGACGCGCCGGACGCGACCGCTACGAGCGCATCAAGCACGCGGTGACCGCCCAGCAGATCGTGGAGGTCGGGCGCCCGCAGCTGATGCCCCTGCGCCGCTGGACGGGTTCGGTCGACAACGAGATACCCACCGTCATCTACGCCCCCACCTGGGAGGGCTGGACGGACGACGCCTGCTACACCTCGGTCATCCCGGCCGGCGAGCACCTCATACGCACCCTGCTCTCGTACAAGGAGCAACTGCGAATCATCTACAAGCCTCATCCGCTGACCGGCACCCGCTCCCCCGCGGCCGCGGCCGCCCACCGGCGCATCATCGCGCTCCTCCAGGAGGACAACACCCGCCGGTTCGGGCGCAAGGTCCTCGACTCGAAGACCGCGGCCCGTCGGCTGGCCCGGATCGACAAGCGCCTCGCCGCGCTCCAGGAGCGTGGCGTCCGCTCCAAGTACCCGGACCTGACCGAGGCGGAGCGGACCACCCGTATCCGCAAGTTCCGCGCCCAGGCGGGCGCGCTCTACTGGGACTCGCTGCCCGCCGACGCTCACCATGTCGTGACCGACAAGGTGCCCACGCTGTACGACTGCTTCAACCACTCCGATCTGCTCATCGGGGACATGTCGAGCGTGGTGTCGGACTTCGTGGCGACCCGTAAGCCGTACGCCATCTTCAACCTCGAAGGGCTCCCCGACGCCGAGTTCCGGAACGAGCAGCGCACCGCGTACGCCTCCTACCTCCTGGACGCCGAGTGCAACGGTCTGGAGACGGCGCTCACCGCCATGCTCTCCGTCGACCAAGACGTGATGGCCCCCTACCGGGAACAGCTCAAGGAATACCTGCTGGGACCGGACAGCCCGCCGTCGACCGTTCGCTTCGCCGAGGCCGCGAACACTCTCTACCGGTCCGGGATCCGGGACTTCCCCGTCGAACACCCGGACCACCCCGGCCTCTCCGGTCAGCAGCCCCGTCAGCCGGCCTGACCGCACTCGGATTCCGCACACTCCCCGTCGCCCGGACGCTCCGTGTCCGGGCCTCTCGTACGCCCCTCATCCTCGACAGGAAGCAGGAACGTCTTGACCACGCGCGCCACCCGTCGCCGTACAGTCGCCGTTGTCCTCGCCGGTGGCACCGGGCAGCGCATCGGGCTCGCCATCCCGAAGCAGCTTCTGAAGATCGCGGGGAGGCCCATCCTGGAGCACACCCTGCGGGTCTTCGAGAACGCTCCGGACATCGACGACGTCATCGTCCTGATGACGCCGAGCCATGTGACGGAGGCCGAGAAGATCGTCGCCGGGGCGGGGCTGCGCAAGGTGTCGGCGGTGCTGGCCGGGGGCGGCACCCGCAGTGAGACGACGAACATCGCGATCGCGGCGGTGTCCGGGCGGCTCGGCGCCGACGAGGACTGCAACCTGCTGTTCCACGACGCCGTGCGCCCGATGCTGTCCCAGCGTGTGGTCAAGGAATGCGTGGAGGCGCTGGAGCGCTACCGGGCCGTCGACGTGGCCATCCCGTCGTCCGACACCGTGATCGTCACCCGGACACACGGGAACGACGGGGAGTTCATCACTGAGGTGCCCGACCGCGCCCGGCTCCGGCGGGGGCAGACCCCGCAGGGTTTTCGGCTCTCCACCATCCGCGCCGCCTACGAACACGCCGCCGCGGACCCGTTCTTCCAGGCGACCGACGACTGCTCGGTCGTCGTGAAGTACCTGCCCGACGTCCCCGTCCATGTGGTGACGGGCGACGAGTACAACATGAAGGTGACCCAGCCCGTCGACGTCTTCATCGCCGACAAGCTGTTCCAGCTGGCCTCCACGACGGCCCCGGCGCACAGCGGCGAGGAGTTCTACCGGGACCGGCTGGCGGGCCGCACCATGCTCGTCTTCGGCGGCTCGTACGGGATCGGCGGCGACATCGCCCGGATAGCGCGGGAGTACGGGGCGACCGTCTACGCGCTGGGACGCTCCACGACCGGCACCCATGTCGAGAACCCCGACCACGTGGACGAGGCCTTCGCCACCGCCTACGCCGAGACCGGCCGGATCGACTACGTGGTCAACACCGCGGGCGTGCTGCGCATCGGCAGGCTCGACCAGGCCGACAACGCCACCGTCCGCGAGGCGATGGAGGTCAACTACCTCGCGCCCGTGAACATCGCCCGTGCCTCGTACAAGTACCTGGCCGAGACTGCCGGGCAGCTGCTGCTCTTCACCTCCAGCAGCTACACCCGCGGGCGCGCCGAGTACAGCCTGTACTCCTCCACCAAGGCCGCCATGGTCAACCTCACCCAGGCGCTGTCGGACGAATGGGCCGAGGACGGCATCCGGGTCAACTGCGTGAACCCGGAGCGCACCGCGACCCCGATGCGCACCAAGGCGTTCGGGCAGGAGCCGGAGGGGTCCCTGCTCTCGTCGGAGGAGGTCGCGCGCAGCTCGCTCGACGTGCTTCTCTCCACGATGACGGGACATGTGATCGACGTGCGGCGGCAGGACCCGACGTCGGCGCCCGACTCCGCCTTCGAATCCGCACTCTCGCAGGTCCTGAACCACTCCGAAAGTCATTCCGACTGAGCCGGGCCTCATGGCCACCGATCCAGGGGGACCTGTGAAGATCGCATTCCTGATGTACAGCGCGTACGGGCAGGCCGGTACGTCCGTCGCCACGCAGACGCTCGCCAACTCCCTCGCCGCCCGGCAGCACGAGGTCGAGCTGGTGAGCGCCTTCCAGTACCACGACGTCCCGCCGCTGCGGTTCGACCCGGCCATCACCCTGCGCACCCTCGTCGACACCCGTGACGGCTCGCCGGACCTCACCCATCCGCTGCACCAGGCCGCCACCGAGCGCTGCCCCGGCGCCGGATGGAACCCCGACGACAAGAACCGCTACAGCAGGCTCGTGGACGAGCGTGCCGCCGAGTATCTGAAGAGCGCCGACGCCGACGTCGTGATCGCGACGGCGCCGAGCGCCATCGCACTCGTGGCCGCCCTGGGCACCGGCGGATACGTCACGCTGGGTCAGGCACACACGCACTACCACCACCAGAGCCGCGCCTCACGGCAGATGCTGGACCTCGCCATCCCACAGCTGGACGGCTTCGTCACGGTGACGTCGAGGGACGCCCAGACGCACCGGGACGCCTACGGGGCGGTCGGCACGGACTTCCACGCCGTTCCCAACGCGGTCACCAGCACGTTCATGCGGTCCGACGTACGCGAGTCGCGCATCGTCACCGCGTCGGGGCGCATGGTCGACTGGAAGCGGTTCGACCTCCTCATCGACGCCTTCGGGCGACTGGGCACGAAGTACCCCGACTGGACCCTGCGCATCTACGGAAGCGGTGCGGAGAAGCCGAAGCTCCGCAAGCTCATCGACGACATGGGCGCGAGCGAGCGCATCCTGCTCATGGGGCACACCAAGCACCTCCGTGAGGAACTGGCCAAGTCGGCGCTGCACACCTCGACCTCGACGGACGAGACCTTCGGACTGACGATCGTGGAAGCCATGACCTGTGGCGTCCCGGTGCTCAGTACCGCCGGTCCGCACGGTCCTTCGGAGATCATCTCCGACGGTGTGGACGGCGTGCTGTCCCCCGTGGGGGACGCGGAGTCGTTCGCCAAGAACCTCGACTGGCTCATGGGCGACGCCGAGACCCGGTCGCAGATGGGCGCCAACGCGGTCGAGAAGGCCCGCGACTACAGCAACGAGTCGCAGGCCATCACCTACGAGACGTACCTCTCCAGGCTGCTCACGGCCCGCGACTACCGCCCCGAGGCCCTGTGCCGGGCCACTTCCTCGGGCGACCTCGAACTCGTCGTCGACCCGACCCGGGCCGCCGGCCACCGCTTCACCGTCCTGTGCGTGAACGCGGCGGACGGCCGGCAGGCCCTGATGACGGGCCCCACGGAGCAGACGGCCAACGGGCACTACGCGGCGATCCCCGGGCAGCTCCGGCTGGCCACCGGGACCTGGAACGTCCTCCTGCGCCGAGAGGACGACGGGGTGATGCGCCGCATCAAGATCAAGGAACTCCAGCAGTCCGCGAACTCGCTCATCTCCGGCGCGAGTACCTCCCCGGCGCGGTTCCGGTCGTTCACGCGATCGCCCGACGGCGGATACCTCCAGATCGTCTCCCGCGAGGTTCCCGCGCACGCGGAGGTCCTCGGGATCGAGACGGCGGGTTCGCATCTCAACGTGCAGATGTTCGCGCTGGGAGTCGCCGCCGCGCAGGGCGGCCCTCATGTCGACGCCGACGGGCACGGCGCGCACATCATCGCGCAGAGCCGGAAGAACAAGGAGTCGTTCTTCACCATCCCCTGCGCGTTCTCCAACGGCGGCGCCAGCTTCACCATCGATCTCCTGCAGTACGGCGACCGGATGATCGAGCTGGACACCATCTGGGACCTCTCCCTGAGTATCCCGGCGAATCTGACGGTCTCGGGCACGGCGCACCGGCTGCGGATCGGCCGCTTCGCCGACGACATCGTGCAGCGGAAGCAGGTGAACGTCTTCCCGCAGCGGGTCGTCGCCACACCGCAGGGCCGTTCGGTGCGATTCCACCCGTACTACACGGACAGCAACTACCTGTCGATCGGGCTGAAGCTCCTCACCTGAGCCCTCGGTCGGGGTGTTCCCCGCGGGCGGGGAACACCCCGCGCGGGCGGGAGCGAAAACATGAACGGCGGGAGCGCCCCGAGGGGTGATGCTCCCGCCGTCGCCGTCACACCCGCACGGAAGGCTCCAGGGCGAGACCGGGCTCGCGCCTCTGGCGGGCGACGTGCAGTGCGCCGTCCTCGCCGATCAGGGCCAGCACCACCCGCCCGTACACGTCGTGCGCGAGCGCGGGGCCGCCCGCGCAGTTCTCGCCGGTGGGCGACCACCACATGCCGCCGCTCTCGTTCTCCGTACCGCAGGCCGCCAGCATGACCTGGCCGTCGTGGCCCCGGTGGGCGAGCACCGTGCAGTCGTAACCGTCGAGCACGGCGCGCAGGGCGGCGACCGGGACGTTCGAGGCCGCGCCGCCCAGCGAGATGGCCCAGGTGCCCGGGCGGTACGCCACGACGCCGCCCGTGCCCTCGTCCGCCCAGTAGAACGTCATCCGTTCCGGCGCGGTCTCCAGGGCGACGGCGCTTCCGGCGGCATGGCCGAACGGAATGTCCTGGTCGCGCCGGAAGGCACCTCCGGGCTCGCCCTGGGTCCAGCGCATCGTCAGACCGTCCCCGGGGGCGACCACTTCGACGCGACCGGTCGAGGCGCCGGCCACGGCGACTCCGTCCCGGATCGGTCCGGCCTTCAGGTCCTGCCATCCCTGCCAGCTGCCGCCCGCGGTCTCGCGCCGCATGACGAGACTTCCGTTCGCGTTCCGCACGAAGACGTGGAGCGCACCGGACTGGCCCACCGCGGCCGACGGTATGCCGATGCGCGCCGCCTTCTCGGGTTCCTTGTGCTGGTTCCCGAGCGACCGCCATTCGGTGAGGGGGCGGCCGGACTGGAACTGGGTGGCACTCACCAGGTCGACGGCCCGGCAGTGGTCCCCCTCGACGGCTCGGCGGCCGACGAAGTGCACGAAACCGTCGGCGCCCTGGGCCACGGACAGATGCGTGAGATGTGGAGCCGGAATGAGCACCGGGCCGGTCCACCGGGGGCCGCCGGGGGACTCCTCCGTCCAGCGCAGCAGTCCCTGTGCGGCCAGCGCGTAGGCGGTGAGCCGGCCGTCCTTGCCCAGGACCAGCCACCGGCCGCCCGCGGTGGACCGGGCGCGGAGAGGCGCGGAAGCGTCGTTCGGTACGCGGGCGTCGTGGTCCTCGGCACCCGGGTGCGGGGCCCCTCTCCGGGCAGCGCGCTTGGATCTGACCGGCATGGCGTGAGGTCGTCCTTCCCAGAAGTTCCTCGGCCCCGCCCCGGGCAACGCGTCGGCGTTGTGGACGGGCGGCAGACCGATACGCACCCATCATAGAATCTCTGTTCGGCCCGACGCGCAGCACTCCCCCGGCACGACGAGGCGGCGGAGGAGTTCACCGCCCCATCGCGCGACGGGCGGCGATCATGTGCGGAGGCCGAAGGGCGCGTGAAGAATTACACAACATTCGAAAATCTGTCTATAGTGCACGCTCAGCCCCCCACGCGCGTGGACCGGCCCCACCCGAGTCCCCCACTCCGCACCGCCCGACCGGGCCAAGAGAACGAGGGACTCCAGCAGGATGAGCAACGACGTCATGCCTCCGGGCCCGCGCGCCTCCCGACGCGCCGCCAAGCCCCGCAAGCGCCGCCGCGGCCTCAAGATCACGCTGGGTGTCCTGCTCGTCCTGCTGCTCGCCGGCGGCTCCACCGCCTACTGGTTCTACAGCCGGCTCGACGGGAACATCAAGGCCGTCGACATCGACAAGGCGCTCGGCGAGGACCGCCCGGAGAAGCTTCCCACCAGCGGGCAGAACCTGCTGGTCCTCGGCTCGGACTCACGTGCCGGGGCGGAGAACAAGGAGCTGGGCGGCGGCGGGGCCGTCAGCGGCGCCCGCTCCGACACCGCGATGGTGGTGCACATACCCGAGGGCCGGTCGAAGGCCGTCGCCGTCTCCATCCCGCGCGACACCCTGGTGACCCGGCCCGAATGCGCCGGGGGCGACGAATCCACGGTGCCGGCCAAGGAACGCGTCATGTTCAACTCCGTCTACGCGCAGGTCGGTCCGGCCTGTGTCGTGAAGACGGTGGAGAAGATGTCCGGCGTCCGCATCGACCACTACCTGGAGATCAACTTCGCCGGGTTCAAGGACCTGGTCGACGCCATCGGCGGGGTCACCGTCGACGTACCGCAGGACATCGAGGACAAGGCGTCCGGGCTGAGCCTCACCGCGGGCCCGCAGAAGCTGAACGGCACCGAGTCCCTGGCGTACGTCCGGACCCGGCACGGCATCGGCGACGGCAGCGACCTCGGCCGCATCGGGCTCCAGCAGCAGTTCCTGATGGCCCTGCTGAGCGAGGTCAAGTCGCAGGACCTGCTGGGCAGTCCGGCGAACTCGTACAAGATCGCCGAATCGGCCACCAAGTCGCTCACCACCGACTCGGGACTCGCCTCGCTCAGCTCCCTGGCCGAGTTCGCCCGCTCGATGAACGGCGTCGACCCGGCATCGATGGAGACGATCATGCTGCCGGTGGAGTACGACAAGATCGACAAGAACCGGGTGGTCGCGGCCCAGCCGCAGGCGGGTCAGCTGTGGAAGGCGATCCGCGAGGACACCACGATCCCCGAGGAAGCGAAGAAGTCCCCCGCCACCGGCGGCTGACGGACCGCCGCACCGCGCTCCCCGTGACACCCTGCCGGGATGAGCGACGACGATACGGTGCTGGTGATCGTGGACGCCGCCAATGTGGTCGGTTCCGTGCCCGACGGGTGGTGGCGGGACCGGCGCGGGGCGGCGGCCCGGCTGCGGGACTCGTTGGTCCCGTACGCGGCGGCCGGGCTGCCCGGGGCGCCCGGCCCCGTCGAGCTGGTGCTCGTCGTCGAAGGGGCCGCCCGGGGCGTCGCGTCCGTGGCCGGGGTCCGGGTCGAACCGGCCACCGGCAGCGGCGACGACCTGATCGCCGAGCTGGCGGCCGGGGCCTCCCCCGACCGGGACTGCGTCGTCGTCACCGCCGACCGCGGACTGCGGCAGCGGGTCCAGGCGTACGGGGCCCGGTGCGTGGGGCCGCGTACGGTACGGCCGCTGCCGGACGCGTAGCGCTCCCCCGGTCCGTACACAGCTCAGGCCACTGCCCCCGGTCCCTGCCGGTCGAGGCCAGTGCCTCCGGCCCGGGGCGCGGCGGCCCCCTTCCGCGCGGCCGCCCGAAGCCACCGCGCCCGACCGCCCCTCGCGGTCCGCTCGCCGTGCGTGGGCGCGCGGGGAGCCCGACACGTGTCCACGGTCCGGCACCGGGCCCCGCAGCGGTTTCCCGTGCTGCCGCGTGCCCGTGTCCGGGGCCGTATACCGGCGTCGGGCCGACGATCAGGCGTTCCCATACCGCGCGTCCGTACGTTTCTTCTCAGCCGGTGCAACCGACACCGTCGACAGAGGAGAAGAACATGCCTGAGAACCAGAGCCAGGAGCCGACCGAGTCCGAGGACTTCGAGGTCGTCGCGCACAGTGAGGACGGCGAGGACGAGGCGGGCAACTGCCTCACCAACAACAGCGACATGCTGCAGTAGCTCGCCCCGTCGAGTCCTGATGCACCGCGCGGGCCTCCGGCGCTCGGACAGATCCTTCCGAGCGCCGGAGGCCCGGCCGCCGTCAGGCCCGGCCGCCGTCAGGCCCGGCCGCCGTGCGGCCCTCCCCCTGCCGGCCCTCCCGCCCGTTCAGGGCCGCCACCGCCCGCCATGCCATGAGGGAGCAGCGAGTGACCCCCGCCGCCCTACCGGCGCATCGCCGACGCCCGCACCGGGCCCCGCAGCACGCGGTGCGGGAACTCCCGGCACCGGCCGCTCCGCTCCGGCACGCGTCGTCCGCCATCCGGCCGGCCCGTCCCCGCCGGGGGGCGTCGTGAGGATCCTGCTGTGTCCGCTCAGCGACGGCGGCTACCTCTACCCGGCGATCGCGGCCGGTCGTGAGCTCCGGCGCCGCGGCCATCACGTCAGCGTGCTGGGCCGGTCCGGCGCCGCACCGGTCGCGGCCGACGCCGGACTGCCGTTCGCGGCGGCGGAGGACTTCGGCGAACGGCGCGCGTTCTCCGTCGCGTGGTGGGGCAGCTCCGCCATGGCACAGTACCGGGCGACCGTGCGCGCCGCCCGCGCGGACAGCACCGACCTGCTGATCACCTCCGTGCTGTGCCACGGCACGCTGCTCGCGGCCGAAGTGCTCGGCCTTCCCGTGGTCGTGGTCGGGCTCTCGGTCCACCTCTGGGACTACCGGGCGGGCGGGGACGGCGAACCACCGCTGGGCAGGCCCCGGCGCAACCGGACCCGTGAAATGCGTCAGCAGTACGCCGAGGTGCGGGAACAGGCCGGGCTGCCGGCGCGTGGCTCCCGGTGGGGGGACGACCCGCTGCCCGGCGACGCCCTGCTGCTGCGCGGCGACCCGGTGCTGGAGTACCCGGGCGCCGAACTGCCCGACCGCGTCCGGCACGTGGGGCCGCTGCGCTGGGAGCCGACGCCCGGACCGGGCGAGGTCGAAGCGGTCAGGGACCATGTGGAACGGTCCCGGAAACCCGTGGTGTACGTACACCTCGGGCGCGTGTTCGAGGGCGGCAGTCGGTGGCCCCACCTCAACAGGACCTTCACCGGCGGCCGGTTCCAGGCCGTGGTCGAGCAGGGCCGCTCCCCGGCCCCCGAACCCGCGCCGGAAGCCGACATCCTGACGGTGCGCAAACCGTGGATGGGTCCGCTGATCGACCTGGCCGGCATGGTGCTGACCAGCGGAACCTCCGCCCCCGTGCTGGCCGCTCTGCTGCGCGGCCGCCCTCTCGCGGCCTCGCCCAACGGCTCCGAGCAGCCGCTGCTCACCGGCGCCTGCATGCGGGCCGGGGTGGCCGCGCACCTGCCGAAATCCGCGCCGGCGAACTGGCCGGCGCTGCTGGACTCGGCCTGGCGGGACGGAGCCCTGGGGGACCGCGCCCGGACCCTCGGCCGGAGGCTGGCCGCGACGGACGGCGCCGCCCGCGCGGCCGACATCGTCGAGCGAGTGGTGCAGCACTCCGTGATCCCGAAGGAGGACCATGACTACGCGAACGTCAGCGCCTGACACGAACAACGGGGCCGCCGTCGCCGAGAGGACCCTCGCGATCCTGTCCACGGACACGGGACGGTGGCTGGGGCTCCACGCGGGCCGTCTCGACTCCCCGGCCGGCCGCGCCGAACTGCCCGTGACCCCGCGGGTGAAGGCCCTCCTGCAACTCGCGCTGCTCTGCCGCTGCTGGCAGAAGGCCGCGCCGGACGACATCGCCCTGGAGCCCGTGCTCGCGGTCGTGGAGCACGCCTGGCGGCGGCCGGACTTCCCGCGCCTCCTCGCCCACTCCCCCGACAGCGCGCGCCCGTTCGGTCTGATCTGGGCCGCCCTGGCGCCGACCGGGGCCGCCACCGACGCCCGACGCGACCTGCTCGGCCGACTGTCCGCCGACGGCTATCTGACGCCGCGCCGGAAGTCGCCCTACCTCCACCTGGGAACCAGGTTCTACGCCGATCTCGCGGGCCTCGGGCACGAACTGGCCTCGTACGAGAAGCTGTACGCGAACAGCATGCTGGCGCGCGCCGACGGCGTGCCGGTGACCGAACTGGACGTCTGCCAGGTGACGGACACCGTGTTCCACCTCTCCGACTACGGCTTCCGCGACACCGGCCTGAACACGGAGGCCCGGGAGCGGGCGCTGCGCGTGGTGGAGCGGCTCACCGACCACTGCGTGGGCGAGAACGCGTGGGAGTACGCGGCCAAGCTGCTGCTCGCCCAGCACTGCCTGGGCTCGGACCCGCTGCGGACGCCTTCGGGGACGGCCGCCCTCGCGATGCTCGCGGGGGCCCGGTCTCCGGACGGCTCGATACCCGGCAAGACCGCCCGGGGACGGGCTCCGGCGTCCGCCGGTCCCCAGCAGTACTTCCGGTGGGCCTATCAGCCGACGCTCGTCACGGCGCTGACGACGCTGCTCCTCGTCAACGGCCGCCACCCCCAACCCGTTCCGACCACGGCACCACCCACAGCTCGGAGGACGCGATGAGCCAGCAACTGGTCCAACTCCCGGACGGCGCACGCCTCCTCGAAGGCAGACGCAACTGGTGGTTCCTCGGCCGGGGCGGGGTGGTCCGCCTCGGCGGCCGGCACGTCACGCCCGAGGGAGGCCTGCGGCCCGACACGGAGGTCCGGCTGCGCGAGCGCGGCATGTTCGCCTCCCCACCGGTCCGCTCCTACGCGCTGACCGTCCTCACCAGCACCAACTGCAACCTGGGCTGCGGATACTGCTTCCAGAACACGGCCCAGGACACCACGGACGGCAGCCGTCCGCCCAGGATCGCCCGGACCCGTCTCACCTCGGAGACCATCACCTCGATCCTCGGGTTCACCGAGCGGCAGATGGCCGCGGCCGAACTGGACCGGCTGCGCATCCTGCTGTTCGGCGGGGAGCCCCTGCTCAACCCGCGTGGCTGCCTGGAGCTGCTGGAACGGGCCGCGGGCATCGGGATGACGTCGGCGTGGATGATCTCCAACGCCACGCTGCTCTCCCCGCGGCTCGCACGGCAGCTCTCCGACCTCGGGCTCGACTCCGTCCAGGTCACCTTCGACGGCGACCGCGCCGACCATGACCGCATCCGGGTCAACAGGGCGGACAACGGTGGCACTTTCGACAAGATCGTCCGCAACATCGTCGCGGCCGGCGAGGTCACGCCGATCCGGTGGACCCTACGGGTCAACGTCTCCCAGGAGACCTTCGGCGGCGTCGACGCGCTCATCGACCGGCTCGCGGCGGAGCTGGACCCCTCCCGGTGCGCCCTGTACTTCGCCCGGGTCGGCGACGTGGGCATCGGGTACGCCAACGACCTGCTGCACACGGGCGAGCTCTCGGCCCACTTCACCCGGTGGCAGCGTCGGGCGCTCGAACTCGGCTTCGCCGTGAGCCGTCCCGGCGCCCGCCGGCCCTGCCACACCTGCGGGCACACCGAAGGCCGCTACGGCGCGGTGATCAGCGCGGACGGGACCCTGGCCAGCTGCTGGGAGACCGCGGGCAAACCCGACTGGGAGGTCGGCACGGCGGCAGACGGGTACCGGTCCGCCGAGGCGACCCGCGACCGCTGGATCTCCTGCGAGGACCTCTACCGCTACGACGAGGACACCCGCATCCTCACGCGGTTCCGCGACGACGTGGACGCGACCCTGCTCGACTACCTGGACGAGACGGAGCGGCTGTAGCCATGACGCCATCTCTCGACCAGCTCTCCGCCGGAACGCTCGACTGGTTGGGAGCGAACCTGGACCACTTCGACCCGTACGCGGCGGACGCGGGGACGGCGACGCACCAGCAGGCGAAGGCCGTACTGGAACTCGCGCTGCTCCACCACTGCTCGGCACGGGCCGGCGGCCCCCACGACGAGCGGCTGGGCGGGGCGACCGCCCTGCTGCGCAAGCTCTGGCAGCGCCCGGAGTTCCCGCGGCTCTTCGACACCCACCCCCCTTCCGCCCCCACCTACGGACTGGCCTGCGCCGCGCTCGCCCCCGACGGGATCGACGACACGGTGTGCCGGGCCACGCTCGGACGGCTCACGCCCGGCTTCCTCTCACCGGCCGGCAAGTCGCCGCTCAAGCGCATGGAGATCCGCTTCTACGCGGACAAGGCGGGTGCCGACCACACCATCGAGCCGTACGCCGAACTCGTCGGACAGAGCCCGCTCGTCACCCTGACCGCCGCGGCGCCGGGGAGCGCGGTCACGGGGGACGCGGCGACGGGGGGCGCGGCGACGGGGGGCGCGGCGACGGGGGGCGCGGCGACGGGGGGCGCGGCGTCGGAGGGGGTGGCTCCGCTCACCGACTCCGAGGGATACTCTCTCACCCACGCCGCGTTCTTCCTCGGCGACTACGGGCGGACCGCGACCGGTCTGGACGGGGACGCCCTGGCACACGCGCGGGAGCTGGTCCGCCTGATGCTGGACCACTGCGTCGGGCAGGACCGGTGGGACCTGGCCGCCGAACTCGTCATCACCCAGTTCATCCTGGGGCTGGAGCCGCTGCGCACTCCCTCGGGAGCGGCGGCCGTGGAGTGCCTGGTGCGGGCCCAGCGGTCCGACGGGGCGATTCCCGGGCGGTCTGCCGCGCTCATGGCGTCCCGGTCGGCCCCGGCCGGGGAGTTCTTCCGGAAGGCATACCACACGACGCTGGTGGCCGCTCTCATGACACTGGTCGTGTCGTCGGGGAGGCCGTCATGGCACCGCGCCTGACCCTCATCAGCCGCGACTTCACGCGGCTCTGGTTCGGGCAGGCCGTCTCGTCCGTCGGGGACATGGTCTTCAGCACCACCCTGATGCTGTGGGTGGCCACCGTACTGGCGAAGGACGAGAGCTGGGCCCCGGCGGCGGTGAGCGGCGTCCTGGTGGCGGGCGGCACCGCCGTGCTGGTCGTCGGTCCGATCGCGGGCGTCTTCGTCGACCGCTGGGACAAACGCCGCACGATGCTCGGCACCGAAGTGCTGCGTGGCGGTCTGGTGGCCGTGCTGGCCGCCGTCTCCTTCCTGCCGGCCGACGCGCTGCCCGCCGGGGTGTGGCTCGCCCTCGTCTACGGCACCGTGCTGCTCCTGCACGCGGCCGCCCGGTTCTTCGCACCGGCCCGCTTCACGATCATCGCGGACCTGGTGACCGGTGACGCCGACCGCGCCAGGGCGGCCGGCATCACCCAGGCGACCAGTCAGACGGCCCTGATCGTCGGCCCGCCGCTCGCCGCGCCGCTGTTCTTCACGCTGGGCGTGCAGTGGGCCATGCTCTTCAACGCGCTCTCCTACCTGGTGTCGTACGTCGCCATTCGCTCGGTCCGGGTGGCCCCCGCCGAAAAGGCTCCGGTCGACGGGAGCGGCACGGGAAAGGCCGCCGGTCGCCGGTCCGGCGTGCTGCCGGAGTTCGTGGCGGGCCTCCGCTTCTTCGGACACAGCAAGTTCCTGGTCGCGCTGCTGGTCTTCGCCGTGATCGGCCAGTTCGGGGTCGGCGCGCTGAACACGCTCAACATCTTCTTCACGACCGAGAACCTCGGCATGTCGGCCCGGCTCTTCGGCTACGTCGGCATGGCCATCGGGGTCGGCGGCATCGTCGGCGCGCTGTGCGCCGGCCGGGTGGTGCAGTGGATCGGGGCGCGCCGGACGACGTGGGTCAGCCTGCTGCTGAGCGGCGCCCTGCTGGTCGCCTACTCCCGGCAGACCGGATTCATCGGCGGCATCACCCTGCTCGTCCTGTTCACCATTCCCCTCACCACGCTGAACACCGCGATGGCCCCGCTGCTGCTCTCGGCGGCGTCCACCGAGTACCGCGGGCGGGTGGTCGCCGTGTTCCAGCCGATGACGCAGCTGGCGGCGATGGTCGCGGCGGCGCTGTCCGGCTGGCTCGCCGGCACGGTGCTGCGGAACTTCGAAGCCTCGGTGGCAGGCGTCCGGTTCGGTCCCATCGACACGATCATCGCCGTGGCCGGGCTGTGCATCCTGCTGTCCGGTCTCTACGCCCGCAGCGCCCTGCCCGGCACGGAGACCGCCGAGGACGGTGCCCCCGCCGGAGGACAGGCCGGTGAGGAAAAGGCCGGTGAGCCCACCGGGCCGGCCGGGAAAGCGGTCCCGAAGGCCGCCGCCGTCGGAACCCCCGCCCCACCACGACGAGGGAGCACCGAGTGACCTCCGCCGCCCGACCGGCACAGCACGCGTACCCCCGCACGGCCCGGCAGGACGTCGTGGACGAACTGCACGGGGTGCGCGTCCCCGACCCGTACCGCTGGCTGGAGGACGCGAAGGCGGACGAGGTGATCCGCTGGGACGCCGAGCAGGAGGCCCTCTACGCGGCGGAACGGGCGGCCTGGCCCGACCGGGAGCGGTGGGAGGCGGAGGTGTCGGCGCTCACCGCCGTCGATCGCGCGACACCGCCCAGGGCCCGCGGCGGCAGGGCGTTCTGGCTGCGGCAGGACGCGGGCCAGGAGCATCCGGTGCTCATGGTGGCGGAGCCCGGGGCGGCTGCCGGGCGGATGCTGCTGGACGCCCAGGTCCTCGATCCTTCCGGACGCACCGTCCTCGACGCCTGGCAGCCCTCCCTGGAGGGCGATCTGCTGGCCTTTCAGGTCTCCCGGGACGGCACCGAGGACTCGCGGCTCCGGGTGATCGACGTGGCGACCGGGAAGGTCGTCGACGGGCCGGTGGACCGGGTGCGGAGGTCGTCGGTCGCCTGGTTGCCCGGCGGCGAGGCGTTCTACTACGTCCGGCGGCTGGACCCGCGGCTGAACCCCGGCGAGGAGCAGTACCATCGCCGGGTCTGGCTGCACCGGGTCGGGACCGCGCCCGACACCGACGCCCTGGTCTTCGGCGAGGGCCGGGACAGGACCCAGTTCTACAGCGTGTCCGGGTCCGCCGACGGCCGCTGGCTCGGGATCAGGGCCACGCTCGGCACCGGCCGCCGCACCGACCTCTACCTGGCCGACCTGACCGCGGGACCGCTGGAGAGGCCGGCGCTGGTGCCGGTCCAGGAGAACACTCCGGCCGCCACCCGTCTGCACGTGGCGCCCGGCACCGGTCCGCAGGACCCGGTGTGGCTGCGCACCGACCACGGAGCCGCTCGCGGCCACGTCGTCGCGTGCCCGCCGGACGCGCTCCACCGGGGCCCCGAGGCGTGGCGGGAGGTGGTCGCGCCACGTCCCGACGCGGTCCTCACCCACTTCACGGTGGTCTCGGGACCCGAGCTCGACCACCCGCTCGGCCTGGCCTCCTGGACCCGCCACACGGTGGCGGAAGTGACCGTGCACGACCTGACGGACGGCAGGCAGGTGGCCTCGGTGCCGCTGCCGGGCAGCGGCACCGTCGGCGGCTTCGCGGCCGGGCCGCCCGGCAGCCACGAGGCGTGGTTCACCTACACCGACTTCGTGACGCCGACACGCGTCCTCCGCTTCGACGGGCGGACGTGCCGCGTGACGCCCTGGGAGCACGGCGCCCGACACGAGCCGGAGGCCGAGGGGGCGGTCACCCGGCAGGTCGCCTTCACGTCCCGGGACGGGACGACGGTGCGGATGTTCGTGATCTCGCCCACCGGCCGCCCGGACGTGCCGCGCGCGGCCCTGCTCACCGGATACGGCGGCTTCGGCCAGATCATGTCGCCCCGGTACCGGCCCCAGGTCCTCGCCTGGGTCAAGGCGGGCGGCGTCTTCGCCTGGGCGGGGCTGCGCGGCGGCGGCGAGGAGGGCGAGGAGTGGCACCTCGCCGGCAGCGGAGCCGACAAACAGAACACGTTCGACGACTTCGCCGCCGCCTCCGACCACCTGCTGGCGGCCGGCTGGACCGCACCGGGCCGGGTCACGGTCATGGGCTCCTCCAACGGCGGGCTGCTGGTCGGCGCGGCCCTCACCCAGGAGCCCGAGAAGTACGCCGCCGCGGTGTGCCGGGTCCCGCTCCTGGACATGGTCCGCTTCGAGACGTCGGGGCTGGGGCCCAGCTGGGTGCCCGAGTACGGAAGCGCGCGCGACCCCGCGCAGGCGCGGACGCTGCTGGGCTACTCCCCGTACCACCGCGTCAGGCCCGGCGTCAGCTACCCGGCGGTGCTGCTGGCCGCCTCGGACGGCGACACCAGGACCGACCCGCTGCACGCGCGCAAGATGTGCGCCGCCCTGCAGCACGCCACGTCCGGGGCCGGGCCGGTCCTGCTGCGCCTGGAACGCGGCGTCGGGCATGGTGCCCGCGCCGTCTCGCGCGTGGTGGCGCTGGAGGCCGAGTGCCTCGCGTTCCTGGCCGGACAGGTGGGGCTGCGGGCGCCGGGCGGGGCCGCTCCGTGAGGACCCGGCCCGGCACGGACGTCGGCGGCACTCACGGGGTGCGGAAGGCGCGGGCAGGTCCGGGTGGGTGCGGCGCTCGACCAGCGCTCCGAGGGCGACGACGGCCAACGCCACAGCGGTGCCGGTGGCGGGGCCCGCCGTCTCCCCGGCGACCTGGCCGGTGAGCGCCGTCCGGCCCGTCCCACGCGAACGGGCCGGGCGAACCACCCGTACAAGGGCGGTTCTCCCGGCCCGTCGGCCGTACGGAGAGGTGTGCGCGGGTCAGTCGCGGGCGGGCTCCGCCACGCGGCTCTCGAAGCGGCCGTCGAGCTTGGCGACCAGGCCGGTGACCTGCCGGGCGATGTCCGGCGCGGTCAGCCCGATCTCGGCCATGACCTCGCCGCGCGAGGCGTGGTCGAGGAAGACCGGCGGGATGCCGAAGTCGCGCAGCGGTACGTCGACGCCGGCGTCGCGCAGGGCCTGGGAGACGGCGGAACCGACGCCTCCGGCGCGGCTGTTGTCCTCGACCGTGACGACGACGCGGTGGCGCTCGGCGAGCGGGGCGAGCGCCTCGTCGACGGGCTTGACCCAGCGGGGGTCGACGACGGTGCTGGAGATGCCCTGGGCGTCCAGCAGGTCGGCGATCTCCAGGCACATCGGGGCGAGCGCGCCGACGGAGACGACCAGGACGTCCGGGCGGGCGGCCTTCGGCTCGCGCAGGATGTCCATGCCGCCGGCCTTGCCGACCGCCTTGACCGCCGGGCCGACCGCGCCCTTGGAGAAGCGGACCACGGTGGGCGCGTCGTCGACGGCGACGGCCTCGCGCAGCTGGGCGCGGACCTGGTCGGCGTCGCGCGGGGCGGCGATCCGGAGCGTGGGCACGCACTGGAGGATCGACATGTCCCACATGCCGTTGTGCGAGGCGCCGTCCGTGCCGGTGATACCGGCCCGGTCCAGGACGAAGGTGACGCCGCACTTGTGCAGGGCGACGTCCATCAGGACCTGGTCGAAGGCCCGGTTGAGGAAGGTGGCGTAGACCGCGAAGACCGGGTGGAGGCCGCCGGTGGCGAGGCCGGCCGCGGAGACCGCGCCGTGCTGCTCGGCGATGCCGACGTCGTAGATCCGGTCCGGGAAGGCGGCCTCGAACTTGCCGAGGCCGACGGGCTGGAGCATGGCCGCGGTGATCGCGACGATGTCCTCGCGCTCCTGGCCGAGCTTGAGCATCTCCTCGCCGAAGACGGAGGTCCAGTCGAGGCCGGAGGTGGAGATCGGCAGGCCGGTGTCCGGGTGGATCTTGCCCACCGCGTGGAAGCGGTCGGCCTCGTCCTGGAGGGCCGGGGTGTAGCCGCGGCCCTTCTCGGTGAGGCAGTGCACGATGACCGGGCCGTTGAAGCGTTTGGCGCGCTGGAGCGCGGATTCCAGGGCCTCGATGTCGTGGCCGTCGATCGGGCCCACGTACTTCAGGCCGAGGTCCTCGAACATGCCCTGCGGGGCGATGAAGTCCTTGAGGCCCTTCTTGGCGCCGTGCAGGGTCTCGTACAGCGGACGGCCGACGACGGGTGTGCGCTCCAGGATGTCCTTGCCGCGGGCCAGGAACCGTTCGTAACCGTCGGTCGTGCGGAGCGTGGCGAGGTGGTTGGCCAGGCCGCCGATGGTCGGGGCGTAGGAGCGCTCGTTGTCGTTGACGACGATGACCAGCGGGCGGTCCTTGGCGGCGGCGATGTTGTTCAGCGCCTCCCAGGCCATACCGCCGGTGAGCGCGCCGTCGCCGATGACCGCGACGACGTGGTCGTCCTTGGCGAGGACCTCGTTCGCCTTGGCGAGGCCGTCGGCCCAGCCGAGGACCCCGGAGGCGTGGCTGTTCTCGATGATGTCGTGCTCGGACTCGGCACGGGAGGGGTAGCCGGAGAGGCCGCCCTTGCTCTTGAGCCGGGAGAAGTCCTGCCGGCCGGTGAGCAGCTTGTGGACGTACGCCTGGTGGCCGGTGTCCCACAGCACCTTGTCCCGGGGCGACTCGAAGACCCGGTGCAGGGCGATGGTGAGCTCGACGACGCCCAGGTTGGGGCCGAGGTGTCCGCCGGTCTTGGACACCGCGTCCACGAGGAAGGTGCGGATCTCCTCCGCGAGCTGCTCCAGCTCACCGAGGCTGAGCCGGTCCAGGTCGCGCGGTCCCTTGATGCGGGTCAGCAGATCCACCCGTGCCTCCTTGCGTTTGAGCTGATCGAGCGTGCCGATCCGATGAGTCTAATGTTCCGCCACCGGGCCTGGGCAGCGGGAGCCTGTGTTCGAAAGCGGACCGGCGGGACACGCAGGTGCCCGGCACCCCCTCGGGGCACCGGGCGGCTGCGCGGTTGAGCGGTCAGGCGCGGCCCGCGGTCTTCTGGGTCTTACGGGTGACGGAGTCGATGACGACCGTGGCGAGAAGAACGGCGCCCGTGACCATGTACTGGACCGGCGTGGCGATGCCCTCCAGCGACAGTCCGTACTGGATGGAGACGATCACCATGACGCCGAGCAGGGCGTTCCAGGTGCGGCCGCGGCCGCCGAAGAGGCTGGTGCCGCCGATGACGGCCGCCGCGATGACGTTCATCAGGAGGTCGCCGGTGCCGGAGCCCTGGTTGGCCGCCGCGATCTTGGAGGCCCAGAACAGGCCGCCGATCGCCGCGAAGGTCCCCGCGATGGAGAAGACGGAGATCCGGATCGCGGTGACGTTGATGCCGGCGCGCCGGGAGGCCTCGACGCTGCCGCCGAGCGCGAAGATCTTCCGCCCGTAGGCGGTGCGGCGGAGCAGGAAGTCCGTGCCGACCAGGACGATCAGGAAGAGGACCAGGGCGAGCGGCAGGCCGCGGTACTGGTTGAACATGTACGCGGCGGCGAACGCGAACACCGCGAGGACGGCGGTGCGTACGACGATGTCGGCGATCGGGCGGGCCGGGATGCCGGCCGCCGTGCGGCGGCGGGTGTCCAGGAAGGCGGCGGCGAAGTAGCCGACGACCGCGACGGCGGCGAGCCCGTAGGCGGCGGCGACGTCGGTGAAGTAGTACGTGGTCAGCTTGCCGACCACCCCGTCGCCGTCCAGGTTGATGGTGCCGGAGTCGCCGAGCAGCTGGAGCATGAAGCCGAGCCAGAACAGCAGGCCGGCCAGGGTGACGGCGAAGGCGGGCGCCCCGATCCGGGCGAAGAAGAAGCCGTGGATGGCGCCCATCACCGCGCCGCTGACGATGGCGACGAGGATCGCCAGCCATTCGTTCATGCCCTGGGTGACGCTGAGCACCGCGACGAGGGCGCCGGAGACACCGGAGACGGAGCCGACCGAGAGGTCGATCTCGCCGAGCAGCAGGACGAAGATGATGCCCACGGCCATCATGCCGGTGGCGACCATCGTGGTGGCGATGTCGCTGATGTTCTTCGCGGAGAGGAACTCGGAGTTCATGCTCTGGAAGACGATGGCGATGATCGCGAGGCCGACGACCACCGGGATCGATCCCAGGTCGCCGCCGCTGATCCTGCGCTTGAACTCGGTGACGTAACCGGCGAGGCCCTGCTCGCGGATGAGCAGCCGGGGGTCGAGGGCCGTCGCGGCGCCGTCGGCCGCGGCCGGGTCGGCGACCGGCGGCGGGCCGGCCGCGGCGTTGTCCTTGTCCTTGTCCAGCAAGGTGCTGGTCTTGTCCACCGGGTTGGTGGTCTCGTCGGTGGTCACGGGGAAACCTCCGCGTTGCGCGCCGCACGTCGGGTCACGGCGTTGTCCGTGGCGCCCGTGATGGCGGAGATGATCTCTTCCTGGGAGGTGGTCTTCACATCGAAGACACCGTTGTTGCGGCCCAGCCGGAGCACGGCCACCTTGTCGGCGACGGCCTTCACATCGGCCATGTTGTGGCTGATGAGGATGACCGCGTGACCGCGCTCGCGCAGCCGCTCGACGAGGTCGAGGACCTGGGCGGTCTGCTCGACGCCGAGGGCCGCGGTCGGCTCGTCGAGGATGACGAGGCGGGGCTCGCCGAGCATCGACCGGGCGATGGCCACGGTCTGGCGCTGGCCGCCGGAGAGCGAGGCGATCGGGATGCGGACGCTCGGGATCCGGATGGAGAGGGTGGACAGCAGCTCGCGGGAGCGGCGCTCCATCTCGACCTCGTCCAGGATGCCGAACCTGCGCAGCTCCCGGCCGAGGTAGAGGTTGCCGACGACATCGATGTTGTCGCACAGCGCGAGGTCCTGATAGACGGTCGCGACGCCGAGGTTCTGGGCGTCGTGCGGCTTGTCGATCCGCACGGTCCTGCCCTCCCACTCGATGACGCCGTCATCGATGGGGTGCACTCCGGCGATCGTCTTGACCAGCGTTGATTTACCGGCGCCGTTGTCACCCACCAGGGCGACCACCTCGCCGGCGTGGACCTCAAGCTCTACATCGGTGAGTACCTGGACGGCACCGAAGCGCTTGGAGACCCCTCGCAACGCCAACACGGGCGTAGCGGACACATGAACCATCTCCTTCGCCGCCTGACCGGCGGGGATGCCGCACCCGGGGGAAGGCGCGGCGGTGTCGAGCAAAGAGAACAGATGAGGTGTGAGCGTTCCGTCCGGCGCCCCGCCCGGTAGCGGGACGGTTGGTGTGCGGGGCGCCGGACAGGCTTCGTGGCGCGTGCGGGCCGGTGTGCGGCGGTCGCGTGCGCGGTCGGTGGGGCCGCTTCGCCCTCGCGGAGGCGCGGTGGGCGTTACGGCGGGGGCCCGGCGGGCTCGGGGGCGGGCCGGGACCCGGCGGCTCGGGGGCGGGCCGGGTCCCGGGGCAGGTCCCCGAGGGCCTACTTCAGACCGATCTCGTCGCAGGCGGCCTTGTACTTGGCCGAGCAGATCTCGTCCAGCGTCCAGATGCCGTCCTTGACGACGGTGTCCTTGATGTTGTCCTTGGTCAGCGAGATGACCGGGACGAGCACCGTCGGGATGTCCTTCTGGCTGGCGCTGTCGACCGTGGAGGTGGCGATGGAGTCGAGCTTCTCGCCCTTGGCGAGGGCGACGGCCATCTCCGCGGCGACGATGCCTTCCGCGGGGTAGGACTTGTAGACGCTCATGAACTGCTCACCGGAGACGATGCGCTGCACGCCCGCCAGCTCGGCGTCCTGGCCGGTGACCGGGGGGAGCTTCGGCAGACCGGCGGCCTTGAGGGCGGTGATGATGCCGCCCGCCATGCCGTCGTTGGCGGAGTAGACGCCGTCGATCTTGTCCTTGCCGAGCGCGGTGATCGCCGCTTCCATGTTGGCGTTGGCGTTCTCCGGCTTCCACTCCTTGGTGTCGTACTCCTTGCCGTACTTCACCTTGCCGTCGAGAACGGACTTGGCGCCCTTCTTGAAGAGCTTGGCGTTCGGGTCGGTGATCGCGCCGTTCATCATCACGATCGTGCCGCCGTCGGCCTTGTCGCCCAGGGCCTCCAGCAGGGCGGTGCCCTGGGCCCGGCCGACCTCTTCGTTGTCGAAGGAGGTGTAGGCGTCGATGGGACCCTCGGCGAGGCGGTCGAAGGCGACGACCGGAATGCCCTCGTCCTTGGCCTTCTTGACGCTGTTCGCGATCGCCTTGGCGTCCACCGCGCCGACGATGAGCGCGTCGACCTTGTTGGTGATCATGGTGTCGACCTGCTGCGACTGGATGGTCGCGTCCTGCTTGGCGTTGGCGTAGACGACCTCCGCCTTGCCGCCGGTGAGCTCGCTGATCTTCTTCTCGATGATCGGCCGGTCGAACTTCTCGTAACGGGCCGTCTGGTTCTCGGGGAGGAGCAGACCTATCTTCAGGTCGTCGCCCTTCTTCTCCGAGCCCTGTTCGGCCTTCTCGCCGGACTCCTTGGCGCTCCCGCAGGCGGCCAGCGAGATCGCCATCGTGGTGGCGGCAACGGCAACGGCGGCACGACGCATACGCGTGTTCATTCTCGAACCTCCCTGACGAGGCCGCGACGTTGCGGCCGAGGTGGCTGGAAGTCAACTCGGCCCCAGCGCTAGCGTCAAGGAGTAAATCCTTAACGAGATGACAACGGTGCCATTCGTTATCTAAGTGAAGGCAGGAGTCGCCGCAGGGAGGTTGCTCTCCAAAAGGGTTGAATCCCCCATCTCGCTGAGCACCAGGGCGAGCGCCCCCAGCACCTCGGCCCGGCCGCCGAGCGCGCCGGGCAGCACCGAGAGCTGCCGGGCGGCGCTGGGGATCGCGTAACGCGACACGGAGTCCCGTATGGGCCCCAGGACCAGCTCCCCGGCCTCCGCCAGCGAGCCGCCGAGCACCACGCGGCTGGGGTTGAGCAGATTGCACAGGTTGGCCACACCGCTGCCTATGTGGCGGCCCACGTCGCCGATCACCCGCCGGCAGCCCGGATCGCCCTCCCGGGCCAGCTGGACCACCCGCTCCATGGTGAGCCCGGGGCCGTGGCTGGGCTGGAGCAGGGGCAGGACGTAGCGGGCGGCGGCGAAGGTCTCCAGGCAGCCGCGGTTGCCGCAGCGGCAGACCGGGCCCGACTCGTCGAGCGTGATGTGCCCGATCTCGCCGGCCGTTCCGCCCGGCCCCCGGTAGATGGTCCCGTCGATCACCAGACCGGCGCCGACGCCGCTGGCCACCTTGATGTACGCGAGGTCCTTGACGCCCCGCCCGCTCCCCCAGACCAGCTCGCCCAGCGCCCCGAGATTGGCGTCGTTGTCGACGTACACGGGCACGCCGAGGCGGCCGGAGAGCTCCTCGCTGGGGTTGATGCCCGTCCAGCCCGGCAGGATCGAGGTGGAGCCCAGCGTGCCCGACTCGACGTCGATGGGGCCCGGCACGCCGAGCCCGATGCCGATCACCTTGTCCGGGCCGATCCCGGTGGCCTCGATCAGCCGTTTGACCAGCACTTCGGCCCGGTCGAAGCCCTCCGCGGACGAGGCGTCGACGTCCAGCGGCTCGGCCTCCTCGGCGAGCACCTGGTGGGCGAGGTTGCCGACGGCGACACGCAGATGCGTATGGCCGAAGTCGACGCCGATGACGATGCCCGCGTCACCGCTGAGCGAGACGCTGCGGGCCCGCCGGCCGCCCGCCGACGTGGGGGTGACCTCGACCGTCCCGCCGTCCTTCAGCTCCCGGACGATATTGGAGACGGTGGCCGCGGAGAGCCCGGTGCTCCGGGCGATCTCCGCCTGGGTGAGCGATCCTGCCATCCGTACGGCGCGTACGACCCGCTCCAGATTGGCTCTGTGCAGCGATGTCTGCGACCCGGGAGTCTCCATCGACCCATCCACTCCTGCCCTTGGCGGGCGGTCCTGAGGACCGCCCCGGCCGGGGCCGCAGCGATGAGACCCCGGCTTCCTCCAACATGTGAACCCTAAGCTGACCGTTCGGGGGTGCCTCCCGTCAAGACCTGAGCGCCGGCGCACACCACAACGGCCCGGTGCCCCGGCGGAGGGATTCCGCCGGGGCACCGGGCCGTACGCGAGAGGCGGGCTACTTCAGGGCGCCCGCCGTCAGGCCGGAGACGACCTGGCGCTGGAAGATGATGTACGCCGCCAGCACCGGCAGCATCGCGATCACCAGGCCGGCGAAGAGGCCGGAGTAGTCGCCCTTGTAACCCTGGCTGGAGGCGAGCTCCACCAGGCCCTGGGCCAGTACCCGCTTCTCCGGGTCGGTGTTCAGCACCGTCGGCAGCATGTACTGGTTCCACTGCCCCAGGAAGTTGAAGATCCCGACGCTGATCAGGCCCGGCTTGGCCATCGGCAGCATGACCTGGAAGAACGTACGGGTGTGCGAGGCCCCGTCGATGATCGACGCCTCCGCCACCGAGGTCGGCAGCGTACGGAAGAACGAGGTCAGGAAGAACACGGTGAACGGCAGCGAGTACGCGATGTACACGAGGATCAGGCCGTGGATCGTGTTCAGCAGCCCCATGTTGTCCATGACGTAGAACAGCGGGACCAGCGCCAGCATGATCGGGAAGCTCATGCCGCCGACGAACAGGAAGTAGATGAAGCGGTTGCCCGGGAACTCGAAGCGGGCGAGCACATAGGCGGCCATGGACCCGAGGACCAGGGTGCCGACGAGCGACCCGCCCACCACCAGGACGGTGTTCAGGAAGTACTCGCTCATGTGGGCCTGGCTCCAGGCCCGGCCCCAGCTGTCGAAGTTCAGCGAATCGGGCAGCGACCACGGCGTGTTGAAGATGTCCGAGTCGGTCTTGAACGAGGACATCACCGCCCAGAACAGCGGCAGGACGACCATGATCGCCCACAGCACGAGCACGCCGTGCGAGAAGACGTTGAGGACGTGGCCCTCGCTGCTCCTCGTGGGAGCCGGTGGGCTCGCGCCGGCGGTGCGCTGGGCCGGGACCTTCGAGGCGTCGACGCCGGTGGAGGACCCCGCGGCGTCGGAGGGAGGGGTGTCAGTGGTCTTCATCAGAACTCCAGCCGCTCGCGCCGGCCCACCCGCATGACGACGGCGGCGAACGCCAGGGTCACGATGAGCAGGGCGACACCGATCGTGGTCGCGTAGCCCGCCTGTCCGTCACGGAACGCCGACTGGTAGACGTACAGCGGCAGGACGGTGGTCGAGTAGTCGGGCCCGCCGGGCCCGACGCTCATGATGTGGACGATGGCGAAGCCCTCGGCGCCGAGCGCCAGGATGCCCATGTAGACCCAGCCGGACTGGACCGTGTCCCACAGCAGGGGCAGCGTGATCCGGAAGAAGGTCGTGAAGCGGCTCGCCCCGTCCAGCAGGGCGGCTTCGTAGAAGTCCTTGGGGATGGAGGCCATGCCCGCGGAGAACAGCACCACGAAGAAGCCGGTCGTGCACCAGACGAGGACCGCCATGATGCACCACAGGGCCAGCTCCGGATCGCCCAGCCAGTTCGGTACGTCGTCGATGCCCACGGCCTTGAGCATGCCGTTGATCATGCCCTGGGCCGGGTCGAAGGCGAACTGGAACAGGATGGCCACGATCGCGATCGAGAGCACCTGCGGGAAGAAGTAGGCGATCTTGTAGAAGCCCGAGCCCCGTACGCCGGTGACGGCGGCGCCCTTGCGGCGCCGCCCGCCCACGTTGAGCATGAAGGCGAAGAAGAGTGCGAGCCCCAGCGTCACCAGCGGCAGCAGAACGGCCAGCAGCACACTGTGCTGCAGCGATTTCCAGAAGATGTCGTCGTCGAGCATCTTGGTGTAGTTGTCGAACCCGACCATCTTGAAGTCGGGACTCAGCCCCGTCCAGTCCGTGAACGAGTAGTAGATGGACTGGATGAAGGGCCAGATGACGAAGATGACGTACAAAGCCATCGGGACCACCAAGAACCCGACTATGAACCGGTATTTACCGTGTTGCATCGTTACCGACTCCGACCTTCCCCTGCTGCCCGCCGCTGGTGACGCGTGGTCACTGGTGCTTGAAGTGCTTGATGGACTGGTCCTTGGCGGTCGCGTCGGCGAAGGCCTGGATCTTCTTGATGGTCTCGGCCGGCTTGGCGCGGCCGGCCATCATCTCGCCGAGCGCGGCGACACCGATCTGCTCCTTCTGGAGCTTCACGTACCAGTCCTGCAGGCGCGGGTTGACCACGTTGGTGCCGGCCTTCTCCAGTGCGGCGACACCGGACTTCAGCCCGTCGGAGAGCTCGATGCCGTCCGTGCCGCCGTTGTAGGCGGAGAGCGACTTGGTGCTCGTGGTGAAGGACTTCGAGGAGGCCTCGCTGAGCATGATGCGCAGCTGCTCCATGCCGCCCTCGGCGTTCTTCGCCTTGCTCGGGACGATGAACGGCTCGCCGCCGGACGCCCAGAGGGTGCCGAAGGGCATCTTGTCCGAGGAGTCGAGGCCGGAGGGAGCGCCCACGGACAGCTTGAAGTCCTTGGGGATGATCGCCGCTTCCTCGTTCTCGACCCAGGATCCGTTCGGGATGAACAGCGCCTTGCCGCGGGCCCACGCGCCCTGGGAACCGCGGTGGTCCAGGCCCGGGGTGCCCTTGAGGATGTAGTCCTTGGCGACGAGCTCGTAGTACGCCTCGAAGGCCGCCTTGACCGCGGGGTGCTCCCAGGCCTTGGGCTCCAGGTTGTCGATCGCGTCGAGGACCTCCACGCCGCCGATCTTGGCGATGAAGGGGTACAGCGAGAAGGGGAGGTAGTACGGGTGCTTGCCGGGGTACGTCCAGCCGGCGATGCCCTCCTTCTTCGCCTTCGCGCAGAGCGCGAGCATCTCGTCCCAGGTCTCCGGGTACGTGGCGTCGAGCTTCTCCAGCGCGGTCTGCGAGTACCAGACGCCGTAGACCGTGTACGCGTAGTACATGATCCAGACAGGATCGCCGTCGAACTGGCCCATCTCGATGATGCCCGGCCGCAGGGTGTCGCGGACCTTCTTGGCGGGGTCGTCGATGGAGGGGGCGTCGAGCAGCGGGGTCAGGTCGGTGAGCTGCTTCTTGCCGACCAGGACACCCATGTCCATCTGCTGGGCACCGGAGTTGTCGATCAGGTCCGGCGGGGTGCCACCGTTGAACCGGGGCTGAAGAACCGACTGGATCTTCTGCGTCGCGGAGAACTTGACCTTCGCCTCGGGATAGGTCTTCTCGTAGACGGCCTTGGCGTCCTCGGCGTACTTGGTGCCGAAGCCACCGTCGAAGATGACGATCTCCAGCGGTGCGCTGCCGTTGACGGCCAGCGGGTTCTTCTCGGTCTTTTCGCCCTTTTCGACCTTGTCGTCGCTGCCGCTGTCACCGCTCGCGCAGGCGGACAGGAAGCTCATCGTCGGAACAGCGATCAGGCCGAGTGCGGCAGAACGCTTGATCAGATCGCGACGGCCAAGGCCCTCATTGTTGTGGGCGGAGGTGGATCCCATGCTCAAGTCCTCGCCTTCTCCAGGACTCAGGCGGTGTACCGGTCACCCGTCGAAAATTCGCCTCAGGCGAAGGGCCCCGCCACCGCGGTCAGTTGCGCTTGGGTCGTGCAGATGTGCAGATGTGCGGCACCGGACAGGCCGGCGCGGTGGGGATTTCGGGAGACCGTACAGTGAGGACGCACCCGGCGTCCTCACAACCGTCCCCGTTTCCCCCGCGTGCACGTCCGCGTGAACCGGCTGTGCAGATGCCGACAGGTATAGTCCACTTGTCGCCGACTGAGCAAGATCGAGAGCCGGTTTGGGCGGCAGTCTTTCCCGAGTTGAGACCTCACGGACACCTCGGCACCCCACGCCCTCCTCCCGCGGCGGCTATTTCCCCATTCCGGCCGATTCGCCGGCGAGCCCTGCGGCAACACCCTTGACACGTCCCGTCACTTGGATCCCTACTGGACCCTGCATCCCGCTATGACAACGTTGTCCAGGCATTTTCCCGGGGAGGAACGGCTCGGCATGCAGCCACCACGCGGCCTCAATCACGGCTCCGACGAAGTCCCCCGCACGGCCCCCCTCCCGGCCCCCCGCCGGAGACGGACCCCCGCGGCGGCCGCCCTGGCGGCAGCCCTCGCCCTGGTGGTGACCGCCCCCGCGGCCGCCACCGCACAGCCCTCGTCGCCGGACCGCAGGCCTCCCGGCGACCGGACGTTCAGCACCTCCTTCGAAGCGGACGAGAGACAGCCGGACTGGCGCAGCACCGTCGAGGAGGGGCCCGACGGCGAGAAGCGGTCCTCCGGCGTCGACGGAGGCTTCTCCTCCGGCATACCGGGCAATGTCACCGACCGGGTCACGGAGCTCCGCGCGAGCGCCGAGAACACCGCGGGAGGCGAGGTCAAGGAGAACCTCGTCGATGTCGAACCGGCTTCCAAGTGGCTGACGTTCAAGCCCACCGGCTGGGTCGAGTTCGATCTGGACGAACCCGTCAAGGTCGTGACGTACGCTCTCACTTCGGCCAATGACCACGCCGGGCGCGACCCGAAGGACTGGACGCTCAAGGGCTCGGCGGACGGCACCCGGTGGACCGGCCTCGACACCCGCGCCGGCGAGACCTTCGCGAAGCGGCACCAGACGAAGACGTACGACTTCGCCACCGGCACCGCGTACCGGCATTTCCGGCTGGAGATCACGAAGAACAACGGCGCGGCGGACATTCTCCAGCTCGCCGACGTTCAGTTCTCGAACGGTGACACCTCCGCGCCCGTCCCCGAGGAGATGCGCAGCCTGCCCGACCGCGGCCCCTCCGGCTCTCCCACCGCGAAGCCCGGCGCGGGATTCACCGGAAAGAGGGCACTGCGTTACGCGGGTACGCACACGCCCGGCGGACGCGCCTACTCGTACAACAAGATCTTCGACGTGAACACGGCCGTCACCAAGGACACCGAGCTGTCCTACCTCCTCTACCCGCAGATGGGCGAGACGGACCTGAACTACCCGGCCACCCATGTCGCGGTGGACCTCGCGTTCACCGACGGCACGTACCTGAGCGAGCTGAAGGCCACCGACAGCCACGGCGGGCTGCTGACCCCGCAGGGCCAGGCGGACGCCAAGCGCCTCTACGTCAACCAGTGGAACAAGGTCGCCGCCCGCCTCGGCACGGTCGCCGCGGGCAGGACGGTCGACCGGATCCTGGTGGCGTACGACTCCGCCGAGGGCCCGGCGAAGTTCCAGGGCTGGATAGACGACATCACGATCGCCCCGAGGAAGCCGGAGAAGCGCAGGGCGCATCTGTCGGACTACGCACTGACGACCCGCGGCACGAACTCCAGCGGCGGCTACTCGCGCGGCAACAACATTCCGGCCACGGCGGTCCCGCACGGCTTCAACTTCTGGACGCCGGTCACCAACGCCGGCACCACCGGCTGGCTGTACGACTACCACCGGGGCAACAACGAGGACAACCTCCCCACGCTCCAGGCCTTCGGTGCCAGCCATGAGCCGAGCCCCTGGATGGGCGACCGGCAGACCTTCCAGGTGATGCCGTCGGCCGCGAGCGGCACCCCGGACGCGTCCCGGTCGGCCCGCGCGCTGCCGTTCCGGCACGAGAACGAGACGGCGAAGCCGCACTACTACGGCGTCACGTTCGAGAACGGCCTCAAGGCCGAGATGACGCCGACCGACCACGCGGCCCGGATGCGGTTCACCTACCCGGGCAAGGACGCGAGCCTCGTCTTCGACAACGTCTCGAACGACGGCGGCATCACGCTGGACCCGGAGACCCGGTCCTTCTCCGGCTACACGGACGTCAGGAGCGGCCTGTCCACCGGGGCCACCCGGATGTTCGTGTACGGCGTCTTCGACGCGCCGGTCACCGACAGCGGCAGGCTGAAGGGCGGCGGGGGCGACGACGTCACCGGCTTCTTCCGCTTCGACGCGGGCAGGGACCGCACGGTCGACCTGCGCCTGGCCACCTCGCTGATCGGCGTCGACCAGGCGAAGCGGAACCTGGCCATGGAGATCCCGGAGTCCGCCTCCTTCGAAAGGGTGCGGCGCAAGGCGCGGAGCGCCTGGGACGACGTCCTCGGCACGATCGAGGTCGAGGGCGCGAACACGGACCAGCTGACCACGCTCTACTCCAGCCTCTACCGGCTCTACCTCTACCCGAACTCCGGCCACGAGAAGGTGAAGGGCAGGAACAAGTACGCCAGCCCCTTCTCCCGGGCGACCGGCGAGAACACCCCGACGCGGACCGGCGCGAAGATCGTCGACGGCGAGGTGTACGTCAACAACGGCTTCTGGGACACCTACCGCACGACCTGGCCCGCCTACTCCTTCTTCTCCCCGAAGAAGGCCGGCGAACTGGTGGACGGGTTCGTCCAGCACTACAAGGACGGCGGCTGGACCTCGCGCTGGTCCTCCCCCGGTTACGCGGACCTGATGACCGGCACCAGCTCGGACGTGGCGTTCGCCGACGCGTACGTCAAGGGCGTGCGGTTCGACGCCGAGGCGGCGTACGACGCGGCGCTCAAGAACGCCACCGTGGCCCCGCCGTCCCCGGGCGTCGGCCGCAAGGGCCTTCAGACCTCCGTCTTCACCGGCTACGCGGACACCGCCACCCACGAGGGCCTGTCCTGGTCGCTGGAGGGTTACGTCAACGACTACGGCATCGCCCGCATGGGCCAGGAGCTGTACCGGAAGACGAGGAAGGCGCGGTACGAGGAAGAGTCCGAGTACTTCATGAACCGGGCGCAGAAGTACGTCAAACTCTTCGACGACAAGGCCGGGTTCTTCCAGGGCAGGAAGCCGGACGGCGACTGGCGGCTGCCCTCCGGCGCGTACGACCCCCGCGTCTGGGGCTACGACTACACCGAGACCAACGGCTGGGGCTACGCCTTCACCGCCCCGCAGGACAGCCGGGGCCTGGCCAACCTGTACGGCGGCCGCGCGGGCCTGGGCAAGAAGCTGGACACGTACTTCTCGACGCCGGAGACGGCGGGCCCCGAGTTCGCCGGCAGCTACGGCGGGGTCATCCACGAGATGACCGAGGCGCGCGACGTGCGGATGGGCCAGTACGGGCACAGCAACCAGGTCGCCCACCACGCCACGTACATGTACAACGCGGCCTCGCAGCCGTACAGGACGCAGGAGAAGGTCCGTGAGGTGCTGGGCCGGCTGTACGTCGGCAGCGAGATCGGGCAGGGCATCCACGGCGACGAGGACAACGGCGAGCAGTCGGCCTGGTTCCTCTTCTCGGCGCTCGGCTTCTACCCGCTGGTGATGGGCAGCGGGGAGTACGCGATCGGCTCGCCGCTCTTCACGAAGGTGACCGTCCGCATGGACAACGGCCGCAAGCTGGTCGTGAAGGCCCCCAGGAACAGCGCGAAGAACATCTACGTGCAGGGCGTGCAGGTCAACGGCAGGAAGTGGACCTCCACCGCGCTCCCCCACGACCTGCTGGCCAGGGGCGGCACGCTGAAGTTCGACATGGGCCCGAAGCCGTCGGCCTGGGGCACGGGCGAGGACGCGGCCCCGGTCTCCGTCCAGAAGGACGACAAGGTCCCGACGCCCAGGGGCGACGCGCTCAGGGGCGACGGCGCGCTCTTCGACGACACCTCCGCCACCTCGGCCACGGTCGATTCGGTGGAGTTGCCGGTCGGCTCCGGCCCGGCCACGAAGGGGGTCCAGTACACGCTGACGTCGGCGGCGGCGGACGAGGCCCCGAAGAGCTGGACCCTCCAGGGGTCGGCCGACGGCGAGAAGTGGAGGGACATCGACCGCCGCTCCGGCCAGTCGTTCGCCTGGGACCGGCAGACCCGGGTGTTCTCGGTGGACCGGCCCGGTGCGTACGCGAAGTACCGGCTGGTGCTGACGGGTTCGGCGACGCTCGCGGAGGTGGAGCTGCTCTCCTGACGCGTACGTGGTGAGTGCGGGCGGCCGGTGTCCCGTGGCGGGGCGCCGGCCGTCGGCGTTTCAGCCGCCCTGGGCCGAGAGGTTCTGGAGGCTCTCGGGCAGCGCGAGGTTCAGTGCGACGACGACCGGCCGGCCGTGTTCGGTGCCGAGCCGGGAGACGGCGCCGGTGGCGAGCTGGAAGAGCCGCCCCTCGGCCGGGGTCAGGCCGAGGTAGCGGGCGGTGAGGACGCGCAGGAAGTGCGAGTGCGCGACGAGTGCGATGTCCCCGTCCCCGAGCTGCTCGGCGGCCGACCGGACGCCCGCGAGCACCTGGTCGGCCCGTTGCCCGATCTGGGCGGGGCTCTCCCCCGGGTGCTCCGGGGAGCCGGGGTCGACGCCGTCGGTCCACAGGTTCCAGAAGGGCCGGGTGCGGCGGATCTCCCGGGTGGTGACGCCCTCGTACCCGCCGTAGTCCCATTCCCGCAGCTCGGGGGTGACCCGGGGTGCGGCGAGCCCGGCGAGTTCGGCGGTGCGGCGGGCCCGGATCAGCGGGCTGACGAGCGTGAGCTCGATGTGCCGGTCGGCCAGCAGCGGGACGAGGGCACGTGCCTGCCGCTCGCCCAGGGGGGTCAGGGGCAGATCGGTGTAGCTCGTGTGCTGTCCGGAGCGGGACCACTCGGTCTCGCCGTGCCGGATGAGGATCAGCTCGCCCATGGTGGTCCGTTCACTTTCTGTGCGGGTGGTGCGGGTGGTGCGGGTGGTGCCGGTGGCGCGAGTGGCGCCACGTACCGTAAGCCCGTCACCTGATCGACTTCCCGTGGGGGGACCGCATGTCCGGCAGCTTTCCACCGCCGCCGCCCGAACAGCCGCAGCCGGAGCGGAAGCCGGAACACCCGGCGCCGTGGGCCTCACCGTGGGCCGCGCCCGCCGCGCCGCCGCGCAAGCAGCGTACGGGCCTGATCGTGACCCTCGCCGTGGGCGGCGGCCTCGTGGTGGCCGGAGCGGTGGTGGCACTGGTCTACTCGCTGCTGGAGTCGGTCTCGGACTCCGTCGCGCTGCCGCCGAAGCGGTCGGACCTTCCCTACGACGCGGCTCCGGCGGAGCCCGCGCCGGAGCCCACCGCCACGGAGCCGGACGTGGAGGAGGACGTCACGATCACGGCGTGCGAGCGCGATCCGCAGATCGGATGGCAGTCGGCCGAGGTGAAGGTCGTCAACGGCTCGTCCGGGACGGCGACCTACCACATAGGGGTCGAGTTCCTCGACAAGGACGGCGTCAGGGTCACGGACGGCGTGACCGGAGTGGTCAACCTCCGGCCCGGCAGGAGCGCCGTGAAGGAGGTCCACGGCCTGGGCGAGGTGCCGCCCGGCACGACCTGCCGGCTCGTCGACCTCACACGGATGCCGTCGGGGTCGTCCGGCTGAGACGGTCCTTCGGGCCGCGGTCGCGGAAACGGCGCGAGGGCCGCGCCCCGGGGAGACCCGGGACGCGGCCCTCGCGCAGTGCCGGCTGCCGCCTACTTGCGGATCAGGCTGCTTACTCGCGGATCAGGCTGCGGAGCACGTACTGCGAGGTGCTCCGGCGAGGGCACCGTATCGCTGCTGGTAACGGCCCATCGCGGCGATGTCCGACCGCTCCCGAAACCGCGGTACCTCCTCCAGGGAGGCGAAGTACTGCCACAGATCTCGGTCTTCGTCGTACACGCGGACCCACACCGGCATAGGGCCATGCTCGCGCAGCCTCCAGGTCGGAACGAGCGCACACGTCGCCTTCGGCATTGACAGCGCCCGGCCGGCCGTTGCTGTGACCATCCACTCAGTCGCGCAGGGCCTGCCGGACCTCCTTCGCCAGCAGCTCGGCGTAGTCGCGCACCCAGCCCTCCACCGTCGTGACGTCCCACAGGTCGGCCGTGTACTCGACGAACCCCGTCAGCACGTCCCCGGCGGGGATGAGCCCGAAGGTGAGCTCTCGGCGGGAGGCGGCGGGTGCGAGATCTTCGACGGACACGGTCACGCCCGGCAGCTCGATGTCCGTCTCCAGGGAGTTCTGGTAGGCGAAGCCGACCGGGAGCCGGTCGGGTATCTCCACCCCGAGCCGCTCGCGGAAAGCCGCCACGAGTTCCCGGCGCGCGACGATATGGTCGATGGCCTGGGCCGAGGCGAGTGCCACCTGGTCCACCAGGGCCGCGAAGGAGTCGGCCGCGCCGACCCGGACCCGCAGCGCCATCGGGACGACCGTGCAGGCCACGAGCGATTCGAACTCCTCGCTCTCACGGTTGGCGTAGGACACGTCCAGGAGGACGTCCCCCTGTCCGGACAGATCGGCGAGGAGTCGGCCCAGGGCCGCCGCGGTGACCGCGTACGGGGTGGTGCCACGGCGTCTGGCCAGTGCCTCCACGTCCTCGCGTACGTCGGCGGGCACGGTGAACACATGGACGGCGCCCTTCCCGCTGAGCGCTCCCGGCCGCGGCCGGTCCAGCGGCAGTTCCAGGTGGAAGGGGGCGTCGCCGAGCTCGCGCACCCAGTACTCCGCCCTGCGGGCCTTGTCCGTCCTGCGGCCGCCGTCGGTGTCGCGGGTACGGTCCCGCTGCCACCGGGCGTACGCGGTGGGCTGCGGCGGTGCCGTCCTCAGGGTGTCGGGTACGCCCTCGACGGCCGCGCCGTAGAGCGCGGCCAGCTCCTTCAGCAGGATGCTGAACGCCCACCCGTCGCACGTGGAGTGGTGCAGGACGGTCAGCAGCACCCACGTCGTGTCCTCGGTGCGCATCAGACGGAACACCGGAGCGACCCCCTGGGACAGGTCGAAGGGCGTCTCCGTGGCCTCCGCGCTGATCCGCTCCACCTCCGTCTCGCGTGCCTCACGGGTCCACGCGGTGAGGTCGTCGACGGGCAGATCCACCGGACGGGCCCGCAGCACTTCCTGTTGCCACTCCTCGCCGGCCCCCGTGTAGCGGGTGCGCAGCGACTCGTGCCGCTCCACGAGCCGGGTCAGCGCGGTGCGCAGCGCGGCTACGTCGAGGGAGCCGGAGAAGGTCAGCCGCATGACCACGTTGAACACCTGGGGCAGCGGGTGCCGGTGGTGCCTGACCGCGAAGCCGGCCTGCTGGGACGTGGCCGGAGCCCGGTCCTCCACGGTTCCGGCGTCGGCCGGATCAGCGGGATCCTCGGGAGCTCGGTGGGTGGCCGTGCCCTCCAGATGGGCGGTCATGGCCCGCAGTGTCGGCTCCTGGTAGAAACGCGCCATCGGGTATTCGGTGCCGTATTCCGCGCGGACCCGGTTCATCAGCCGGATCGCGGTGATCGAGTGTCCACCGAGGTCGAAGAATGAGGCGTCGGATCCGATGGCGTCGGCGTTCGTGCCGAGCTGGGCGGCCCAGACGGCCCGTAGCCGCCCCTCGGTGCCCTCCCCGCCCGCCCCGGGGGCGGAGCCCCGCGTGGCCGGGGCCGCCAGGGGAGCGGAGGTGGTGGTGCCCGGTGCGGCCGTGTCCGGTGCGGCGGTGCCCCGTGCGGCGGTGCCCGGTGCGGCGGTGACGATCCCGGGGTCGGGCAGGGCCGAGCGGTCCAGTTTGCCGTTGACGCCGATCGGGAGTCGCGCCAGGACCGCCCATGCCCGCGGTACGAGATATTCCGGCAGCTTCGCGGCCAGTTCGTCGGTCATGAGGTCGGCGAAGGCCTGCCGGTCGGCGGCGGTTTCCCCGACCGGGTCGGCGGGGACGGCGAACGCGGCCAGGTACGCCTCGCCCCGGCCGTCCCGGCGGGCGAGCACCACCGCGTCGCGTACGCCGTCGAGACCGCCGAGGGCGTGGGAGACCTCCTCCGGCTCGACCCGGTACCCCCGGACCTTCACCTGGTCGTCGATCCGTCCCCGGAACTCCAGGCTCCCTTCCGGCGTCCACCGCACGAGGTCGCCCGTCCGGTACGTCCGGTCCCCCGAGGCGCCGGCGGGGTCCGGCGGGAAGCGCTCCTCGCTCGTCCCGGGCCGGTGCAGATAGCCACGGGCCACGCCCGCGCCGCCTATGTGGAGCTCTCCCGCGGCGCCGACCGGGACGGCTTCGCCCGACGGGTCCAGCACGCGCAGCCGGACGTTGTCGACGGGGCGGCCGATCGCGATCTCCGCCCCGTCGGGGGTGACGGTCTCGACGGTGCACAGCACGGTGGCCTCGGTGGGGCCGTACACATTGAGCACCTCGTAGGGGATGCCCGGGCGCGGGCGGACACGCATCACGTCGCCGCCCATCAGCAGGTGGCGCAGCGGTGGTTGGTCGTCCGCCGGAAGTTCCAGCACCGCCTCGCCCAGGGCCGTCGGCAGGATGGAGAAGGTGACCCGCTCGGCCGCGTACCAGCGCGCCAGGGCCAGCGGGTCCTTGCGTACGGTGTCGTCGGCGACGGTGAGGGAGGCGCCGGCGGTCAGGGCCGGCCAGATCTCCAGAACCGCGGCGTCGAAGCTCTGGCTGCAGACGAGTGCGCTGCGGTCGGCGGCCGTGAATCCGAAACGGCGCCGGTGCCACTGGCAGAGGTTGACGACGCTGCGGTGTGCCACCGCGACGCCCTTGGGGGCGCCGGTACTGCCGGAGGTGTGGATGACGTAGCAGAGCGACGTCGGGTCCGGGATGCCGGGGACGGCGGTGCCCTGTGGGCGATCGTCGGGGGTCACGACGGCCAGGCCCGGGGGCAGCGTCAGGGCGGCGGCCCCGGAGCGAGTGGTCAGCAGGGTCCGGGTCCCGCACTCGGCGATCACCGCCTCGGCCCGGACCCGGCCCAGGGACGGGTCCAGTGGCACATAAGCGCGGCCGGACTTCACCGCGGCGAGCATGGCCACGACAAGATCCGCCGAGCGCGGCAGCCACAGGACGACCGTCTCGTCGGTGCGGGCAGGCCCACTCCGCTCGCGGATCACGGTGGCGAGCCGCTCGGCCCGCTCCTCCAGCTCGCGGTAGGTCAGCTCCGTGCCACCGTCGATCACCGCAGTGCGGTCAGGTGCGGTCGCGGCCTGGCGGGCGACCAGCGCGTGCACAGTGGTGTCCTCCAGTGCCCGCGCCGGTCCGCACTGCCACGCCTCCGGTACGGCGTCGCCGACCGTCACCGGAGCGATGAGGCGGGACAGCGGGGTCTCCGGGGCGTCGGCGGCCGCTTCGAGGAGTTCCCGGAACGTTCCGAAGAACCGCTCGACGGTGTCGGCGTCGAACAAGTCGGTGTTGTACTCCAGATGGCAGCGGATGCCCTGGGGCTGGTCCGTGAAGTAGACCGCGAGGTCCGTCAGGGCCTTGTCCGGCCCGGCGTCCAGAGGCGTGGCCGCCACCCCGGGCAGCTCGAAGCGGAACGGCTCGTCGCCCTCGAACTCGGCGAGTACCTGGAAGACGGGCGTACGGTCGGTCACCCGCCGGGGCGCGAGCGCGCGCACCACTTCCTCGAACGCCACATCCGCGTGGTCGTACGCGTCCAGGGCGACCGAACGCACCCGGCCGAGCAGGGCGGCGAACGTGGGGTCGCCGGAGAGATCGAAGCGCGGCGCGAGGGTGTTGACGAAGAACCCGAGCAGATCGGCCGCCTCCCGCGGCCTGTTCGTCATCGGCACGCCGATGACGATGTCCTCCTGCCCGGTGACCCGGTGCAGCATGGCCGCGTACCCGGCGAGCAGCGTCATGAACAGGGTGGAGCGGTGGGCGCGGCTCACTTCCCGCAGCCGCGCGGACAGCCCGGCGTCCAGGGTGTGGAACACCGCCCGGCCGTTCGACGTCATCGTCTCGGGCCGTGGCCGGTCACAGGGCAGATCCAGGACCGGCAGCTCGCCGTCGAGGGTCTTGAGCCAGAAGGCCAGGTCGTCGGCGGCCTCGGGGCTGTCGAGAGCCGCGAGCTGTTCGCGGGCGTGGTCGGCGTAGCTCCGGTCGATCACGGGAAGGGCGGCGGGGACACCGTCGGTCTCCGCCCGGTACAGGGCGGAGAGGTCTCGGGCCAGGACGGCGGCCGAGGCCGCGTCGACCACGATGTGGTGGAGGGAGAGGACGAGCACGTGGCGCTTCTCGGCCAGTTCGACCAGCCGGGTGACGAAGAGCGGCCCGTTCTCCAGGTCGAAGAGGCGCGCGCTCTCGGCGTCCAGGACCTGGCGCACCGCGTCGTGCGGCCCCGTGCCTTCGACCACCGCGAAGTCCGGTTCACCCGAGGCGCGCACGAGCTGCCGCGGCTCGTCGCCGACCTGCCGGAAGACGGTGCGCAGCCCTTCGTGCCGCGCCACGAGGCCGCGCAGCGCGGCGTGCAGGGCGGGTATGTCGAGGGGGCCGTCGAGGCGGATGGCTTTGGTCTCGTTGTAGGCGGTACGGCCCGGCAGCAGGCGCTCCAGGACCCAGATGCGCGTCTGGCCGGGTGAGAGCGGGGCGACGTCGCTGAATCCGGCTTCGGTTCCGGTCGTGGCTTCGGCGGTGGTTCCGGCTCCGGTTCTGGCGGTGGCGGGAGCGGCGGCGGTACGGGGGAACTCCGCGTACCGGCGGCGCAGCGCGTCGAGGTGGGTGAGACCGGCGCGCAGCGCGTCCGGCGCCACCCCGAAGTCGACGAGCGAGACGATCTCGTCGGCGCCGGCCGAGGTCACCTCGTCGACGACGCGGGAGACACTGTCAGCCGATCCGATCAACGCGCGCTGGTCGCAGTAGCGGTCGTACGCGCGGTGGAACACCGCATCCAGGTCGTCCTCGCTGAGCCCGGACAGGTCGGTCTTGTGGCCGAGGCTGTTGGTGACGCCGCCGAACAGCGAGAGAGAGGCCCGCATATAGCGCGACAGCGGCTCGTACGCCTCGGCCCGCGCGGTGGCGTGGTCGGCGGTCAGGTAGGTGTGCAGCAGTACGGCCACCCGGCCGGTGTCCGGGTCCAGGCCGTGCTCGGCGCGCGTACGGCGGTACAGCGCGATGTTGTCACGAAGCTGCTCGACACTCTGGGTCATCAGATTGGTGATCACACCCAGGCCGTTGCGGGCCGCGAGCTCGTACGAGGCGGGGTTGCCGACCACCGCCGTGTACAGGGGCGGGATGTCCTGGACGGGCCGGGGGAAGAGCCTGATGCCGTCCTCGCCGTCCCCGGTGGTGCGCCGCACGGCTTCGCCCCGCCAGAGCCGGCGTACCTCGTCCAACTGCTCGTACATCGACTCCCGGTGCCGGCCGAACCGGTCGGGGAAGAAGGCGAAATCACGGGCGTGCCAGCCGCTCGCGACGCCGAGCCCGATCCGTCCGCCGGAGAGGTTGTCCACCATCGACCACTCCTCCGCGACCCGGATCGAGTCGTGGAGGGGGAGGACGACGGAGCCCGCGTTGAGCCGGATGCGCTCGGTCTCGCGGGAGAGCGCGGCGGCGAGCACGGCGGGGTTGGGGAAGAGGCCGCCGAAGGAGTGGAAGTGCCGCTCGGGCATCCAGAGTGCGTGGAAGCCGTGCCGGTCGGCGAAGCGGGCCGTGTCCAGGACGAGTTCGTACTTGCCGTGGCGGGGGGCTTCGTCCTGCGGGTAGTCGCCGAAGAAGTAGATACTGAAGTCGGGGGTACGAGGGGTGCCGCCCGCCGGTGGGGGCGTGGCCGGGCGGGTCGCGACGGAGCTCCGGGCCCTGGCGGGCACGGTCGGTGACGTCGCCGCCACCGCAGGGACCTCCGCCCGAGCCGGCCCCGGGACCGGCGCCGAGGTGTGTGCCGGGGTCCGTGTCGGGGCCGGCGCCGGCCCGCCCAGGAAGAATCCGGCCCCGCGCAGCTCGCGCAGTGAGTCCTTCACCGCGTCCGTGATGAACTCGATGTCGCCGTCGGTGTGGGCGGTGGACAGGAAGAAGTTGCGCCATTCCCACACATGCACGCCGCGCAGCATGAGGTGGTGGTAGAAGAGCTCCATGTCGGCGCGGTGCTCGAAGCGGAACTGGGAGCCGAAGTGGCTCATCCGCAGCGGGAACTCCTCCGCCTCGAAGAAGGTGTTGAGCGCGGCCGCCATCTCTTCGGTGCGGGCGTTGAGCCGCTCCTGGAGGGTGGGGCTGTGATCCTTGAGGTGGGTCAGGACGGCGCGCGCCGCCACCATCGACACCGGGTGCTGGATGTATGTACCGCCGAAGAACGTGGTGTCGGCGGGCGGGTAGCTGTCGTCGCCGTAGCTCCAGTAGCCGCCGTCGACGCCGTCCAGGATGTCGGCGCGGCCGGCGATGGCCCCGATCGGGAAGCCACCGCCGAGGAGCTTGCCGTAGGTCGCGAGATCGGGGGTGACTCCGTAGAGCTCCTGGGCACCGCGCAGGGCGGGGCGGAAGCCGGTCAGCATCTCGTCGAACATCAGCACAATGCCGTGGCGCCGGGTCAGCTCGCGCAGCTCGCGGACGAAACCGACCGGCTGGAGGGCGGGATGCCGGCTCTGTACGGGCTCGATCACGACCACGGCGATGTCGGCCGCGTGCCGCTCGATCGCGTCCAGGCTCGCCTGGCTTCCGTAGTCCAGGACCAGCAGGTCCGCGACGGCGCTGTGCGGGATGCCGCTGGAGACGGGCACGGTGACCCGATCGCTTCCGGTCCCCGAGGAGCGGCCGAGGACGCCGTCGGCATGGCCGTGGTAGGCGCCGTTGAAGACGACCATCCTGGTGCGGCCGGTGGCGGCGCGGGCGAGGCGGATCGCACCGGAGTTGGCCTCGGTCCCCGAGTTGGCGAAGGCCACCCGCTCCATGCCGGTCAGTTGGGCCAGCAGCTCGGCCGCCTCGCCGGTTTCGACGTTGCGCGGGCCGAGCTGGATGCCGCGGGAGAGGTGTTCGCGGACCGCCTCGGTCACGAACGCCGGTTCGTGACCGAAGAGGAGCACGCCGAAGCCCATGGTGATGTCGACATAGCGGTTGCCGTCGACGTCCTCCAGCGAGGAGCCGCTCGCCCGCCGCCCGGCGATCGGGTACAGCATTTCCTTCGTGCCGCCGCGGAAGCCGACGACGGCGCGGCTGTCGGCCAGCACCCGTCGGTAGCGCTGGGCGATCTCCTTCGACGTCGGGGTCCTGGCCGTGTACCGGCGGACGAGGTCGTCGAGATGGTCCTGCTGCGACCGGGGAGAGGCGCCCTGGACCATGCCGGAGGAGCGTGTGACGCTCACTCGGGGGCCGTGCACGCGCGGCTCGGCCGGCTTCAGGGGTTCCGGCCTCCGGGGCTCCGGGGCCCCTAGCTGCCGCGTGATGCGCCGGGAGAGTTCAGCCATGGCCGCCAGGTCCTGATCGAGGGCCGCCGAGGCGGCGTCGAGGGCACTCAACGGGACACCGTGCCGTTCGACCCGGCCGTCAGGGCGGTGGTCTGGCGGGACAACAACTGCGACAACTGGGACATCATCTGTATCTGTACCTGCGATATCTGGTGCAGCTTATGGGCCAGGTCCTCCAGTTCGCCGCGCGTGGCGTACTCCGGTGCGGCGGAGGCCACGGGCCCGGGTACGACCGCGCCCCCCGGTCCTGGAACGACAGCCTGGGGTGCGGCGGTCGCGGGTGCGGCGGTCGCGGACGCGAACGGCGCCGGGGCCGGGGCCGGGGCCGCCGGCCGAAGCTGTTCCGGAGCGTCCTCGGTCGTCATCGCCGCCGCGGGGGCCGGCGGCGGCGGTCCGGTCATCCGGCTGACGATGAGCTCCGCGAGCTGCTGTGGGGTGCCCGTCTCCTCGAACAGCTCCCTCATTCCCACCTTGACATGGTGCTCCTGCTCCAACTGGCGCAGCACGCTGATCATCTGAAGTGAGTCCGCGCCGAGGTCGAAGAACGACGTCTCGCCGGTGATCGCCTCCGGGTCACAACTGAGATACCTGGCGGTCAGCTCGACGATGTTCCGGACGACGTGCTCGACTGCTGCCTCGTGCTGTGCCACAACGGCTTCCTCTCTCTCTGGTGCTGCGGACCGGACGGTCGACGGCGCCGGCCCTGTCCAGTGGTCCTTGTGCTGGAATCGGTAGCCGGGCAGGGGGATCCTGCGTCCCCCGCTGCCCTCCACGAGCGCCTGCCAGCGGATGTCCGCCCCGGCGCAGTACAGGTCGCCCACCGCCGACCACAGCGCCGCGATACCGGCCCCGCGCCGCAGCGACGGCACCGGACGGGCCCCGGGCAGAACGCGGCGCGCCAGGCCGCAGAGCGTGGTGTGCGGGCCGATCTCGACGAGTGCGGCGGGCTCCCGCTCGCCGAGCCCGTGCAGCGCCCGGTCGAAGCGCACCGGTTCGCGCGTCTGCCGTACGAGGTAGGCGGCGTCCGGCGTCCAGCCCGGCGGGTGGGTCGCCCCGTCCAGCCCGCTGACGAAGGGGACCGTGACCGGGCGGAACGCCACCTTCTCCAGGACGGTCCGGAAGGGCTCCACCACCGGGTCCATCAGGGCGGTGTGGAAGGCGCGGGTCACGGCCAGCCGTTCGCCGTGCTGGCCACGCTCCGCCAGCAGCGCACACAGCTTCTCCACGGCTGCGACGGGCCCCGCCAGCACCTGGCTCCGTTCGCCGTTGGTGACGGCGAGTTCCAGCCCCGGCATCCCGGCGGCCAGCGCCTGAGCGGTCGGCCGGTCGACCGGCACCGCGACCATCCCGCCCGGGGCGCAGTGCCGTTGCATCAGCCGGCCACGCTCGGCGGTCAGCCGCAGTCCGTCCTCGTACGACAGGGCTCCGGCGGCGCACAGGGCCGCGTACTCGCCCACGCTGTGCCCGGCGACGGCATCCGGGACGACGCCGACGTCGCGCCACAGCCGGACGAGCGCGCACTGCAACGCGAACAGGGCGGGCTGCGCGGTGTCGGTGGGCCATACGGCCTCGGACCGCGATGCGGCACCGGCACCGGCACCGGCACCGAGGAGCCCATCGAGCAGCGAGCCGCCGTACAGGTCGCGATACTGGCGCTCACAGGTGTCGAGCACCTCGCGCACGGTGGGGAAGCGTTCGTACAGTGGCCGGGCCATGCCGGGGTACGGGGCCGCCTGCCCGGTGAACATGAACGCGAAGCCCGCCGTGGGGTCACGGGGCACCGTCCCCGTCGTCACCGCCGCCGGGCCCGGAGCGGGGGCGCGAGCCGCCAGCCAGGTGTCGAGGGCGTCGGCGAGGGCGTCGGGAGTCGCGCCCCGGGCCGCCAGCCGGTGCCGTCCGTGGGCGCGACCGAGCGCGGCGGTGGTGACGAGGTCCGCGAGGTACGTTCCGGGGCGCTGCCGCAGGTGGTCGCGGAAGGCGCGGGCATGGGCGGTCAGCGCCTCCTCGTCGCTGCCGGACAGCACCAGCAACCCCGGCGCGGCGGCCCGGCCGCTGCGCGGCGCGGGCTCGGGCGCCTCCTCGAGAATCAGGTGCACATTGGTGCCGCCCACCCCCAGCGAGGTGACTCCCGCGCGGCGAGGAGTGTCGCCACGCGGCCACGGGCGGGGTGACTTGGGGATGTAGAAGGGGCTGCCGGCCAGCGCGAGAAGCGGGTTGGGGCGGCTGAAGTTCGCCATCGGCGGGATGACACCGTGCTTGAGGACGAGCAGTGTCTTGATCAGCCCCGCCAGGCCCGAGCCCACGTCGAGATGGCCGATGTTGGCCTTTGTCGAACCGAGCGCGCAGTAGCCGGCCCGGTCGGTGTCCTCGCGGAAGGCGGCCACGGCGCCGTCGAACTCGATCGGGTCTCCCTTGAGGGTGCCCGTCCCGTGGGTTTCGAGGTAGCCGATGGTCTCCGCGCCGACGCCCGACCGCTCCAGAGCCCGGCGGATGGCCGCCCGCTGGCCTGTCGCGCTGGGGGCGGCGTACGCCTTCTTGTCCGCGCCGTCGTTGGTGACGCCCCAGCCCCGGATGACGCCGTGCACCGTGTCCCCGTCGGCGACGGCCCGGTCCAGCTTCTTGAGTACGACGGCCGCGACGCCCGTGCCGCCCACGGTGCCGTCGGCGTCCGCGTCGAACGCCCGCACCCGCCCGGTCCTGGAGAGGATCGAGCCCTTGACGTAGTCGTAGCCCAGCACCTGGGGCACGTGCACGGCGGTGGCGCCGGCGAGGGCGATGTCGCAGTCATCGAGGAGCAGCGCCTGCGCGGCCTGCTGTACGGCCACCAGGGAGCTGGAACAGCCGGTCTGCACGTTGACGGCCGGTCCGGTGAGCCCGAGTCGGAAGGACACCCGTGTCGCGGTGAAGTCGGTGTAGTTGCCGATCATGACCTGCATCCTGGACAGCCAGTCGTCGGCGACCTCACCCCGCAGGACGTTGTTCAGCAGGTAGTTCTCCATGGAGTACAGGTGGTATCCGGTGGTGGCGTAGACGCCCACGCGCGAGCCGTCGCGCTCCCCGGGGTATCCGGCGTTCTCCAGCGCGTGCTGGGCGCACTCCAGGAACATCCTGTGCTGCGGGTCGGTGAGCTGCGCCTCGCGGGCGCTCATCCCGAAGTGCCGCGCGTCGAATCCGGCGATGTCCTCCAGCAGACCGCCGGCCGCGACGAACTCCGGTGCCCGGTACCGGTGCGCGGGGACGCCCGCGGCGGCGAGTTCCGAGTCGGTGAAGCGGGTGACGTTGTCCGTGCCGTCGTGGATGATCCGCCAGAACTCCTCGGGCGTGTCCGCCCCCGGGTAGCGGAAGTCCAGGCCGATGACGGCAATCCTGGTGTCGGCGGGGAGGGCGGGGGAAGAGGGGAGGGCAGGGAGGTTCATGAACGGCTTCCTTCCGCTGGGGAGATGCCTCGGTCCGGCTCGGGCCCCTCGCCCGCCCCTGTGTCCTTCCGCCCCGCCGAGGGGGTGTCGCGCCGCACGAGGAGGGTGGCGAGCAGGCCGGTGCACAGGGCGATCGCGAGACCGTGGAAGACGGCCACGACGGGCAAGGGTGCGAGGTACTCCAGCAGGGCCGCGCTGACGATCATCCCCAGGCCGAAGCCGGCGTTCTCGGCGGAGGCCGACAGCCCGAAGAGGCGGCCGCGCTGTTCGTCGGGGGCGGCCTGCAGCCGGGTGACGTACACGATCTCCGTGAACCCGTCGGCCATCCCGGCGATCAGGGCGACGAGCACGGCGAGGACCGTGGGCAGGCCGGTGAAGACCACGATGAAGGCCGCCGACATCACGATCGAGCCGAGCGCGAACGCCCGCTCCCCTGGGCCGCGTCCGCGCCTGCCCATGACGCGGCCGAACAGTTGCTGGGCGGCAATGTTGCCGATGGCCCAGGTCGCCCAGAACTGGCTGATGAACGTCGCCGGATGGTCCGGGTCCAAGCCGCCGGAGTAGATGGGCAGAGCCACGTTGTGGGAGGAGGAGCCCAGCCCGTCGATCGCTCGGATCACGATCATCACCGCGAGTAGCGGAGCCGTCCGCAGCAGTGTCCGGGACACCCACCGGCCGCCGCCGGACTTCTCGGCCGCGCCGGTCCCGTCCCGCTCGTCCTCGGCGGCCCGGGTACGGACAGGCAGCAGGAAGAGGATCGACGCGGAGACCACGAAGGTGGCGGCGTCGAGCGCGAACGCCGTGGAGTAGCCGAACTGGGCCACGACCACGCCCGAAGAAGCGAACCCCGCGATCATGGCGAGCGAACGGCCGGTCACCAGCAGGCCGTTGGCCCGGGCGCGGTGATCGGCCCCGACGATCTCCGGGACGCTGCTGCGCAGCGCCACCTGGGACAGCGTCGAGCAGAATCCGCTGACCACTGCCAGGGCGAAGAGCAGCGCGACCCGCCCGCCGTCGGGGGCGAGCAGCAGCACCAGCAGCGCCGTGGCCTGGGTGAGGTCGGCGCCCACCATCAGGCGCTTGCGGTCGTGCAGCGAGACGAGGCGGCCGCTGACGAAGCCCGAGACGACGTTGGTTCCCAGGCGTACCGCCATGAAAAGGCCAGTGGTCAGCGCGCTGCCCGTCACGTGATAGATGAAGACGTTCAACGCCACCATGTTCAGGAAGCTGCCGTACGCCGAGATCGCGTTGCCGACGACGAGCAGACGGAAGTGCCCCACGCGTGTTCCCCCTCCATCCGGGCCTTCGGACGCCTCCGCGGACGACGGCGACAGCCCCTACACTCGCTCGGTTCGAAGTTGGCCTGGAGCCCCGCAAATTGGTGACTTGACCTCTGGTCAACCTTGCGGCATGGGGATGTTGAGAGTGCGGGGCGTTTGCCTGCTCGCGTCCGGTAATGCTGTGGCAAGATCCTGTCGCATATGACGTACAGGAAGCGCGCACGCGCAGAGGGGCGGAAACCGTGGGCCACCCACACCTGTCGGCTCCGCCGCCCCAGTCTCATGGAGAGAAGAGATGTCCGGCCACAGAGTCCAGAGCGGGCCACCGAGTCTGTCGCCCCGTGAGCGCCAGGTGCTGGCCCACATAGGCGCCGGCCTGACCCATCACCAGATCGCCAGGCGCCTGGGGATCAGCGTACACACCGTGGACACGTACACCCGCCGCATCCGGGCCAAGCGCACCGCGCCGACCCTGGCCGATCTGGTGCGTCTCAGTGTCACCCAGGACGGTGTCTGATCCGCGCCCGCGTGGGCGCTGTCGCGGTCGACGGGAGCCACCGGAGCCCCGGACGGCCCCGGAAAGGCACCGAACGGCCGTAGGCCGGGCCGTCCAGGGACGCGCCCGCCGTTCGCGAGAGGGCGCGCGCAGCCCCTGCCGACCGCCGCCAGGATCCCCGGCAGGCGGCCCGCCGTGCGCGGTGCCGTCAGGCGCAGGCCCGCCCGGGCGAGGAAGGCGCCGTAGAGGCACCCACCCCAATTCGTTCCACGGAGACACTACTGAACTTGATGGGGTGATGTCGGGGCTGTTCGCAAGGACAGAAGAACCCCGCACCTGGTACCAGGTGCGGGGTTCTTCGTCGTCGTAGGATGCGCAGCTCCGCGCGGCGCCTTCCGCACCGTCGAGCGCGAGTGCCCCGCCCCGTCGCGCGCGAGCGCCCTGCCCCCGCGCGCGAGATGCAGGGGCAGGGCGCTCGTTCACGTCAGCTCATCAGCCGACAAGCTGGCGGAGCACGTACTGCAGGATGCCGCCGTTGCGGTAGTAGTCCGCCTCGCCGGGGGTGTCGATGCGGACGACGCCGTCGAACTCCACGCCGGTGTCGGTGGTGACCTTGACCGTGCGCGGGGTCGTGCCGTTGTTCAGCTCGGTGACGCCGGTGAAGGAGAAGGTCTCCTCGCCGGTGAGACCGAGGGTCTCGGCGTTCTGGCCCTCCGGGTACTGGAGCGGCAGGACGCCCATGCCGATGAGGTTCGAGCGGTGGATGCGCTCGTACGACTCGGCGATGACGGCCTTGACGCCCAGCAGCGCGGTGCCCTTGGCCGCCCAGTCGCGGGACGAGCCGGAGCCGTACTCCTTGCCCGACAGGATGACGAGCGGGGTGCCGGCCGCCTGGTAGTTCTGCGAGGCGTCGTAGATGAACGACACCGGGGCGTCGGCCTGGGTGAAGTCGCGGGTGAAGCCGCCCTCGGTGCCCGGCGCGATCTGGTTGCGCAGGCGGATGTTGGCGAACGTGCCGCGGATCATGACCTCGTGGTTACCACGGCGCGAGCCGTAGGAGTTGAAGTCACGGCGCTCGATGCCGTGCTCCGTGAGGTACTTGCCGGCCGGGGTGTCGCCCTTGATGGCGCCGGCCGGGGAGATGTGGTCGGTGGTGACCGAGTCGCCCAGCTTGGCCAGGACGCGGGCGCCGGTGATGTCCTCGACCGGGGTCGTCTCCATCGTCATGCCCTCGAAGTACGGGGGCTTGCGCACGTAGGTGGACTCGGAGTCCCACTCGAAGGTGTTGCCGGTCGGGATCGACAGCGCCTGCCACTGGGCGTCGCCCGCGAAGACGTCCTGGTAGGACTTGTTGAACATGTCCTCGCCGATGGAGTTGGCGACGACGTCGTTCACCTCGGCCTCGGAGGGCCAGATGTCCTGGAGGAAGACGGGCTTGCCGTCCTGGTCGACGCCGAGGGCGTCCTTGGTGATGTCGACCTTCATCGAACCGGCGATGGCGTACGCGACGACCAGCGGCGGGGACGCCAGGTAGTTCATCTTGACGTCGGGGTTGATCCGGCCCTCGAAGTTGCGGTTGCCGGAGAGCACCGAGGTCACGGCCAGGTCGTGCTCGTTGACCGCCTTGGAGACCTCGTCCGGCAGCGGGCCGGAGTTGCCGATGCAGGTGGTGCAGCCGTAGCCGACGAGGTTGAAGCCGACCTTGTCGAGGTACGGGGTCAGGCCCGCCTTGTCGAAGTAGTCGGTGACGACCTTCGAGCCCGGGGCGAGGGTGGTCTTGACCCACGGCTTGCGGGTCAGGCCCTTCTCCACGGCCTTCTTCGCGACGAGCGCGGCGGCGACCATGACGTACGGGTTGGAGGTGTTGGTGCACGAGGTGATCGCGGCGACGGTGACGGCGCCGTGGTCGAGCTCGTACGTCGTGCCGTCGGGGGCCGTCACGGTGACCGGGTTCGACGGGACGCCGTTGGGGGACACGGCCGGGGAGTCGGAGGCCGGGAAGGACTCCTTGCTCGCCTCCATGTCGTCCACGACGTAGTTGCGCACGTCCTGGGCGAACTGCTCCTTGGCGTTCGCGAGGACGATGCGGTCCTGCGGGCGCTTCGGGCCGGCGATGGAGGGGACGACCGTGGAGAGGTCGAGCTCCAGCTTCTCGGAGAAGTCCGGCTCGGCGGCCGGGTCGAGCCAGAGGCCCTGCTCCTTGGCGTACGCCTCGACGAGCGCGACCTGCTGGGCGTCGCGGCCGGTCAGACGGAGGTACTTCAGCGTCTCGTCGTCGATCGGGAAGATCGCGGCGGTGGAGCCGAACTCCGGCGACATGTTGCCGATGGTGGCGCGGTTGGCGAGCGAGGTGGCGGCGACGCCCTCACCGTAGAACTCGACGAACTTGCCGACGACGCCGTGCTTGCGGAGCATCTCGGTGATGGTCAGCACGAGGTCGGTGGCGGTGGTGCCGGGCTTCAGCTCGCCGGTCAGCTTGAAGCCGACGACGCGCGGAATGAGCATGGAGACCGGCTGCCCGAGCATCGCGGCCTCGGCCTCGATGCCGCCGACGCCCCAGCCCAGCACGCCGAGGCCGTTGACCATGGTGGTGTGCGAGTCGGTGCCGACGAGCGTGTCGGGGTACGCCTGGCCGCCCCGGACCATGACCGTACGGGCCAGGTGCTCGATGTTCACCTGGTGGACGATGCCGGTGCCCGGGGGGACGACCTTGAACTCGTCGAAGGCGGTCTGGCCCCAGCGCAGGAACTGGTAGCGCTCCTTGTTGCGGCCGTACTCCAGCTCGACGTTCTGGCCGAAGGCTTCCTTGGTGCCGAACTTGTCGGCGATGACGGAGTGGTCGATGACCAGCTCGGCCGGGGCCAGCGGGTTGATCTTCGCCGGGTCCCCGCCGAGCTCCTTGACGGCCTCACGCATGGTGGCGAGGTCCACGACGCACGGCACGCCGGTGAAGTCCTGCATGATCACGCGGGCCGGCGTGAACTGGATCTCCTGGCTGGGCTGCGCCTGGGAGTCCCAGCCGCCGATGGCCCGGATGTGGTCGGCGGTGATGTTCGCGCCGTCCTCGGTGCGGAGCAGGTTCTCCAGCAGGACCTTCAGGCTGTACGGGAGGCGCGCGGAGCCCTCTACCTTGTCCAGCTTGAAGATCTCGTACGACTCGTCGCCCACGCGCAGCGTGCTGCGGGCGTCGAAGCTGTTCGCCGACACGACAGTCTCCTTCTTCAATGTGCGCGTATCCCGCGCCGCGCCTCATTGGCAGTCGGCGCCGCGTTTTGCCGTCTACGGCCCCGACCATCCGCTAAGGTAAGGGTTAGTTAGGTAACCCTTACCGGCGGCGGCTGCGGTGCGCCTCGGCAGATATCTCGATGTCGAGATAACTCTAGTACATAGCCGCCGCTCGGTCATGCCCAGGTGTCCCCTGCGCTGTGTCATCGAAGCCTGATCGAGGTCACCGAGAGTTGATCACCGGCGGTTTCGCCTCACTGAGGTTTGAGGCTGAGGTCCAAGGCTGAGGGTCCAAGGCTCAACCGGACGGCGTGTCCGGAGACCACAGGCCCATCCACTGCTCGGCACCCCACTCCTCGAACCGTTGCACCTCGGCGAACCCCAGCTTCGCCGCGAGGCGCATGGAACGGACGTTGGCGGTCTGGGTGGCGAGTACCACCGGTTCGCCGGGAAGCGCGCCGGCGAACCAGTCGAGTGCCGCTTCACACGCCTCGGCGGCGTATCCGTACCCCCACGCCTGCGGCAGGAACAGGTAACCGAGCTCGGCCCTCCCGGCGGCCTGACGAAGGTGCCCCGTTTCCCTGGTGAGCGCGACCTGGCCGATCATCGCTCCGTCGAGATCGACCACGAAAAGGCCGGAACGCCGGCTGGGCGCCCCGGGCATCGCGCGCTCAAGCGCGTCACGCGGCTGAGGTCCACCGAGGAAGGCGCCCACCTCCGCAGAGGCCAGCAGCTCGATGAACGCCGCACGGTCTCGGGCCTCGGGCGCGCGGAGCACGAGCCGCTCGGTCTTGATCGGTGCCGGTGGCCAGGTGACGGATCCGAGTTCAGGCATGGCGGGCAACCTATCGCAGGCCCGTGGAACGGCCCGGAAGAGAAGTCCCGGACCGCAGATCCGTTCGATGCCCTGTGGTTCACCACAGTCGCCACAGAGAGGCCCTGTCATTCGCCGCATTCGCCACATTCGCCACAGACCGGCACACCACCTGCCGGCCGACTTCGTCGCCGAACGGCCCGACTCGCCCAGCTCGCCCATGGGGCTGAGCTGACGCGCCGTGAGGGCCGGTGCGGCGTCGAGAAGGTCCGTGACACCGTGACACTCTTTGGCAATGCTCTTGGGTGATCAGGCAAGCGGTGTCGAGCTTCGCCCGCTCCGGTACCAGTTCTCCGCGGCCTGCGGCGACCCATACGATGACAACTGGCTGGTCATCTGTGGCTCGGTGACGACTCCGGCGGGCATCTGGTCCTTCACTGATCCTTGCCTGCTGATCGATGAAGCCCGCCAGGTGTCCGCTTGGCTGCGCGCGGTGGCGGCGGGGACGGTTGCGGCGACCGGACCTGACGCCGACGGCTCGTTGTCCCCGGACACGTGGTTCGTCGAGCCGGTCCTCGCCTTCAGCCTCGTCGATCGAAGCGAGGACGGTGCGGTGATTCGTGTGCACTTGTCCATGGAGGCGGCACCCCCATGGCAGCAGGGTGAAAACGGAGCGGACATCTACCAGTACTTCGTCGAGGCCCAGGTGGACATCGCTGCTCTGCTTCGCGCGGCTGACCAGTGGGACCGTGCTCTGGCTCCGTTCCCCACCCGCTGATCAGTATCAACTCGGCGGGAGACGGCGGACAGGATGCGGTCTGCGGCTCCTTGCCGAACTGGACCGGCTTCGCCCACGCGCATCCGCCCGCCCGTGTCGAACCGGAGAAGGCCGGATACGAGCCCGCTCGCGTGCCGCGCGCATCCGCACGCCCGCGTCGAGCTGATCCCGCGGGCAGGGCATCTCGCGAACTTCGACGCCCCGGCCCCCTTCACCGGTGCCGTCCGCCGCTTCGCCCCGCAGCTTCCGCCGTCGACCGAGGACGTCCGCCCGGACCGCTCCGGCACATACCCTGTCCCGCTCGGTCGGGACGGAATCCGGCTCAGGAGAGACAGAACTCGTTGCCCTCGATGTCCTGCATCACCAGGCAGGACTCGTTCTCCTCATCGGCGAGCAGCAGTTGTCCGCGCGCCGCGCCGAGCGCCAGCAGTCGCGCGCACTCGGCCTCCAGTGCGGCGAGGCGCTCCTCCCCCACGAGCCCGGTGCCGACCCGCACGTCGACGTGCACACGGTTCTTGACGACCTTGTTCTCGGGAACGCGCTGGAAGTACATCCGCGGGCCACCACCCGAGGGGTCCTGGCAGGCGGCCCACTCATCCCGCTTCTCGGGCGGCAACGAAAGGTCGTAATCACCCCATGTGACGAACCCCTCCGGCGGCGGCGGTACGACGTACCCCAATACCTCGCACCAGAAGTGCGCGACGCGCGTGGGCGACGCGCAGTCGAAGGTGATTTGAACCTGCTTGATCGATGGCATCGGACCACCCTAGGGGCTGCCCGTTCACCAGGTCTCCGGATTTTTGCCCCGCCGCGCGGTCCGAGCCGCCGAAGCCGGGAAGGGCGGCACCGGAGGTCCGCCACCCGACGCCGGAGGGCTCTGTCCGCAGGGCGCACCGGGAGGGCGGAGGACGCGGGCGAGGGCGGCGGCACGGAGGGGCGGGCCGCTGCCGCACCGGGCGGGCGACGTCGGGCGGGCGGGCGACGTCGGGGAACTTCTCCTGGTCGCCCTGGTTCGGACGGTCCGGGCGATGCTCGGCTTCCCGCTCACGGCGCCCCTCCCGCGCCGGGCGGCCCCCGCGCCGGGCGGCCCCCGCGCCGTGCGGCCCCTCGCAAGTCCTGCTCCCGTCCTCACCGGGCGCGGGCGGAAGGGGGTGCGGAACGGGGCGGTGGCCGGGCGGGGCCGGGCAGCTCTCGCGGACCGGCCGGAAAAAGGGAGAGCGGAACACGAAGCGCGCTGAAAAGATAGCGGCATCCCAGGACCGGCCCACCGCGGCACATCCCACACGGCCCACCCGGCGGACCCACCACGACCAGCGCCCCCAGCACGCGCCCCAACCCCCAGGAGACGCACCCACCGTGACCCGCACCAGCGCCGTTTCGCTGATCCGCTCCCGTACCCTCTCCGACGTGGCCGAGTACGCCTACGCGGCCACGGCGCCCGCCGAGGCACGGCTGATCTTCCTCGCCGGTTCGTGCCCGCTCGACGAGCACGGCGACACCGTGGCCGTCCGGGACTACGCCGGCCAGGCGGCGAAGGCCGTGGAGAACCTGCGGACCGCACTCGCCGACGCGGGCGCTTCGGCCGAGGACGTCATCAGCACGCGGGTCCTCGTGGCTTCGGCCCGGCAGGAGGATCTCGTGACCGCCTGGGAAGTGGTCCGGAACTCCTTCGGCGACCACGACGCGCCCAGCACCCTGATGGGCGTCACCGTGCTCGGCTACACGGACCAGCTCGTCGAGATCGAAGCCGTGGCCGCCGTCCTCGACGACCCGTCGCCCGCCGGCCCGGCTTGCCCTCCGACGGCGTCATGACGGCGCGGCCCCGGGCCCGTACGGACGCGCAGACCGCGCCCTTCACTCCCGCGCGGGTGACGATGGGGAGACCCGGCACCCACACGGAGCCGGTTGCACACCCGTCACTCGAACGGCGCACCCCCACATCATTCTCATCTCATATCTGAGATAACCTGCCGCCATGTCAGACGACTACCTCGTACGCATCGGCAAGCTCATCCGTGACGCCCGTCAGCACCGGGGCTGGACACAGACGCAGCTGGCCGAGGCCCTCGCCACCAGCCAGAGCGCCGTCAACCGCATCGAGCGCGGCAACCAGAACATCAGCCTTGAGATGATCGCCCGCATCGGTGAAGCCCTCGACAGCGAGATCGTGTCGCTCGGTTACGCCGGGCCCATGCATCTGCGGGTCGTCGGCGGCCGCCGGCTCTCCGGGGCCATCGACGTGAAGACCAGCAAGAACGCCTGCGTCGCCCTGCTGTGCGCCTCGCTCCTCAACAAGGGCCGCACGGTCCTGCGTCGGGTGGCCAGGATCGAGGAGGTGTTCCGACTCCTGGAGGTGCTCAACTCCATCGGGGTGCGCACCCGTTGGGTCAACGACGGCGTGGACCTGGAGCTTGTGCCGCCCGCGCGGCTGGACCTGGAGGCGATCGACGCCGACGCCGCGCGCCGCACCCGCTCGATCATCATGTTCCTGGGCCCGCTGCTGCACCGGACGGAGCAGTTCACCCTGCCGTACGCGGGCGGCTGCGACCTCGGCACTCGCACCATCGAGCCGCACATGATCGCGCTGCGCCGGTTCGGCCTGGAGATCGCCGCCACCGATGGCCTGTACCACGCACAGGTGGACTCCTCCGTCTCCCCCGACCGGCCCATCGTGCTGACCGAGCGCGGCGACACGGTGACCGAGAACGCCCTGCTGGCCGCCGCCCGCCACGACGGTACGACGGTCATCCGCAACGCCTCCTCCAACTACATGGTCCAGGACCTGTGCTTCTTCCTGGAGGCGCTGGGCGTACGAGTGGACGGGGTCGGCACGACGACGCTCACCGTGCACGGGGTCCCGCAGATCGATGTGGACGTGGACTACTCCCCCTCCGAGGACCCGGTCGAGGCGATGAGCCTGCTGGCCGCCGCGGTGGTGACCGAATCCGAACTCACCATCCGCCGCGTGCCGATCGAGTTCCTGGAGATCGAGCTCGCGGTCCTGGAGGAGATGGGCGTCGACTGCGACCGCACCCCGGAATACGCCGCCGACAACGCGCGCACCCGTCTGGTGGACCTGACCGTGCGCCCCTCCAAGCTGGAGGCCCCGATCGACAAGATCCACCCGATGCCGTTCCCCGGCCTCAACATCGACAACGTCCCGTTCTTCGCGGCGATCGCCGCCGCCGCGCACGGCCAGACCCTGATCCACGACTGGGTCTACGACAACCGCGCGATCTACCTCACCGACCTCAACCGCCTCGGCGGCCGCCTCCAGCTCCTCGACCCCCACCGGGTCCTGGTCGAGGGCCCGACCCGCTGGCGCGCCGCCGAGATGATGTGCCCGCCCGCGCTACGGCCCGCCGTGGTGGTGCTGCTCGCGATGATGGCAGCGGAAGGCACCTCCGTACTCCGCAACGTCTATGTGATCAACCGCGGTTACGAGGAGCTGGCCGAGCGGCTCAACTCGGTGGGCGCGCAGATCGAGATCTTCCGCGACATCTGATCGGCGGGGTGTTGTGCCCCTTGGGGGCACGGGGCACGACACCTCGAGATGCGATCTGACCTGCGGATACCTACTTTCACGACCCTCCACTGATCACTGTTGTTTTTCAGCACCTTGTGCAACGCATGTGCAAGATGATCTTGAATGACTGACGGTACGTCAGCATACTCTGAGCATCCGTCAGCCTTCACGGAGGGTTATCGTCGAAGTGGCCTCGCAATGTCCGATGTCGGTCGTGTCAAACCGACCGCGTCCGGTCGCCAAGGTGAACCGCCATCTGCCCGACGTCTCCGGCCTCGACGCAGCGTGGGATCAGGCCGCGCATCCGAGTCCTCCTGCTGAACACCAAGCCACGCAGAAGAGGACCCGCACCACGTGGGCGCGGGTTCCCTGCCGTAGACGGGCGCCGTGTTTAGCGGTAGGCGTGGCAATCCCGATGCGGAAGCCTGCTGCGAATCGAGCGCAGGTGCCGCCGCAGCACAGCGTGCCTGGACGAGCAGGGCCTGCCGACCGCAGGTCAGACGACGCCACGGGAACCGATTTGACGGCGTGGCCTGCGAGGAGATCGGAGAGGTGGTACAGGGTGCGGCTGGAGACAGATCGATGTTGGACGGGCAGACAAACACACAAAGGCTCTTCGCGGACTGGTGGTCTTCGCCGTGAACCCGTCTACCAGGGGCGTTCTTCATGCCCGCTACCGAGGTCGCCTGCCCAACCTCCCGTCAGGTTGAAGACAGCTCAGTGGCCAACTCACGCTATTCGACGCACCATTCAAAATCACAAGACAACAGCTAGTAAGTTGATCCCCCCACGCTGAATGCCGACGTTCACGGTCAGAGCGCAAGCAGACCCCCGGTCAGCCGGGGCCGCATTTGACCACCCTGGGGGGCTCCACATGACGAACGAGCAACGGACGGTCGACCAGCGCCTGTGGCCTCTCCTGGACTCCCTCCGGGGACACATGGATGCCGGCGAGATGGCTGACGTGCTGCTGTGGAACGCCGTCGAATGGCGAACCCGGACTACGGGCCTGACTGCACCAGAACTCGAAGACCTTCTGCGTGCCGCGGGGAACGCACGGCGCAAAGCTCCTGAGTTGGACTCATTGCTGAACGGTGAGCAACAGGCACTGAACAGCTACACGCCGACCCAGCTGCGTCACTACGCCCGTGTCCTGCTCCGCCCCTACCTGCCCTCGGATCACCGTGGCGCGTTCACCACGTCGACCTCCCTCGTCGAGGTTGCCAGAACCGCCCTGACTGCGTACGCGCACGAGAGCCGCATGGAGGCGGCACATCTCTACGATCCGGCGTGCGGTTCTGCCACCCTGGCGCTGGACGCGGCCCGGGTGCTGGCCGAGCAGACCGGAACGACTGTCACCGTCAACGGCCAGGACATCAACGCGGCGACTGTCCGGCATGCCCGTGCCCACGCCTTCCTCCTGGGCGCCGACTCCAGGTTCAGCCAGGCTGACTCGCTCACACAGGACGCCTTCCCCGACCGCCGATTCGATTACACGGTGGCCGAGATTCCGTACAACCTGTCCTGGCGGAACAGCCACGAGGCATGCGCAGCCGAGGCCGACCGACCGGAAGGCCGCTACCCCGCCGGGCTTCCACAGCCCGACAACGCCTCGCTCCTATTCGCCCAGATCCTGGTCAGCAAGCTTCGGGATCCGGCGGATGGCGGCGGCCGGGGCATCATGTTCACCACCACCGGACCGCTGTACGACGCGGGCGGCAGCGCTATCCGTGCATGGCTGCTCGACCAGGATCTTCTGGACGCCGTGGTCGTGCTGCCGGAAGGGCTCAGCACCAGCACCGGAATGCGGCTGTACGCCCTGGTCTTCTCCAACCGCAAGCCTGCGGCACGTCGACACAAGGTGCAGTTCATCGACCTCCGGGGCTTCTATCAGGACGGGGACGCTCGTCGACTCGAACGCCGCACGATCAGCGAGGCGGCTCTCGACGAACTGACCCGCAGCCTGAGGCATGCAAAGCCGTCGGCCTACAGCCGATCAGCCGCAGCAAAGGATCTGTCCTTCCGACAGGTCAGCGTCACCCACCACGCCACCGCGGTCACCAGCAGGCGCGAGCCGGGCGATGTTCCGCGCCTGACCATGCTCCTGCCGACGACCTCCACCACCGAAGCCTGGCGCGACACTCGGTACGCCGCTGTGCCACCGACCGTGACGGACGTGGGCAAACCACCGTTCACGCGGTTCGACGTGGACCGCGTCTTCACCACCGACCGAACCCCGCGTGCGCTGCGAGCACTCACCCAACTCGGCTGGAAGACCGCCCGTCTCACCGAGCTCACCGAGCACCTCTGCTACATCCCCTCGGCCAAGGCCGCCGAGCGCGCCGCCCTGCTGTCGGCCGTTACCGGGGAGCAGGCTCTTATCGTCCCCATCGAACCGCACCTGGACGCGGTGACCGGGGACCCTGGCGAAGTTGCTCCCGACAACCGGGTGCTCGTGATTCGGCCCAAAAAGGCGTACACGGACGCCGAATACCTGGCGGGGTGGCTCAATTCCCCTCTCGGCCGGCACCTGCGCTCGACAGCCGTCGGCTCCGGCGGCGACAGCTACGTCAGCCCCCGCGCCGTCAACCTCAACCAGGCCTGGCGCATGGCTGACGATCTCCTCGTCGCCCTGCCGGACCTCCCCGTCCAGAGGGAAATGGCCCGCGCGGAACGGGCACTTGTCACAGCCCGCCGTCACCTGGTCGACTCGCACCGGGAGCTCTGGAACGACCCCAAAAAGCGATCCGACATCTACCGCGAAGCCAGCAGTCTCATTCCGTCGGCAGATCTCGCTCAATGGGCGACCAGCCTACCCTTCCCTATGGCCAGTGCCCTCTGGGCTTACGAGTCCAAAGGCGACAGCAACCTGCACGCCCGCCGCGACCAGATGTTCCACTTCTGGGAAGCCACCATCCAGTTTCACGCCACCGTCAGCGTGTCAGCCCTGCTCCAGGACCGTTCACGGCTCGAGCAGGAACTTCCTGCACTCGCCGAGCAAATCCGCTCCGTGGGACTCGCCCCCGAGCGGGCCACCCTCGGTGTCTGGCACATCATCCTGCAACGACTCAACAAGAGATATCGCACCGCACTGACCGGAACCGACACCGACGAGCAGGCACGAGCACGAGCAGCCTTTGCCGACGCACCACCCGATTTCCTGGACACCCTCCTCAGCGCCGACCTCACGAACCTGTTCGGAGAGGTGATCCGACGGCGCAATGCCTGGAGCGGCCACTCAGGTACGACAACCGCCGCGTCACTCAAGGAGCAACTCGACGTCCTGACCGGTCACGTCCACACCCTGCGCAACCTGATCGGCGCCGGCTGGCAGGACTTTCTTCTCGTGCGCGCCGGCGCCGCCCGGATCAGAAACAGGGTATTTCACCATGATGTGGACCTGGCTATGGGCCCCAACGCACCCTTCAGACAGGAACAGATCCCGATCAGCGTGGCCATGGAGGAAGACGGGCTGTACCTCCTCTCACGTGAAGTTGGCAGCGCACTCCGCCTCGCACCGCTGATCGTGATGCACCCGGCAGCGTTCGGATCGAACAGCGGCTGCTACTACTTCAACCGCCTCCAACCTGAAGGTGTCCGATTCGTTGCCTACCACGAAGCAGCCGAACCGGAACGGATCGAGGACGCCCCACCCACCGCCGCTCTTTCTGCTGCTCTGGCCTCCGGCGAGACGGCCGCCAGCGACAAATCCGATCAGACGGAGCATGCCTAAGGCCGTGCTTTATGTGGTGAGCCGGACGAGTCCTCTGTAGCAGCAGAGGACGGCGGCGAGTCCGAGGAAGGCCAGATAGTTGCGGGGCGGCATTCGTAGCGGTGGTGGAGTCTGCGGTAGCCGGTCAGCCAGGACAGCGAACCGCCCACGCCGAACTCAAGCAACGCTGGCACACCCTGCCGTAGGTCGCCCTCGGTCCGAGCCGGATCAGCGACATCGCCCATGCCGCCCTCGTACTCAACGGAATCAGGAAGTGATCACCACTGAGTAAATGGCCGGGCACCCTGACCGTGATGACGCGGCTGCCCATCTCAACTACCGGACTTCCGTCGAGACCGGGTCGAGGAAGAAGAGGCACTGGGCCGCGTTGAATTCGCGCACCTCGGCGATGAAGCGGAACTTGTCGCCTACGCCGACGGTGGCGGGGATGTTCTTGCCGGTCAGGTTCAGGTTCCCCGTGTTGACGTCCTCGTACTTGAAGGACGGGCCGGCCGTCGTGTTCGGTCCCTCGTCGCCTTGGCCCAGAAGGAAGTCGTAGCGGGTCTTGTAGTCACCGTGGGGCGCCATGTGCCTGATCGAGCCGTTGAATGCGACCGTCTGGCCCTCATACCTGGTCGCGAAGTCCAGGTTCGCTTCCCCGCACGTTTGTTCCGTCAGCAGCAGCGCCGCGAAGTCCGGGTTGTTCTCAGGCGTGATCACCTCAGGGGCAGCCGACTCGGCTGCGGTCGGCGTCGCCGCCGCCGTCGGCTTCTCGCTCGCAGCGGCCATCGACTTGTCTGGCTCGTCTTTCTTCCCGTCTCCGTCACTGAGTGCAGAGGCAACGCCGATGACGATGGCCAGGATCACAAGGACGGCCGCCGCCGAGCCGATCAGGAGCCACGGCTGCGGCTTCTTCGGCCGGCGGAAGTTGAGGGTGGAGCGAAGCATGCCCTGGGCCTGTGCAACGAGCTCCCAGCCATCCCTCTCCATCTTCGAGATCACCAAACCGTCGGTGCCGCGAACTGTCTGCACGGTCTTGTACTCGTACTTGATCTCGTCGGCCATGCGGCTCCGCCCCCCAAAAATGGACTGTTCATACCAACTGCCTCGCGAGCATAAGAGGACTCCGCGAGGAACTCGGCATCACCGACGTCAACCTCGGCTCCGAGCTTGCGATTCGGACCAAGGAGCACTCAGGCGGAGGCAAGTCGACTCGCCAGATCGGACGCTACTTTGTCTCGGCTGTGGCGCCGTCCACCGTTAATCTCGCACTCCATCCAAGACTGCCCGCCGTCAGCTCCCGTTGAGCTGGACTGACGACTGCACCGGCACGGCGTGCACCGTCGTCTCATCCTGGCCCGGCGCATTCGGCACGTTCGGTGGGCCGAACCCGGCGGGAAACGTCTCGACCGCCAGGTTTGCACGCACCACCTGGCAGCAGGCGTCCTCGTGACGGCGGTCCGGGAGTATTGGTCACGGGGCTGGACCCAAAGAGGCGGCGGACGCGGTGCCCCCGAATCGGAGGACGGCCCGAGAGGACCCCTTCTACGGGTTCCATGCGCCGCTGAACAGTGCCAGTTCCAGTAGGTCGGGAGCGAGCGGCCAGTGCGTGGACCCGGCCAGCTGGTCGGTAGCGCCGTGTACCCATCTCAGGTACACGTCGTAGCGGTGCGGGGTCCACCCGCCGTCGCTCCACAGCCAGGCAGCGAGCTCCGCGGGTTCCTCGAGCCCGATCTCCTCCCCCAGTCGTGTCGTGTACGCGCGCAGAACACGAGCTATGCGCTGGTCGAGAATGAGCGGGCACAACCCCGGCGCATCCACTACGGCACCACCGGCGAAGTAGAGGAACTTGGTGAAGAACGCCGGTCCAAGACCTGCGATCGCGCCGCTCAGCCTGCGGTAGCCCGCCACGGCGCCATCGGTGGCCAGCAGCGCAATAGCCTGTGTCAGCACCGCCTCAACCGGCGCTGGGCGCAGAATCTCACCCAGCCGGTGGGCCCCGTAGCCGATGTCACCCTGTCCCCAGACGTAGCTGGCGACGAGTGTCTCGGTCCAGCTCGCCGTTGCTACCCCAGTCCGGGCCACCGCCAGCACCTGCGCCCGGCTCAGCGAAGTTGGCTTACGTCCGACCTGCTCAGCCAACCCCGAGGGCCACGGCCGGATGTCGGCCCAGGACCCCGGGATGTAGCGAACGGCGTGCGCGCCGGTCCCGTCCGCGTACGGCGCCCCGTCTCCGGCCAGCCAGGCTCCCAGCTTTTGCACTCCATCCGAAGGAAGCGGACGCTCGAGCATCCGCGCGTCCAGTTCCCCGGCGCCCTCTCGCCATCCCATCCGAACTCTCTCCTTTGGTTCCACCAGCTCGCCGCGACAGCAGGCATCACCAGTTCGTGACGGATTCTGTCCCGAGGAAGTGCACCCCCGCACGAGTGCGGGACCGTTCAGCTGATCTTGCGGGCGGAAAGTGGGCTGGAACCAGGTACGGCCCGGATACCAGGAACGTTGTCGGCGCGCAGTCTGGCGGCCACAGCGCCGGGACTGATCTCCCCGCCCTCGTACTGGCTCGTGGGGACCGCCGTTATCTGCGACACCGTCAGAACGCTTCCGACCGGCAGCCCGGAAAAGGCCTCTCGCATGTGGCGTGCGACATCGCGCCGGGACCGGGGCATCTGAACCGTCGCCGGCCTACCGACGGGGGTAGCCTCCCGCGCCCCCAGCCGGGGTGCCGGGAAGCCTGCGACCGAGGAGGTGGGCGCGCCTCCATCCGGGCGTTGCCAGCGCCGGGAGAACGCCTCGGACAGATGGTCAGCCCGGGCCAGGATGCTCTCCTCGTCCCACTGAGCAGGCAGGGAACGGTTCAACGAAAGTGCACTGTGCACGAGGATGTCGTTCCTCTTGCGCTCCCAGGGACCATTGGAAACCGATGTGTTCAGTCTGCCGGTGAGCAGAGTCAGGTTTCCCACGGTGTGGAGGAGAGACTGCCTGCGCTCATGAGCCTCGACGCTCCCGAGGCCTCCGCCGTCGGGAAGCGGCCAGTGTTCCTCCCAGGCCTGGGGCAGTAGGTGCTCGATCGTCAACTCCCCGTTGTGGACATGTCGCTCGGTCTTACCCGAATACAGCGAGTCCTCCAACTCGGCCAGCAGCAGCCGCATCCGGGTCCGTGTGAGTTGCTTGTACAACGGCTGGGACCGAAAGACTTCTCGGATATCGCGATCGCGGGGCCAGAACCCGGAGTCGGTTTCCTGTCGGAGCAGAAAGTCCGCCACGACTGACGGGTCATCCTTCGCCTTCAGTTCCTTGAGCAGTTCCAGGAAGAGCCGGTTGTAGTTCTTGGTCGTCAGGCGGCAGACGGTGCGTCGCACCAGGTAGGAGTCCAGGGTGCCCACCGCGCCGGCCCGGTCATCCTCGTCGAAACGGCTCACCAGCCACAGGAGCACGGGCATAACGGTGTTGGCGTCCAGAACACCAACAGTGCGCAGAAATCGGCCTTCCGGTGTTAGCGGCTGTTCCTCGGCTGTCAGCCGCCGGTAGGCACCTGCCCGCTCCACCAGGCGCCTCATCAGATTGACCAGGCCCATATCAGCGGCCTTGACGTACCTGCGAAAGGTCAGGAAGAGCTCTGGAGCCATCACCTCCTCGGCGAGTTCACCCGTCAGGTACTGCATGAGGAAGACGTCAAGGCGAGGCCGCTTCAGCCTTCCCTGCCGCACCTCCTTGCGCCAGTCAGGCGTCTCCAGCTGCGCCCACAGGTCCCTGTACAGCTCCTCCACCGGGAGTCCTTGCTCCTCCGCCTGCTGGAAGACCAGGTTCTTGACCAGGTCGGATGCCTGCAACGGGGTGCCTCGGTCGTTCAGAGCCTCGAAGATGACCTGGGCGTTGTCCTCGGGCTTGAGATCGATAACGACCAACTCGAACTTGTCACGAAGCACGCGCACCAAGGCATCAAAGCCCTTGTCCAGCCTGCCTTCGTAGTTCAGCTCTTCTGCCCACTCGACCGTGCGGTTGCGAAAGAACCAGTACGCCTGGACGATCGCCGAGGCGTCTGGAGCGACGGGGAATGCGACATCGACGGGCCGCCGGAGCCGACCGTCCATGACCATGCGGAACGAGTCACGGTCAATGTTGGTAGGCCACACCTTGTAGGCGGCATGCGGGTCGTCGGTCATGTCGTCGTCGTTGGCGGTCAGTTTGACGAGCGCACGTACGTACCTGTCCTGGACATCGAGCTCCCGTGCGACATCGCGGACCGCGGCAAGCAGAACCTGAAGTGTTGTCAGCCTCTGCTGTCCGTCGATGACCTGTCTGGCGGGCATCGACCCCGTAAGTGTCAGTAGCTGATCCAGCACGACCGCGCCAAGAAAGTGCGGATGAACCTCCTCATCAGCCATTCTTTGGTGGACCAGAGCGGTGACGTCCTCCCACAAGGGGCGCCAGTTCCGGTCCTCCGTCCAGACGTACGGCCTCTGGAAGACCGGCACGACGAGTCGCCGGTCCGGCCCGAACAGATCGCGCAGGGTCATCGATTTCGCTTCCACACTGTCCTCCGATAACGGCGATCTGTACGAGTTGAGTTCATGAATGGGGCACCTATGCGCCATCGACTGCGGTCCATTCAAGAGCTGACGCCAGGATCCCGCAATCAGCGGTGAGACCGAAGCAAGGTCGGACAGAGACACCCTGTCTTACGCCGCGGGGCCGGGCCCTCCACCCTGGATGCCTTGCACAGGGCCGAGATCCGAGCCGTACTCGAATGGTTCCCGTACACCATCGCGCGCTCGTCAGCCCGTTCGACATAGACGTAAGGTCCGACCGAGGACGCGTCACGAGTGAGCCGCGCTGCCCCAAAGGCGGCGGCCTGCGGCACGAAGGGGGAGAAACTCAGTTTGCCCGGCCCGACTTCGCCCACGCGCGTACGGGCCGGGCGTCGGGGCCCATGGGGTGGGTGAAGGGGCGCAAGGGGTCTACCTCCGCCCACGGGGTGAGGGCAGCTGCGGGATCGCCACGTTCAGGAAGCCAGCCGGCAAGCCGCTGCCACACTTCACCCGCGTGCGCGGGGCGGGCACGGGGGTCCTTGGCGAGCAGCTGGAGGATCAATTCCTCCAGGTCGCCGGGAGCTTCCGGGCGCAGCTCGCGCAGAGGTGTCGGCGGACGGTCGAGGATGAGGCCGGGGAGCATCAGGTCGGAGTCGTGGGCGAAGACGGGTTCGCCGGTGAGCATCTTGTGCAGCAAACAGCCGAGGGCGTACAGGTCGGTGCGCTGGTCAACCTGCTTGCCCTTGATCTGTTCGGGAGCCATGCACTCCAGACTTCCCACCTGCTCACCTGTGGTGGTGAGCTTGACGACGTCAGGGGAGAGGAAAGCGGCGACGCCGAAGTCGAGGACCTTCACCACTCCGTCGGTACGGACGATGACATTGCTGCCCTTCAGGTCACGGTGGACGATGTCGCGGACATGTACGGATCCGAGAACCGAGGCGATCTGGACGCCGATCGAGGCGGCCTCCAAGAGCGACAGCGGCCCCTGTTCAGCAACTCGGTCATCGAGATCGATGCCGGTGACGTACTGCATGACGAGGTAGCGGGTGCCCTTCTCCTCGCCGAGGTCGTAGACAGTCGCGATACCGGCGTGGTCGAGGCGGGCGGCGGCCTGGGCCTCGCGCCGGAAGCGTTCGGATTCCCGAGCCAACTGTTCATCGGTGAGGCCTGGCGGCGGGTTCATGGTCTTGAGTGCGACATCGCGCCCCAGGTGCTCGTCGCGGGCGAGCCAGACGATCCCCATTCCGCCCCGGCCGATCCTGTGCTTGATGCGGTACCGCTCGGCGATCGGCTGTTCGATGTCCATACGCGGTGCGACCCCGTCCGTATCCCGATGAGCCCCTCCCCGGGCGCCCCGGGAAGAGTCTGGCATGAGCATGGGCCGTTAGGGCTCCCCTGGTGAACTCTATGTGCGTTGACTAAGTTCACATGACCGTGATGTTATGTGAGCCGTACGATCCAGGGGAGTACCGCACGGCGAAGGGCGCGGGTAGCTAGCGTGGCGTGCGGACCGCGTCGGGAACGAGTGAGGATCACGTGGACGTCTTCGAAGTGCACCGGCGGCTCATCCGGGACTACAAGGAGTACACCTCCGGATCGGTGGTGATCGACGACCCTCGCATCGAGGAGAAGGTGTCGAAGTCGCTGGCCGACGGCGACCAGTGGCCCGACCCCTACCTCTCACTCAACCCGAGTTTCGAGTCCGGCGGTTGCGTCGACGACCTCGCGGTCGAGGGAGGACTGCTGCACCCGGAGTGTGCCCGCATCTTCCGTACGGGCAAAGCCAAGCGGGGCGCCACCGTGCGGCCCGTAACCTTCCACCGCCACCAGCGCGACGCGATCGAGGCGGCAGCTTCCCGCTCCAGCTTCGTCCTGACCACGGGCACCGGTTCAGGCAAGAGTCTCGGCTACATCGTTCCCATCGTCGACCGGGTTCTGCGGGAAAAGGACGAGGGTGCCGCCCCCGGCATCAAGGCGATCATCGTCTATCCCATGAACGCTTTGGCCAACAGCCAGATGGGCGAGCTGGAGAAGTTCCTCACCGCCGGCTACGGCAAGAAGAATGAGCCGGTCTCCTACGCCCGGTACACCGGCCAGGAGAGCAAGGAGGAGAAGGCCGCCGTCCTCAATGACCGGCCGGACATCCTGCTCACCAACTACGTGATGCTGGAGCTGATGCTGACCCGCCCCGAGGAGCGAAAGCAGCTCATCGGCAACGCCAAGGGGCTCCGCTTCCTCGTCCTCGACGAGCTGCACACCTACCGGGGGCGTCAGGGCGCCGACGTCGCGATGCTGGTACGCCGGGTTCGTGAGGCCTGCGAGTCGCCCGCCCTGCAGTGCGTGGGCACCTCCGCCACCATGGCCACGGGCGGCACCCCCTCCGCCCGCCGCCGCGAGGTCGCCCGGGTCGCCTCGACCCTTTTCGACACCGAGATCGACCCCAAGCGAGTCGTCGGCGAAACCCTGGTCCGAGCAACCGGAGCGGATGTTCCGACGCCGGCCGAACTCGCCGCTCGCGTGCGGGAGAACAACCCGTCCAAGGAGTACGAGCAGCTCGCCGCCGACCCACTGTCCCGCTGGATCGAGACAACCTTCGGCCTTGTCCGCACCAAGGACGAGGACGGCAGTACGCCGCTGGTGCGCGCCGAACCCGTCACCGTGGAGAAGGCAGCCGCACTCCTGCGCGCCGAAGCCTTCGACGTCTCGGTGGAACATCCCGAGGACGAACTGTTCGCCGAGTGCGCCGAGGCCATCCGGACCACCCTCCAGGCAGGTTCGCAGACCCGACCGCCGGACGGCGACCGCCCTCTGTTCGCCTTCAGGCTGCACCAGTTCCTCTCCAAGGGCGGATCCGCCCATGTCTCCTTGGAGCCGGAGGGGAAGCGCCACATCACCCGCACCTACCAGCAACGCGTCCCCGGCGCCCCCGACAAGCTTCTGCTTCCGCTGTCCTTCTGCCGGGAATGCGGCCAGGAGTACCTGACGGTGGCCCGCGAGCAGCGTGACGACGGCTCGGTCCACTTCCGCACCCGAGAGGACGAGGACGACGAGCAGGGATATCTCTATATCTCCTCCGCCAACCCCTGGCCCGAGCACCTCGGGGTGGCCATCGAGCAGCGCCGTTTCCCCGACAGCTGGCTCACCTTCGACGAGAAGAAGGGCGCCCCGGTCCTCACTCCGAGCCGCAAGAAGCGGGCTCCGCAGCCGGTGTGGGTGCGTCCCGACGGCAGCTCGGCGGGCAAGGACCGCGACGGACTGTACGCCGCCTACCTCCCGGCGCCCTTCCTCTTCTGCCTGGAGTGCGGCGTGGGCTACGAGAGTGTCAGGGAGCGGGACTTCGCCAAACTGATGACGCTGGACCAGGAGGGACGGTCGACGGCCACCTCCGTCGTCAGTGCCTCTATCGTGCGCCACCTCAAGAGCGTGCCGGAAGAGGATCTCGGTCCGGACGCGCGCAAGTTGCTCACCTTCGTCGACAACCGGCAGGACGCCAGCCTTCAGGCGGGGCACTTCAACGACTTCGTCATGGTCACCCAGCTGCGCGGAGCCCTCTACCGCGCCATGGTCGAAGCGGGTGAAAGCGGACTGCGTTGGAAGCGGCTCGGCGAGGAGGTCGTGGCGGCCATGGGCCTGTCGCGTCATGAGTACGCCGCCAACCCCACCGAGGTGGAGCCGCTGGCCGAAGTCACCCTGGAGGCGCTCGCCGCCGTCGCTGAGTACCGGCTCTTCACGGACCTGGAGCGCGGCTGGCGCGTCACCATGCCCAACCTGGAACAGACCGGGTTGCTCGGCCTGGAGTACGCGGGCCTGGCCGAGATCGCCGGTGACGAGGAGCGGTGGAAGGAATCCGCGGATCCGCTGCGGACCGCGACTCCCGACGTACGGGCAAACCTCGCGAAGGTCCTGATGGACGAGTTGCGCCGGCAGCGGGCCGTGGACACCCCGTACTTCACCGAGGCGAAATTCGCCGAGCTGCGTAAGGAGTCCGCCAAGCTCAACGACGCCTGGGCGGTCGCCGACACCGAGGCCGCGCCGCTACCCGCCGCGCTCGCCGTCCCCCGCCCCGGACGCCCCGGCCGCACCGGACGGGGGCGCAGCGAACTGAACCTCACCGGACGTGGCGCCTTCGGCCGCCATGTCCGCAAGCCCACCACCTTTCCCGCATCGAACCAGGGACTGTCCCTCGATGAGGCGCAGGACGTCATTCGTGACCTGCTCACGGTGCTGGCCGCCGGCGGAGTGCTGACCGAGATCACCCAGGGCCGGGGGGAGGACCCGGGCTACCGGATCAACCACACGGTGATCCGCTGGCACGCCGTCGACGGCGACCACGGGGCGGTCGACCGGCTGCGCCGCACCTACCGCGACGACAGCGGCCCTCGCGTCAACGCCTTCTTCAAGGGCCTCTACCGCGATATCGCCGCCACCTTCGCCGGACTGCACGCGGCCGAGCACACAGCCCAGGTCCACCCCGAGATTCGTGAGGAGCGCGAGAAGCTCTTCAGCAAGGGCACCGCCCTCCCGCTGCTCTACTGCTCGCCGACGATGGAGCTCGGCGTGGACATCGCCAGCCTCAACGCCGTCAACCTGCGTAACGTGCCGCCAACTCCGGCCAACTACGCCCAGCGTTCGGGACGCGCGGGCCGCAGTGGGCAGCCCGCCCTGGTGACCACGTACTGCGCGACCGGCAACAGCCACGACCAGTACTACTTCTCCCGGCCCGAGCAGATGGTCGCCGGGGCCGTCGCCCCGCCGCGTCTGGACCTGGGCAACGAAGACCTCCTCACCTCCCACGTCCACGCGATCTGGCTGGCCGAGACGAGACTCGAACTCACCCGCACCATGACCGCGCTCCTCGACTCCGATGGCAAGTCGCCCTCCCTCGAACTCTTCCCCGAGGTGGCCGGGAAGATCGACGAACCGGCGGCGCAGCGACGCGCTCTGGCCCGCGCCCGTGCGGTCCTGGCCGGGTGTGCCGACGTCCTGCGGGACACCTCCTGGTGGCACGAGGAGTGGCTGGAGCAGACGGTCCGATCGGCTCCGGGCAATTTCCGCCTTGCGTGCGGGCGTTGGAAGAACCTGTTCTGGCGGGCCCTAGAGGAACGGGAGATCCAGCACGACAACATCCTCAACCGCACCGCCACCGGCCGCTCCAAGGAACAGGCCAAGCGCCGTCGGGCGCAGGCTGAGGGACAGCTCAAGTTGCTCGCCAACGAGCAGGGCGGCGAACGTTCGGTGATGTCCGACTTCTACCCGTACCGCTACTTTGCCTCCGAGGGCTTCCTGCCCGGCTACTCCTTCCCCAGGCTGCCGCTGGCCGCGTACATCCCCGGCACCGGAGTCACCAGTCGTGGCGGATACGACGGCGACTACCTCCAGCGTTCCCGGTTCATCGCTATCCGCGAGTTCGGTCCGGGTGCGCTGATCTACCACGAGGGCAGCCGTTTCAAGGTGGACCGCGTGCAGCTGCCGCCGGACACCGCCGGTGAGCTGACCACCGAGAGCGCCAAGGTGTGCGGGCGCTGCGCGTACCTGTCCCCGGAGGAACTGCGCGAGGACACCTGCCCGGTCTGCGAGAGCCCTCTCGATGACGTGCGGACCGGTCTGCTGCACCTGCACACGGTCTTCACGCGCCGTCGTGACCGGATCTCCTCCGACGAGGAGGAGCGCCAGCGCACCGGCTACAAGGTGGAGATCTCCTACCGCTTCAAGAAGCACGAAGACGGCCGGGACGGATCGCTGCGGGCCGCCGCACGAGCCGCGTCGGGCACGGCGCTCGCGGAACTCGCATACGGCGACAGCGCCACCGTCCGGCTCACCAACCTGGGCTACCGCCGCGCCGTCGCCAGAGGCGACATCGGCTTCTGGATGGACCCGACTACCGGGGAGTGGCTGGCCGGCTCCACCTCGAAGCGGGGCGGCAGGGAGACCCCCGAGGAGCAGGAGGGCCTCGCGGACGCCGACACGGCGCACCGCAAGGTTCCCGTCATCCCGTACGTGCAGGACACCCGGAACATCCTCGTCCTGAAGCTGACGGAGCCCGTCGACCGGGACACCGCGCTCACCCTCCAGTACGCCCTGGAGCGGGGCATCGAGGCGGAGTTCCAGCTAGAGGACGCCGAACTCGACACCGAGGAGCTGCCGCCCTTCGACGGCCCGCGCGAGCGCCTGCTGTTCATCGAGAGCGCCGAGGGTGGCGCCGGGGTGCTGCGCCGCCTCCAGGCCGAGCCGAAAGCCCTGGCACAGGCGGCCCGCAAGGCACTGGAGATCATCCACTACGACCAGGTGGGACGCGACCGGGGAGCGGAGAAGCGCAACGGCGACCCGTGCGAGAAGGGCTGCTACGACTGCCTGCTCTCTTTCGGCAACCAGCGCCACCACCGCTCCATCGACCGCAAGCTCGTGGCGGAACTGCTCCAGACCTTCGCGGGCGGGACGGTCGAGGGAAGCCATCCAGGCCGCACCCGGGACGAGCACGCCGAAGTCCTGAAAGGGGGCGCGGACTCCAGGCTGGAAGAGCGCTTCGTGGACTACCTGAAGTCGCACGGCCACCGGTTGCCCGACCACCAGCAGGTCAAGGTGTCCACGGCCCTGTCCAAGCCGGACTTCGTCTACGACACCGGGTTCGGCCCCGTCGCGGTCTTCGTGGACGGCCCGCACCACGACCACGTGGAGATCACACTCCGTGACGAGGAGGCGGTCGAGCGGCTGAAGGACGTCGGCTGGGACGTGATCCGCATCCGGTACGACGACGACTGGTCGCAGAAGGTCGCCGAGTACCCTCAGGTGTTCGGCGAGGCACGCCGCTGACCTTGGACCAGGCAGGGCTATGACGTCTGTACGGACCGGTGGTGCGCCCAGCCGCCGGCCGTACGGAACTCGGCCGTAGCCCGGTCGCCCCGCTCTGCCCGCCCGAGCTTCCGCGGCCACGCGCCGCATCGCTCCCGACCACCCCTCGAACACGACATCCGCCCCGGAAGGCCCGTATGACCACCGCCGTCCAGCCGTACGCCGCCGGCTCCCTCGTCCACGCCCGGGGCCGCGAATGGGTCGTGCTGCCCGACTCCACCCCCGCCCTCCTCGTGCTGCGCCCCCTGGGCGGATCGGACGTCGACATCGCGGGAGTGCTGCCCGGCCTGGAGACCGTGGTCCCGGCCACGTTCGCTCCGCCCAAGCCGTCGGACCTCGGCGACCAGCACACCGCGGGCATGCTGCGCACCGCCCTGCGGATCGGGTTCCGGGCCGGCGCCGGGCCCTTCCGCTCGCTCGCGTCGATCGCCGTCGACCCGCGCCCGTACCAGCTGGTGCCGCTACTCATGGCGCTGCGCCAAGACACGGTCCGGCTCCTCATCGCCGACGATGTGGGCATCGGCAAGACGGTGGAGGCCGGGCTGATCGCCGCCGAGCTGCTCGCCCAGGGCGACGCCCGCGGCCTGGTGGTGCTCTGCTCGCCCGCGCTCGCCGAGCAGTGGCGGGCCGAACTACACGGCAAGTTCGGCATGGATGCCCGCCTCGTGCTGCCCTCCACCATCGGCCGCCTGGAGCGCGAGACGCCGTACGGGCAGTCGGTCTTCCGCCCGGACGGCACCTACGTGGTGTCCACCGACTTCATCAAGTCGCCCCGCCACCGCGAGGACTTCCTGCGCAACTGCCCCGACCTGGTGATCGTCGACGAGGCTCACACCTGTGTCGCCGACTCCCCGACCGGACCCAAAGCCCGCACTACGCAGCAGCGGTACGGGCTGCTGCGGGCGCTCGCCGACGACAGCACCCGCCACCTGCTCCTCGTCACCGCCACTCCGCACAGCGGCAAGGAGGAGCCCTTCCGCCGCCTGCTCGGGCTGCTCGACCCGCGCCTCGCCACGGTCAGCTTCGACACCGAAGCGGGCCGCCGGACGCTCGCCGAGCACTTCGTGCAGCGCCGCCGCGCCGACATCCGGGAGGACTTCCAGGACGGCGCGCACTTCCCGTCCACCCGGCAGTCCGCCGAGGTCTCCTACGACCTGCACCGCGACTACCGCAGGCTCCTCGCCGAGGTCCTGGCGTACGCCCGGGAGACCGTGCGGGCCGCCGACGGAGCGCTCCAGCAGCGCCAGCGCTGGTGGTCGACGCTGGCTCTGCTGCGGACCCTGTCCTCCTCCCCGGCCGCCGCGGTGCGCTCCCTGCACACCCGGGCCGGCGTCCAGGAGGCGGATACCCCCGACGAGGCGGACCGTACGGGCGGACAGACCGTTTCCGACCCGGCCGACAGCGACACCACGCACTCCGCCGACGAGGAGCCCGGCACCCTTCTGCCCTCCGCCGAGGGTGACGACCCACTGGGTGAGGAGGAGCGGGCCCGTCTGGTGGCGATGGCCGAAGCCGCGAGGAAACTCGCGGGCCCGGTTCGCGACATCAAGCTGAAAAAGCTGGTCGCCATGGTCACCGAACTCCTCGACTCCGGCTACCGGCCGATCGTCTTCTGCCGCTACATCGCGACGGCCGACTACGTGGCCGACCACCTGAAGAAGGTGCTGAACAAGCGGGACACCGAGCACCCGGTTGCCGTCGCCTCGGTCACCGGAAAACTCTCACCCGACCAGCGCCTGACCCGGGTCGCCGAGCTGACCGGTCCCGACGAGAACGGCGACCCCGCGCCCGAGCGCCGGGTCCTGGTGGCCACCGACTGCCTCTCCGAGGGCGTCAACCTCCAGGAGTCCTTCGACGCCGTCATCCACTACGACCTGGCCTGGAACCCGACCCGTCACGAGCAGCGCGAGGGCCGGGTGGACCGCTTCGGGCAGCGCACCGACACGGTGAAGGCACTTACCCTGTACGGCGCGAACAACCCCGTCGACGACATCGTCCTGAAGGTGCTGATCCGCAAGCACGAGCGGATCCGCCGGGCCACCGGCATCTCCGTGCCCGTGCCGCAGCAGGCGGAGAGCGCCATGCAGGCGGTCTTCGAGGAGCTGATCCTGCGCGGCGAGAACCCGGGGTTCGAGCAGGAGGGGCTGTTCGGGCAGGAGCAGGTGCCGGACGTGGAACAGCTGGAGATCGCCTGGGAGTCCTCCGCCGATCAGGAGAAGGCCTCCCGCTCCCGCTACGCCCAACACGCGATCAAAAAGGAAGAGGTGGCCGCCGAGGTCGCCGAGATCCGCTCCGCGCTCGGCACCGGCGACGAGGTACTGGACTTCACCCGCCGGGCGCTCAAGGCCTTGCGCGGGATTCCCGCCGATCGCAAACAGGGCGGTTTCACCACACACATCGAGGCCCTCCCGCAAGGGCTGCGGGACACCGTCTCCGCGGCGCTCGGCCCGCGCCATCCCCGCCCTGTCGTATTCCACGACGCGCCGAGCGCCCCGCGTGGCGAGGCGGCCCTGACCCGTACCGACCCGGTGGTGACCGCCGTCGCCCGCTTCGTCCTGGACACGGCCCTGGACGACAAGTTCCACGAGAAGTCCCTCGCCTGGCAGCGACCGGCCCGCCGCTGCGGAGTGGTCCGTACGACGGCCGTGTCACGTCCCACGACCCTGCTGCTCGTACGGCACCGCTTCCAGCTGAACCTGCCAGCCCGTGACGGATCAGTACGCAACCAGCTCGCCGAGGACGCCCGGGTGGTCGCCTTCCAGGGCCGGCCGGAAGCGCCGCAGTGGCTCGGGGAGCAGGAGGCGCTCGCGCTCCTGGAGGCACGGGCCTCGGGGAACTCCGACCCCGACTTCGCCACCGAGCACATCACGAAGATCCTCGCCGCCCTCGACCCGGCCTCCGACGACTCCCTGATGGCCGAGCTGCGCACCCGCTCTGCCACCGCCGCAAAGGTCCTGGAGGCCTCCCACCGGCGCGTGCGCACCGCCTCCCGCGCCCGCCTCCAGGGCCTCAAGGTCCTCCCGCAGGGAGACCCGGACGTCCTCGGCGTCTTCCTCTACCGCCCGGCCGCCACGATCCAGCTGGGAGCGGACACATGAGCCTCGCCAGGACCCAGGTCACCGACACCGTCGCCACCGTAGGCGGCCTCCTCCCCTACGACCTGCTCGTACGGATCAAGGAGGGCAAGGAGCAGTCGGGTTCCAAACCCTCCGGCTACCGCCTCTTTGCGAAGAACGAGTCCGTACGGGACGCCGCCGAGCGCTCCTGGAGCTACCTGCGCGGCGTCTGGGCCGCCTACCAGGACGCCCTCGCACGGGACGGCGCGGACGACAACCCCGACGTGCCCGCGGTGGGCCTCACCACCGAACGCTGGCTGCTGCCGCTGTTCGAGCAGCTCGGCTTCGGCGCGCTCGCCGCCGTGCCCGGACCGGGCCTTCTCGCGCACGACGGGGCGAAGGACTTCCCCGTCAGCCACCGGTGGGCACACGTCCCGGTGCACCTCACCGGCTGGAACGTGCCGCTGGACGTCCGCACTTCTGGTGTCGCCGCGCAGGCTCCGCAGTCGATGGTGCAGGAGTACCTCAACCGCTCCGGCGACAGGACGCTCTGGGGTGTCCTGTCCAACGGCCGCCAGGTGCGCCTGCTGCGCGAGTCCGCGTCCCTGACGGGCGCGGCGTTCATCGAGTTCGACCTGCGGGCGATGTTCGAGGGCAACCGCTCCGACGACTTCGTCCTGCTCTGGCGCCTGCTCCACCGCACCCGCTTCGAGGGCGAGCCCCCGGCCTCCTGCCCGCTGGAGAAGTGGCGCACCGAGGCCATCGATTCCGGCACCCGCGCGCTCAAGGAGCTCCGCAAGGGAGTCGAGAAGGCGCTCACGGTCATCGGCACCGGCCTCATCGCCCACCCCGACAACTCGGCCCTGAAAGCGTCCCTGCACACTCGCACGACAACGGTCCGCGACCTCCACCCGGCCCTCCTGCGGCTCGTCTACCGGCTCCTCTTCCTCTTCGTCACCGAGGACCGCGGCCTGCTCCTGGACCCAGACGCGTCCGACGACGCCCGTACCACGTACGAGAAGTACTTCTCCACCGCGCGGCTGCGGCGCCTCTCCCGCCGCCCCGGCACCCCGCACGGAGACCAGTGGGAGGCCCTGTCCCTGGTCATCAAGGGACTCGGCAAGTCCGGTGGGCGCCCCGAGCTCGGCCTGCCCGCGCTCGGCGGCCTGTTCGAACCCACCGACGTGGACCAGAGATTGAAGGGTCTGAGCCTGACCAACGAGGCCCTGTACGAGGCGGTGAAGGCCCTCGCTGTCATCTACGATGCCAAGCTCGGCCGCCCCCGCAAGGTCGATTACCGGCACCTGGGTGCGGACGAACTCGGCTCGGTGTACGAGTCGCTGCTCGAACTCGAACCCCGCATCGACGGCGCCGACGCGTACGTCCTGGCAAAGCTGGAGGGCAACGACCGCAAGACCTCCGGCTCGTACTACACCCCCTCCCCGCTCATCGACTGCCTTCTCGACTCCACCCTGGACCCGGTCATCGACCAGGCGGTCCGCTCCGGCAGCACGAAGGATGAGCGCGAGGCGGCGCTGCTCGCTCTCACCATCTGCGACCCCGCCTGCGGCAGCGGCCACTTCCTGGTCGCCGGTGCCCGCCGGATCGCCCGTCGCCTCGCCGAGATCCGTACCGACGACCCCGAGCCGGGCGCGGAGGACGTACGGCACGCTCTGCGCGACGTCATTTCCCGTTGCGTGTACGGCGTCGACCTCAACCCGTTGGCGGTCGAGCTCGCCAAGGTCTCGCTGTGGATCGAGGCGATGGAACCGGGCAAGCCGCTCACCTTCCTCGACGCGCACATCAAATACGGCAACGGCCTGCTCGGCACGACGCCGAAGCTGCTCGGCGACGGACTGCCCGACGAGGCGTTCAAGGTCCTGGAGGGGGACGAGTCGAAGTGGGTGCGGGCACTGAAGGCCCGTAACGCGGAGGAGCGGGGGCGGTGGCTGGCAGCCCTGAAGCACAGCGCCAGCCAGGACGCTCTCTTCTCCGAGGAGTACGTCCTCACCGTGTCCAACGAGGCGGCGGCAACGGCCACAGCGAACATCACCGATGTTGACTCGGAAGAGCTGGAGGACGTGCAGGGGCAGGCCCGCGCCTACCGTGAGCTCACCACCTCCAAGGACTATCTGCGGGCTCTGGAACTCGCCGACGCGTGGTGCGCGGCGTTCGTCTGGGAGAAGACGGAGAAGGCCGCCCCGCCCGCCCTCACCACCGACTCGCTGCTGGCCCTGCACTCGCCCGACGGGGGAGCGGACCTGCCGACAGGCACAGTGAAGGAGGTGAAGCGGTTGCGTAAGGCGTACCGCTTCTTCCACTGGCACCTGGAGTTTCCGGAGGTGTTTCGGGTGCCGGCCGATCCGGCCGCGCCGGGCGTGGACAATCGGACAGGGTGGAAGGGCGGGTTCAGCTGCGTGCTGGGCAACCCGCCCTGGGAACGGGTCAAACTCCAGGAGCAGGAGTTCTTCGCCATCCGCGACGAGACGGTCGCGAAAGCCGCGAACAAGGCGGCCCGCGAGCGGCTCATCGACAAGCTCGCCACCAGCGAGGAGGAGGCGGACCAGGCGCTGCACGCCGAGTTCATCGCAGCCCGCCGTGTCTCCGAAGGTGTCAGCCACCTACTGCGGGGCTCGGGACGCTTTCCGCTCGCCGGGCGGGGTGACGTCAACACGTACGCAGTGTTCGCCGAGGCCGCCTCGCTCGGGATCGCCCCTGTCGGCCGGTTCGGGCTAGTGCTGCCGACCGGTATCGCCACCGACGCGACGACCGCGCCGTTCTTCTCCGACCTGGTCCGCACCGCCCGACTGGCGTCTTTCCTCGACTTCGAGAACGAGGCGTTCATCCTCAGCCGGGACGTGCACCACTCCGTCCGGTTCTCCCTGCTGACCGTCACAGGCCGGGACGAGGCGGTGGACAACGCGTCCTTCGCCTTCGGCACCCGGCACATGGAGGACCTCGACAGCCGCCGGTTCGCCATGCCGCCGGAGGAGATCCTGCTGGTCAACCCCAACACGGGCACCCTGCCGGTCTTCCGCACCCGCCGCGACGCGGAGATCACCCTCGGGATCTACAAGCGGGTCCCGGTCTTGATGAGGGAGGCAGACGCACAGGGCAAGGGCGCCACCAACCCGTGGGGCCTGACCTTCATGACCATGTTCCACATGTCCAACGACTCGCACCTGTTCCGGGGCAAGACGGAGCTGGAGAACGAGGGGTGGAAGCTCACCGGGAACATTTTCACCCACCTCTCGGACGGTCGGCGCTACCTACCGCTGTACGAGGCGAAGATGCTCCACCACTACGACCACCGCCTCGGCACGTACGAGGGGCAGACGCAGGCGCAGGCCAATGTGGGCACGCTGCCGAGGGTGACGCCGGAACAGCACGACGACCCGGACTACGCGCCGCTGCCGAGGTACTGGGTGCCGGAGTTCGACGTGGACTCAGGGAAGCGGGACAAGAAGAACAACCGGATCATGTGGCCGGGGGTGGCGACGAAGCTGGCGGATCGGGAGTGGCACGAAGGCTGGTTGCTGGGCTGGCGCGATATTTGCCGTAGCTCCGACCGCCGGACGATGATCAATACTGCGCTGCACCGCACTGCCGTGCCCGACGGAACGTTGTTGATGTTGCCTTCGGAGGGCAATCCGGCATTGCTTCAAGCAGCACTGTCCTCGTATGTCCTGGATTTCGTGGCGCGCCAAAAGTTCAGCGGCACGCACCTGAAGTTCTTCACCACTTACCAGCTCCCGGTTCCCGCGCCGAGCACAGGGGACGCCCGCTGCCCATGGGGCGGGGGGACCGTCGCTGGGTGGATCGCCGCTAGGGTTGCGGAACTCTCTTACACTGCAGTCGACATGAAGCCCTTCGCCAAGGCGGTCGGCATCGACGGCCGACCGTTCCGCTGGGACGAAGGTCGTCGCGAAGCCATCCGAATGGAGTTGGATGCTGCCTTCTTCCATCTCTACGGGCTGGACCGCGCGGGCGTCGAGTACGTGATGGACACATTCATGAGGATCAAGAGCGACGACGAAGCGACCCACGGCACCTATCGCACTAAGGACCTCATCCTCAACGCCTACGACCGTATGGAAGAGGCCCGTGTGACCGGCGGCGCGTACCGGACACTGCTGGACCCGCCGCCGGGCGAGGGGCCGCGCCACCCGGCGTGCGCGTAAACCTTCGGGTGGGGCAGTCAGTGCGACTGGTCCCGCCCGAGGTCGGCGACGAACCCGGCCCACGCTCACGCGCGACCGCGAGCTGCGGGCCGTTGCGCTCCTGGGAGCGGTCTGGGTCACCCTCACCCTGTGACCAGCAAATCAATGCTCGTCCAGGCACGCACACCACAGTGCGTACGCGCGATCGGCCTCGTCCAGGGCGGTCCGGGTGTAGCGGGGGTCGGTGAACGAGCGGTCCGCGGCCCGTTCGACCACGTCGAGGAGGTGCGCCGCGGCCTTCTCGACGCGCTCGCGGTGGACTCGCCCCTGGGCACTGTTCAACTGGGGGCGGTCCCAGAAGTCGGCGAGGCTGCTGCCGGACGGCTCCCCTTCGTCGTACAGCGTCGGCATCCGGGGTAGCAGGTCAGCGGTCAGGGCGGGCACGGAGTCGAGAGCTTCGCGCTCGTCCGGCTGGTCGCCGTGGAGGATGCGGAGGGCGACCGCCCGGTCCGACTCGGAGCGCTCGACGCGCTGCGCCTCGGCGCGCAGTGCACCGAGCACCGCCGGGATCTCTTCGCGGGCCTCCCGCTTCAGGGCGTCCTCCAGCAGGCTCGCCAGGTCGTCGCCGGCCTCCGATGCCTGGTCCAGGACGGTATTGGCCCGGCCGATCTCGTCGAACCCGCGCTGAGCGGTGCGTACGGCTTGGGTCAGGACGTAGACCTCGTCCGACGTCGGTGTGGCCCCTGCGCGCAGACGGGCGATCGCGAGGTCCAGCGGGTCACCCTCGTCGCTGCACCCGTCGTCCTGGTCGATCGCGCCGGGGTGGATCGAAGTCATGCCGGAAGTCCCTTGTTCGCGCGGGCACCACTGGATACGCGGAGCCCTTATGGAGATGATGGAGCGGTCTGTAAACTGAGTCAACGTCTACCGGTGGGGTGGGCCTTGGCGAAAGGTGCAGTGCCGTGCCGCAGATCGCGATCACCAAGACCTTCCGGGAAGGCGTGAACCGGCTGGACGGGCCGACCCGCACCCGCGTCCACAAGGCCATGGACAAGTTCCAAGAGCTGACGATCGGTCAACTGTACGCGGACAAAGGGATTCACCTGGAGTCCGTAGTCAGCTCGCGCGACCCCCGCATGCGCACGATCAGGGTCGACGACGGGCTGAGAATCGTACTCCTGGCCCCCGACGACGGCAGCGGCATCTTCGTCTTCATGCACGCCCTCCCGCACGACAAGGCGTACGCCTGGGCCAAGCGCCGCCTCTTTACGGTCAACGCGGTGACCCTCTGCCTGGAGGTGCGCGACATGACGGCGATGGAGCAGATCACCCCGCTCTTCGCGCAGGAGGCGGCAGCCGCACCCGAGTTGCTCTTTGCGAAGTGGTCGGACACCATCCTGCGGGGCCTCGGCGTAGACGACGTCACCCTGCGAGCGGCACGGACCATCATCGGCAAGGCGCAGCTGGAGGCGTTCGGGTCGCTGATGCCCGAGGACCAATTCGAGGCGCTGTGGCTGCTGACCGAAGGGTTCGAGCCCGACGACATCTACCGCGACCTGGTCACGGCACGGAAGAGCGCCTCCGCCGACGCCGTGGAGGCCAAGGACGACCTGGCCGCCTCCGTCACCCGTACCCGCAGCCGTATCGCCCTGGTCACCGGACCCGACGAACTCGCGGACATCCTCAGCAAGCCCTTCGACGCCTGGCGCGTCTTCCTCCACCCCGCCCAGCGCCGCATCGCCTACCGGCCCAGCTATGCCGGACCTGCCCAGATCACTGGTGGCCCCGGCACCGGCAAGACCGTCGTCGCCCTGCACCGCGTCAAACACCTCCTGAGCCGCTCGCCCGACAGCCGCATCCTGCTCACCACTTACACCAGCGCCCTCGCACGCTCCCTGCGTGATTCCCTCGCCCTCCTCCTCGACCACGACCAGGCCCTCCTCGGCCGGGTCACCGTCACCACGGTCGACGCGCTGGCGCAGCGCGCCGTACGCGATCTGCACGGCAGTCCAGGCACCGCCCTCGGCGACAAGGACGAGCGCGCCCGCTGGCAGAAACTGGCCCGTGCGCTCGAACTCCCCTGGTCCGAGGCCTTTCTGGCCCAGGAATACCGCCACGTCATCCTCGCCCAGGACCTGCGCACCCCCAAGGAGTACAAGGACTGTCTCCGTCGCGGGCGTGGCAGCTCCCTGCCGCGCGAGCGGCGAAACCGCGTCTGGACGGCGATCACTCGTTTCGAGGACGAGTTGAACCGCGACCACGCCTGCACCTGGCTCCAGCTCTGCGCGCAGGCCGCCCGGCTCCTGCGCGACAAGCCTGGCCAAGGATTCTCGTACGACCATGTCGTCGTGGACGAGGCGCAGGACCTGCACCCCGCCCAGTGGCGGCTGCTGCGCGCGCTCGTGCCCGAGGGCCCCGACGACCTGTTCCTGACCGGCGACCCGCACCAGCGGATCTACGATGCCCGGTTCTCGCTGCGCTCACTCGGCATTGAGGTGTCCTCGCGCAGCTCCCGCCTGCGGATCAACTACCGCTCCACGGAGGAGATCCTGCGCTGGTCGCGGGCGCTCCTGGACGGCGAGCCAGTCGTCGACCTCAGCGGCGACGATGAGGACAACCTGGCCGGCTACCGCTCCCTGCTGCATGGTGCGAAGCCCGTGAGTGAGGGACATCCCACGGAACTGGCGGAGGCCGAGGCCGTCGTGCGATGCGTCCAGGACTGGGTGGAGGCCGGCGTCGACCCCTCCGAGATCGCGGTATGCGCCCGCTTCAGGACCCGACTCACCGCCCTCGCCGACAAGCTGTCTGCCGCCGGACTGCCCGTCGTACAGGTGAAGGACGGTGAGGCCGCCGACGCCGTCGGGGTGCGGGTTTCGACGCTGCACAGTCTGAAGGGTCTCGAATTCCGCTGCGTGGCCGTGACGGGCGTCACCGCCTCCACCTTCCCCTTCGCACCCGCCGTCACCCCGGTCGCCGTCGACCGGCTCCAGTACGCGACCGATATGGCGGCTGAGCGCTGCCTGCTGTTCGTGGCATGCACCCGGGCACGGGAGGCGCTGTACGTGTCCTACGGGGGGCGGCCCAGTGAGTTTCTGAGGTGACACAGGGGTGGATGAGCAGGAAATTCCGAAGGGCGGTAGCTGTGCTCAAGGGGCAGGTTCGATAGACTGAAAACTTAGTCAAGACACGAATGGAGTGCCGGGTTCCTTCTGAAAAGGAGGGTTACCGGCACCTGGCGTTCCGGGAGGAGCGATATGGCCCAGCGTACGGATCAGGTGTCGGTGACCCTGGCGGCGATCGCCCGGTTGGCGGGTGTCGGCCGCGCGGCGGTGAGCAACTGGAAGCGCAGGTATCCCGATTTCCCCCTACCGGTCGGAGGCACGGACGCCAGCCCGCAGTTCGCGCTTGACGCGGTCGAGGCGTGGCTGAAACGTAACGACAAGATCGCAGCGACAGTGGGCCCGCTGGAACGACTGTGGCCGCGGGTGGAGGATCTCGGCGACCGGGACCGGATGGGCCGTGTCGTCGCCGGTCTCGGGGCGCGGTTGAGCGACCCGGTGGCGGACCAACGCGGCCGGGGTGAGCCCTTGGACCCGGCGGAGCAGGCGCTTGTGGACGACGCCGTACGCATGGCCGGTACCGAGGGCGAGGCCGAGACCTTCCGGTTCCTGCTCGACCGGTGGCTGGGCACGCACGTTCGGCAGATCGCCACCACGCCGCCTCCACTCGCCACCCTGATGACCCGAATCGCCGCAGGGGTGCGCGGCGACCTGCCCGTACGAACGGTGGCCGATCCCGCTTGCGGAACCGGTACCCTCCTGCTCACGGCGGCACGACGATGGTCCGGGGCGGACACGGACGGCCGTGCGCTCCGCCTCCTAGGGAATGACGTCGATCCGGTCCTCGCTATGGTCGCCGACGCGAGGCTGGCCCTGGAGACGGACCGGGCGGACATCGAGGTCACCGCCCACGACACACTCCGGAACGCCACCGGCCAGCTGCCCGAACCGGTCGACGTCGTGCTCTCCAATCCGCCCGCCAACGCGCGCGACTGGGGCCATGAGGAGCTGGCCACCGACCAGCGCTGGGCCTACGGACAGCCGCCGCGTACGGAATCGGAACTGGCCTGGGTCCAGCACATCGTGTCCATGCTGGGCGAAGGCGGTGGCGCCCCAGGTGAGAACGGCGTACCCGGCGGCGGTGTCGCTGTCGTCCTCCTGCCGCCGGGCGTCGCCGCCCGACGGGCCGGCCGTCGCATCAGGGCAGGGCTCCTCCGGGCCGGTGTCATCCGCGCGGTGGTCGCGCTGCCCGCCGGCGCGGCCCCTCCTTACGGAGTCGGCCTTCACCTGTGGGTCCTCGCCCCGCCCGCCCCGCGCCCGCAGAACGCGGTGCTTCTCGTGGACACGAGCGACTGCCGCCACACCCCTCCCACCTCCGTCTCAGCCTCCCGACTTCCCGCCGTCGACTGGGACGGCGTACAGGACCGGGTGCTCCTCGCACTCGAAGGCGTCGAAGTGCCCGGTGGTGTTGCCGTTCCGGTGACGGACCTGCTCGGCGAGGAGACTGACCTCACCCCGGCCCGGCACGTCGCGGCCGCTCAGCCGGTGCGGCCGGTGGACCTGCGGCGCCTGTGGGCCCGCTACGACAAGGGGTTGCTGACGGCCCGGGACGCAGGCGGCGTACTGCGAGACCTCTCGGTGGCGCGGGACTCAACCGGTCATGGAACCGTGAGCATCGCCGAACTCGAACAGGCCAAAGCTCTTGCCATCTCTTCCGGCACCGCAGTTCCGGAGGAGAAGGTCAGGCGAGGAGAGGTACCCGAAGCCGGCGTCGAACTGCTCACCGGCCTCGCCGCTTTCAGCCCGGCAGAACGGCAGTGGCTCGACCGGGCCGATGCCGAACAGGCGGACCGGAACGGTCTGTCCCCGCTGACCTCCTTCGGCGATGTGGTCGTCGTCGCCACGGCGCACGGCTTCGACGCCTGGGTCGAGACAGCAGCACCCCGTGCGCTCGGCCACCGTCTGCACAGACTTCGGGTGGATCCAGCCCGTCTCGACCCGTGGTTCCTTGCCGCTTGCCTTAGGGAGAGGTCCAACGCCAGGCGCGCGGGGGGGCACTCCTCGAGCACCTCACGGGTGGACGTGCGCCGACTCCACGTACTGCGTCTGCCTTTGGACGAGCAGCAGACGTACGGCGAGGTCCACCGCAAACTGGTGGACCTCGAGAGTGCGCTGGCCGAGCTGGCGGCTGTCGGGGGGGAACTGAGCGAAGGGCTCACCGCGCTCCTTGCGGCGGGGCGGCTGGAGCAGTGCTGACCGGCGGGTCAGTCGTCACCGGCGCCCGGCAGATCCGCCAGCACGGCGGTGACCGTAGCCTGATGGTCGCAGTCGGAGTGGCCGCATTCGGCGATGTACTCGCCCACCTCGCGGACCAGGGTCGCCAGGTGGCGCTGTCCCATCAGCGCGTCTACGGGAACATGACGTACCTCCGCGGCGCACTCGGCCCAGTCGGAGAGCACGTCGTCGACGTGCTCTCCTCCGTCTGTCTCGGACAGGCGGCACTCCGCCAGCCCGATACGGGCCGCTAGAAACGGGGCGAACGTTGGTTCGCCAGGGCGGGCAATGCCGGTCAGATCCCTAACGATGTCCCGGTACCGCTTGCGCGCGCCGACCCCATGCTTGTGGAGTCTTTCCCGGTCGGCGACCAGAACACGCGCTGTGAGCACGTCGCCGTTGAACGCGCCCCAGCGCGCCAGGGCAGCGGGAAGCAGTACCGCGAGACGGTCGGACGCGCTGCCCAGCCCCACGCCAGTGCAGTGGATCTCCTCGAACGCCGCGACGAGGGTGCGACCGAAGTCCTCCTGATCGACAGTGACCCCTTGGCGTCGGCCCCGGGAGCGGGGGCCGCGCGGTGAGGCGGGCGTCGGCCCGGGAGAAGTCCGATCTACCGGGCGCCGGAAGGGCAGGGTCAGATCGGGGTCGATGGCGGGGTGCGGTGCAGGATCCTCAACGCCCGGCAGGAATGGCCGGAGGATCCCTGCGGCCCCACGTGCGGAAGGGCGCAGTCCGGGCTGCTTGGCAAGCATGCGGTCGGTCAGATCCGTGAGTGGGGACGGAAAGCCAGGCAGAATCTCATCGAGACGGGGCGGACGATCGTACAGATGGGCATGGCCCGTCTTGAGTTCGCCGCCCTGGCAGTCGAAAACGGGGCGGCCGGTCATCAGCTCGAAGAAGAGGCAGCCGACGGCGTAGATGTCTGCCGAGCTCGTGGGGTTCTCCTCGCCGTCGAGGACCTCGGGAGCCTTGTATCCCATGGTGCCCGGGGTTTGCCCCTCCGTGTATCTGGTCGCCTCGGGATCGGAGAGTAAGGCGATGCCGAAGTCACTCGTGTAGGCCAGCCCCGTGGCGCTTTCGAGCAGGACGTTGTGAGGTTTGATGTCCCGGTGCACGATGCCGTCGTCGTGCACCAGGGCCAAGGTATCCAGGAGCTGAACGGCGAGCGAGACCGCTGCCGCGATGCTCGGCCGGTTCGTGTTCAGGAACGTCCGCAGGTTCACTCCGTCGATGTACCGCATCGCGAAGTAAGGACGCCGCCGGAAGAGGCCGTGGTGGATCAGGGCGGGAATACCGCTGCCGCCCAGGCGCTCGTGCAGCCGGATCTCCTGTTCGAAGCGTCCCCGCTCAGCGGGGGTCGGTGAGACCTGCCAGCTATCCAGTGCAGCCCGCACGGCGGCAGGTACGAGGAACTTGATGGCGACAACAGAGTTGTCGGTCAGGTCCACTGCGCGATACACCGCGCCCATTCCACCCCCTATCCGGTCGCCGGCGATTCGAAAACGCCCTTCGATGGCCTCGCCTCGCTCCATACGGACGCCTCCCAGCTCTTCAGTGATCAGCCAAAGCACAGAGTAGCGGAAGCTGAGACACTTTCAGAAAGTCGCTTGACTTTGTTCACACCACCACGTCATGGTTTCCCTCAGAGTCACCCAAGAGGAAGCCCGGCACCCCACGCCGCGAGGAGGGTTGTATGGCCACGTTCCGCACGCCGCCGCACGCCATCGGGGACAGCAGCCTGCTGAGAATTGGATCCGCGCTGGTGCGCCCCGACCCTGCCGGCTGCCCTTTGGGCCGCGCATTGCGGGCCCGTCCCCTGGTGAAGGCACCCGGACGCCCTCCGGCCAAGCCGGTCGAGGACTTCTCCTTCAAGCCTTTCTTCGCCGTTCTCGACTCCGTCGAGCACAAAAGCCGAAGCTTGGACGAGGCCGCAGCGGATCCGGCGAACTTCCGTAAATGCACCCCCGTCCATGCCGCTTGGGCCCGCGAGGCCGCTCGCCGCTACCTGGCCGTCCGGGCAGACCTGGAGGCCGCCCGGGGTGCCGAAGGGCACGCCTCACTCCAAGCCGTCGATTCCGCATGGGTGGCCGGAAGCAAGAAGCTGCCGCAGCCGGACGCGCGCGGGGCAACACAGTACGAACGCACCGTGTGGGGACGAGAGTACGTCTCGGAAGACGGACTCGTGCGCGAGATCTGGATTCCATCCCTAGGTCCCGTCAAGCGTGACCGCCCGCCGGTGGAGATCGCGGCGGTCGCCCATGTCCTGTTGAGCGGACTTCCTTCCCTGACCCCGTTCGGCGCCCCTTCCTCCCCCTTGCCCGGCCCGCACATCCGGCCGCAGCAGGTCAGGGTGATCGGTATCGGCCTCTCTGACGGCAGCACGGAGACACTCGCCGACTGGACGGCGGACGAGACCGAGCGGCGCTACCGCGTCACGAAGGTCACGGCCGTCATGGCTGAACTTGCCGATGCCACCGAGGCCCGCCCCGGTGGTGACTGCGTGCGATGTGTGGCGCTGCCCGACTGTACGGCCGTCCCCCGGGTGCCGGGGCTGCTCGGCGTGGACTCCACACCCCGCAAACGGCGCAGCCTCTCCGTCAGCGACCTGCGTGCGTACAAGGACTGCGCCGAGCGCTACCACGCCCTCCGCGTCCTCAAGCTCCGCGACGGTCGTACCGAGAACGCCGCCATCCGCCGGGGGCGGGCGGTGGACGCCTGGCTCAACGACAGGCACGCCGAACCCTCCCGCACCTCTTGTCGAGCTGTCCCCCTCCCCGAAGAGCTGCCCGGACTCGCGGACAGCGAACAGCCCGAAGCCCTCGCCATGCTCCGACGGCACCGAGCGCACTGCCCGCTCGACGGGCTCGCGGACCACGAGACCGTCCAGCCCCAACGGCGCATCGTCGCCTACGACCCGCAGGCCGACGTGGTCCTAATCGCGGACTGCGATCTGGTCCACACCGACCGAGGTGGCGTCGTGGTCCGCGAGACCAAGACGACCACGAGCGATTACACCGACCCCGGAGGTCTGATGCGGCAGTACCCGCAGCTGGCGCTCGCCGTTCTCCTTATGGAACACGGAGTGCTCGGCGGCGACACCCTCCGCTCTCGTGTCGAACTGGAGGTGCTGCGCCCCGACGGCGTCCGCCTCGAAATGCTCGATCCTCACGACCCGCGCACCGCCGCCCGGGCCCGTGCCGAACTGCGCGAACTCGCCGCCGACTGGGCCGCCGACCGCGTCTACCGCGCCGCGCCGGCCCCCCGAACCGACTGCGGTACCTGCGAGGTGTCCCGCTGGTGCGGCACGAACCGCGAGCGATCCGGCACCCAGGGGGGTGCGGCGTGACCCACCGCCACGACAGTCTGAACGAGGACACCCTGCCGCTGCCCGCTGAGGAATGGGTCGCCCACGACGGTGTGCCGCTGCTGAAGACTCTCGCTCGGGCGCTACTTGTCCTGGAGGACACCACCGGCCTGGACGCCTTCACCCTGCCCTACCCAGCCGAGTCTCAGCGTGCGCTGGACCGCACCGTCCTGGCCTGTCTGCTACACGGTGAGGAACCGCCCGCTTCGCTTGCCGAGTTGATCGAACGCTGTCGAACGCTGCCGCTCGCCGAATGGCCTCTTGACCTGCCCCCCGATGCAGTGGGCCCGCAGGACATGCTGCTCGCCCCGGACTCAGGAAGGCCCGGCGACCTGTGTCACGAGTGGGCCGAACGCTGCCCCGACACCGCCGCCCGGTTCCGTGACCGCATGATCGTGCACACCGCGCTGCGGCTGTGTCGGGAGTACGGCGAGGAGGAGGCGTACACGGAGTTCAGGAGGTTGCTCGTGCGACGCCCGTTGCTGACCGTTGCCGAACTGTCCGTCCTCGGCGGGGACCTGGTCCTCGAGCCTGTCTATGAGCTGGTCACGAGGATCTATCAGGAGGTCCCGGACAGCTATCTCCGCGACGGTCACTACTCGACCTGCGGGCGCTGCCTCACCCTGCTGACCCCAGTCCGCGACGGTTCTTGGTGGTGCGAGCGGGACCGCTGCCGCCGGATCGGGCCGGCGCCGGTAGGACGACGACTGGAGCGGGCGGTGGTCGGGCGGCCGGTCCAACTCGAGAGACCACTGCGGCAGTTCGTCACCGGACCCGGACGGGCCGAGGCCGATCTGGAACAGAGCCTGCTCACCCTCGGACTCGACGTGCGGATGTGGCCCGGATACGACGCCTACGATCTGCTGGTCACCTTCCCCGACGGACATCGCTGGGCCATCGACGTCAAGGACTGGGCCCACCCCGTCTTTCTCGGCCGATCCGCCCGTCCGGTACCCGCGGCCCCGCCGTACGACGACGGGTTCTGGGTGGTGCCCCAGCACAGAATCGCCGCCCGGCCCGGCTATCTGGCGGCCTTCGCCCGTGCCCGGCCCGCCCGCGCCCGCGACCTTCCCCTGCTTACCGACCGTGCTCTGGTCTCGAGGGCCGCCGCCCGGCTCCGTGACCTGAAGACGCCGGGCACCCGCCCCCGCACGGCGGCAGGACCGAACCGCACATCCCCCGACGGAGTTCCCCATGCGTGACCGCAACAGCTGGAACCACGACGTCGTCCGCGACTTGAAGAGAGTGTGGTCAGGGGAGCCTGGCCTCGAAGGCCTCCATCCTGCCCACCTCTGCCAGGTCGAACTGGCCCTGCGCCTCCTCGAACGGATCGCCCCGGACGAGCCCGCCGAGAGCGCGTACGTCCTCCTCGGCGGTTACCCCTACGCGGAAGCTAAAGGGCTCGTCGCTGGTGAGAACGACCGGACCGCGCTCGCCGCCGCTCGGCACCTGCTGTGGACTCTTCGCCGCAGCCACGCCTGGCGGCACGCTCTGTCGCGGTACCGGCGCGTGCCGGACCGGTTGCGCGCCTACCACTTGCCGGAGGCCGGGGTACGGACTCCGCCCCGTCCAATCGTCCCCACCGTGGCCGCCGGTCGTGTCGTCGTCTATGACGAAGCGCTTGCCAGGATTCCCGACTTCGTGCGACGTCCCCTGCCCCTCGCGCCGGCCGGACGCAGTGAGTTCCAAGAGGGCAACCGGGCTGCGTCCGTACGCTTCCCGGCCGAACTGATCGAGGACGGGCCAGAGGGCCACGACCTTGCCGCGGGGCCCCCCGTTCGCTCGGGTCCGATCGAGATGACCCGCCAACAACTGCTCTCCACGGCTCGGTGGATGGACGCGGTGGAGCGGGACGAGGACGTCGAGCGGCCTGGCCACTGGGAGGAGCGGCTCGCTGAGCTACGCATCGCCCCGCGCGACGCCGACGGCAGAGGGTTCGCAGAGAGCGACCGAATCCTCCTGGATGGCACGCTGCACCTAGCAGGCATGGTTGGAGCGGGCAAGAGCACCTTCATGGTTCTGGCCGCCGCCACAGCGGCCCGCCACGGAATGCGTACCACCCTCGTAGTCGGCGACGCAGCCGAACAGCTCCGCCTGTGCGAATTGTTCGACACGCTCGGGCTGCCGGCCGTTCCTGTACTCGGCGTCTCCACCCGCGAAACCCATGTGCAGCGCCTCCACCGTCGGCTCGCTTCCCGTGGCCACGACAACCTTCTCGACCACCACGCTCCCGCCTTCGACAACCTCAGCACCGTTTGCGTCGCCGACGCCCTACGCGGCACCGAGGCGATCGAGCCGCTCGCCTATGCCGACGCTCCCTGTACCCGCCTCCACCCGGAGAAGGAGAAGCAAGACCCCGATGCGGGAGAAGAGCGGGAAACCACCCTGCCGGAGCCATGGCGCCCCTTACGGACACAGCCGGTCCGGCGACGCCGACCGGCTGGGCCGGACCGGGCCGGCGACGCCACTGCCACCCCACACGGCTGCCCCCTGTGGTCACGGTGCCCCCGGCACCGGGCCGCCCGCCATCAGGTCGATGCCCTGATCTGGGTCGCCAACCCCTCAAGCCTGGTGCAGAGCCCGGTCGCCTCCCACCTCAACGACGAGCGGCTCCGCCAACTGGAACTCGCCTGTCGGCGCAGCAACCTGGTCTTCGTCGACGAGGCCGACTCCGTACAGATGCGCTTCGACGAACTCTTCGCCCCCTCCGCCACTCTGGTGAAACCGGGCACCGAATCGTGGCTCGACCAGCTGCACACCCACAAGATCGAGGAACTGAGCAGGCGCGGCAGGCTCCTGCTCGCCGATCGGGACGTGGAGCAGTGGAACGCGGCCCTTTCCGTCGTCGCCACCGCCGCCGACCGGATCTTCCAGCGCCTCATCTCCGACACGGAACTGCGCGAGTGGGTGGACCAGGAGTACTTCAGCCCCTGGGCCCTTCAGGAGAAGCTGATCGCGGAATGGTTCGTGCTCACTCGTGAATCAGGTCGTCCTGAGTCGGCCGAGCCGTCTACCGAGGACGAGCACAATCTCTATGAGGGGTACGAGGACGATCCCGACGCAGTGGAGGACATTGCGGCGCCGACGACCGCTGTCGACCCTCGGCGAGCCGCGATCACCGCGGTACTGGACGAATTCCGGGACGATCCGCTGGGCGACGGAGGTTTCGAGAATCTTCTCGCCGCACGCTTGTCCGATGCCGCGAATGACCTGATGCACACCCTGTCTCCGGCGGCGGCCCGGGACCGGATCGACACCCTGCTCGACGGGCTTCTTCAGAGCACGCCCATCTTGACGGAGATGACCCCGGACCGGCGTGAGGAATGGCGGAACACCACCTGCGAGCGACTGGAGTTCGTTCTCCTCCTCTCCGTGCTCCACCAACGACTGGACCGGCTCACCTTTCTCTGGCCCATGGTGGAGGCGGTCCTCCGCCTCGACCGGCAGGGGAAGGAGCTGGCCCGCCGCGCGCCTCTCGACTATGCACCGCTCATCCCCGAGGCCCCCATGGGCAACGTCCTCGGCTACCAGTACCAACCACACGAGGACACGTACGACGAAGTGGGCCGTACCACCGGTACGCTGCGCTTTTTCCGCTGCGCGGGCGTCGGCCGCGAGCTCCTGCTCTCTCTGACCAGCCTCGGCGAGGACTGCGAGACCGGGCGACCTGGCCCCAACGTCGTCCTCATGTCGGGGACCAGCTGGGCAGGGGAATCCACACGAGCCCACATCCTGGCCCCCGTCGGAGCGGTCCTCATGCCGTCGGAGGCATCCCTGGAGGGTGTCGGCCAGACCCGGTTCGCCACGCACTTCCTCTATGACGCTTCCGGAGAACCTATGCGGCTCTCCGGCACCGACCTCGAAGCACGCATCCCTCAGGCCAGAGCCATGGCCGAGCGGTTGGCCAGGCCCGGAGCCGGCGGTGCGGGTAGCGTCCTCGATCAGGAACTCGCCCGCATTCCCGACGACCACCGTCGGCGTGTCCTACTCCTCGTGGGCAGTTACCGTGAGGCGTACGCCGTGGCCGCGACCGTCGAGGGTCAGCGCTCGGAGCGGTGGAAGCGCCGGGTTCGTGTCCTCGTACCGGACGACGCTGACCTGGGGCACCTGCCCGGTGTGGATGGCCCGGACCTCTTGGCCAGCCTCCGCCGGGGCGACCTCGCCACCTTCGCCGAGGATCCCGAGGCTGAGATCCTCGTCGCCCCGCTGATGGCCGTGGAACGCGGTCACAACATCCTCAACTCACAGGGCAGGGCGGCCTTCGGTACCGCCGTTTTCCTCGCCCGCCCGCACCCCCGCCCCGACGATCTCTCCCTCTCCGTCCACGCCCTCAACGACTGGATCACACGGTTCGTCCGCGACCAGTCACGGGACGACGACCGAGACGGTCCCGCCACCTTCACCGACCTTGTGCGCAAGGCCGAGAGCCTAGACAGAGCGGGCCATGCACTGCGTCAGGAGGCTCGAAAGGAATGGCGCCGACTGCTCTCCCGCCGCTACGCCTACTCGGCACTCCGGCCCTGGGAGAAGCGCGCCTTTGCCTGGGACCAGCTGGTAACGATGTGGCAGGTCGTCGGCCGTCTCGTACGTGGCGGAGTGCCTGCCCGGGTGCTCTTCGTCGACGCTGCCTTCGCACCGGCAGCCGCCTGGGCCTCCGCTCCCGCTGCCCGGCCGACCGGGAGCCGGCGGCTTGACGCCGGGCTCCTGCACGCCCTGCGGGCCGTACTCGACCCCTACTTCGCTCCTGCGCATCTTCTGAACTCCGGCCCGGGCTTCGCAGATCCTGCCGACCCGGCGGTGGCCCGTCTCCTCTACGGCCCCCTGTACAGCGCACTCGGACGGATCGACCACCTCAACCCTGCTCCCTGAGGGTGCACGCGCTGGCCCTACGACGGCTTGCGCGGCGCAGAGGCGCGGCACCCGGCCCGACATTCCGCTCCGGCATCTCTCCGATGCCATCCAGTACCGCTCAGACGCCGAGGGAAGACCCACGACATGCCCGTGAACTACCAGACCGTCTGTACCGCATCTTGGCTCCCGGGCGGCCGGGACGCCTCCGTCATCGGCCGCTACCGGGCTTTGCCCTTTCCCGAACAGTGGCGTGACTGCGTCCTCGAACTCTGCAACGCTGGCCGTGACGAGGACGCGGAGCCCTGGCGCACCGCACCCACCCGAGCCCTGGAGCAGGCGATCCAGGCTTACGCACCCGATGTCCTGGTCATGCCTCGCCCATTCGGAGCACGCACCGAGGGCGATCCCGCCCGCTGGCTGTACGCAGACGCCGACATTCCGGACCCGCTGCCGCCCGAGGTCCTCGCGACCCTCATCGCACACTGGTTGCGCGACCTCCGTCCTGAGCCGGAGCACCGCGGCCTGCTCCGGCAGACACGTGCCGAGCTCACCGCACACACTCCGCAGTGGGAAGCGGTCGAGCGTGAACTCGTCGCATGCGACCGTACCGACGGGGGCACCGCCGCCCCCGGCGGACACCAGTTCACGCTCACTCCGGACTGGCTGGCCCGACGCATCCTCGACCTCGGCCCTTACCCATTCGAAGGAGGCTCCCTCCATTTCCGGGCCATGCCACGCGGCCCCCGTGACAAGGGCGCCGAACTCGTCTCGCAGCCACTTCCGCACGATGCGGGCGGCTCCAAGGGCGTCTGGTGGTTCTCGATCGTCCTCAACATCACCTTGCACACCGCGCCCTTCGACCCGCTTCCCCGCTACCACTTGCACTGGAGCATCCGCCGGTGGGCGACACGGGTGAGCCCTGCGGGCGGTCGCCTGCGGCTCCCCTACGGCAGCCGCACTTCCGTCCTGCTGCGCCCCAGGGTCCCGGTTCTGCCCGGCGTACCGCTCAGCGAAAGATTCGCCGTCGCCCAGCTGGAGCGGTACCGCGACCGCGACACGGGAACCTTCAGCGACCGCTGGGCCCACGGCGGACCAGCCAGACTTCTCGGCGGAGTCGTCCTTGGCGAACAGCTACCCGGAGCCGACGACCTGCTCACAGACCCCGAGAAATGGCTCGCCGACGGGGCGCGCGCCGGCATCGTCTTCCGCACCGCGATGGGGCGCCATGAGGTCGGCGCCGGCCTGATGCCGGACCAAGTCTCCCGGCTCACCGAATGGGCCGGGCAGGCAGTGCCCGGAGAGCTGCGCATCGCGCCGCCCCACCAGCGGGTCGGCCTGACGGGCAAACGCCCCCTCAACGCCCCGCCGACGAACGTGAAGCCGGACGAGAAGGAGACGGAGGAGGCACGCAGAACGTCCGAGCGGAGGCATGCCACCGCGCTCGCGGTCTCCGCGTACGGCGGTCCCGTCGACGGTGGCCGGCCCGTCCTCGAGCTCCAGCTGGTGTGGCAGAACGCCAGTATGCGGCAGACCGCGATCATCGCACTCGTGGAACTGCTCGGTCTGCCCGGGCCCGTGGATGCGGACGCGGCCGCCATCGCAGCCGGAACCGACGAGACGGCCCATCGCGACGCCCGTGCCGACCGGCCCGTCGTCCTGAAGTGGAGCACACCCGAACTCGTTGTTCGGCTGAACTGTTTCCGCCCTGTCCACCGTCGTGCCGACGGCAGCACGGTGGCGCTCACCGACGGCCTGGAGCTCCCCGCGGGGGGCCGCCGAACGGAAGCCGTCGTGTCGGCGTCCCTGCATTCCCGCCGTAGGGAGACAGCCAACTGGCTCCGGGCCATCGAGGGCCGTGAATCTGAGCGGAGCACCCCGCCGGCTCTCGCACTGGTGGAGATCGACCGGCCTGGGGACTTCGCAAGTCCCGACCACGACTCGAAGTTCGCTCTCCGGCTCGGATTCGCCGACGCGGGCCTCGTCTCCCAGTTCCTCGCCGTCCCCAAGAAGGTCAAGGGCTACAACACCGTCGGCAATCAGCATCACCGTGCCCGCATGGCCTGGGACGACGGACTGCGCCAGCTCGGCGCGCGGGTGTACCCCAAGCTCGGGATCGACAGCGGCCTACCTGACCGACTGCGCCATGCGGCCGTGTGGATGGTCCGCAGGAACCGCACCAGTCGGAACCGGTGGGCCACGGACGTTCCGGTAGGGGTCCTGGTCACTCCCGAGGGTGACGGTATGTCCCGGATTCAGGGGTGGGATCCGGACGCGGACGACGGTGTGGGCGCCTGGGTCCCGTACCCGACCATGCTGATCAGGCTCACCCGGCTCGCCGAGGTGCGACCTCCGCTGCCCGCGCCGCGTACGGGGGAAAAGATTCCTCGGCGCCGGAGCTGGCACTCCGACCGTGCGGAGCAACGTCGGCGCGCAGAGGAATGGCTGCAACGGATCCGTGCCTCGCTCCGGCAGGAACCCACACTCCTCCTGGTCGAAGCCCAGAACGCCCGCTCTCACTGGACGTGGCTCCAGGACGGCCGTACCGAATCCGATCGCATGCGGGACGGTGAGGCGGATTCCCGGCGCCTCGATCCCGATCTGCGCCTGGTCCGAGTCCGTACCGGGCGAGGACGCGAAACCCCGCAGTGGTGGGGCGTCAATCCGGGCGACGGAGCGAATGGCATCGCGGCAGGTCTGTGGCGCCCCGCAGGAAACGAACCCGATGGCAGGGTCTTCCACTCGGCCAACTCCAAGCCCGTGCAGTTCAAATCCTCCGCCGTTGAAGCCGACAAACTTGCGCCCCGCCCTATCCGGATGGGCAAACGTAAAGGCGAACTCACCATCGACACCGGCATGGTCGGTTGGACTCCCGATCTTTTGGAGATCTCGGTTCTCGGCTGCCACCCCGAAGCTGGCGACGATCCACAGGCCCTCGCCTCCGCGGTCCACCTGCTGCGCCAGCCGCCGGACTATCCGGAAGCACTCTCACTGCCGCTCCCGCTGCACCTTGCAGGTCTCGGCCAGGACTACGTACTGCCGCACCGGGCCGCAGCTGAAACACTTTCGGACGTACCGGAGGTCATGGACCCGGTCGCGGATTCCGACCCCGTCAACAGCGTGGCAGCCGGTCTGGAGGAGGAGACTGACGCCGTCGAGACAGCCGATCAGCTGACGTTGTTCGACTGATGGCCCTGTCTATCCATCAGTCGACACATGGCGATCCAGTGCGAGGAGCGCGAGGGTCCCCCGCTGCCTCGTTGCCGGGCGGATGGGCAGCAGGTCTCGGCGTCTTCTGGCCTCGTCGGCAATCACGTACGCATCGCGGGTGGCGGACTTGTCCTCGCTGCGGTAGCCATTGGACGCCCCAATTCACCAGAGGGACAGGCATGTTAGGACCTTTTAGCAAGTTCCTGCCGTCAAGGGCGGCCGAGTCGTCGTGGGGCCGCTGAGCGGCAGAGCCTCCATGGCAACGAGACGGCAGCGGCCTGAAAGCCACGCCCGAGCGCCCCTGCGTGACCCAACCCTACGAATGGCTCGATAAGCCCGATCAAGAAAGTAGTGCGGCCCGACGAAATGAGAAGGGCGGCTGGTGCATCGGATACTCGATGCACCAGCCGCCCTTCGGCGCCCTGCGGCCCGCTGGCCCGGAGTTGTCCGCTCTCATGCTGATGCCTCCGGTCCGGCCAGCTCGAAGTCGTCCTTCGTCAGTTCGGCCCGCAGCCGTTCCTCGGCGACGTCGGCGTAGTGCTCGGACAGCTCGACGCCCACGAAGCGGCGCCCCTCGCGCAGGGCCGCGACCCCGGTGGAGCCGCTGCCGGTGAACGGGTCGAGGACGGTGCCGCCCTCGGGGCAGACCTGGACGAGCTGCTGCATGACCTCGACTGGCTTCTGGGTGATGTGAACTCGGCCCTTGCGGGGCTGGGAGGCGATGTAGTGGCCCGGCAGGTAGAGGTCGCGGGTGTTGTCGAGGGAGCCCTTGACGCCCCAGGTGATGAACTCCGAGTCCTGCTTCGGCCCGCCCTTGCGGGGCCGGCTGGACGGCTTGATCCACGGAATCGTGCCGCTCCAGGTCCATCCCGCCATCTGAAGGGCGTCGGAGGTGGTCGGCTCCTGTCGCCAGTCGGTGAAGACCATCGCGACCGCGTGCTCGGTCGAGGCCCGGTACGCCTCGGTGAGTAGTTCGGTGAGCCAGGAGCGGTAGGAGCGCTGGTCGCGGTTCTCGCCGGGGAAGTTGGCGAGGTCGTGTGCCGAGTTGCTCGTGACGTACTTGGCGCGGGCGGTACGGCCGGTTCGATCGGAGCTGGTGCGGCCTCCGGAGTTGTACGGCGGATCGGTGATCACCGCCTGGACGCTCTCGTCCGGGAGGAACTTCAGGACGGTCAGGGCGTCGCCTCGGTGCAGCGTGTAGCTCATGGGGAGGGCCTCTTCTCGGGCGCGGCGGAGTCTGGACCTGCTCCGGGCAGCGCTCAACGGCGTGTATCCGGTGCGAGGTTGCAGCGGAGGTTAGCGGCGAATTCCGGCCGCGCCTAACGAGGCGTCTCCCTGCTTCGGGCCTCTGGATGGCAGTCGTTTGGTGCGGCCGGAATCCCGGTCTACTGTCTCGCCGTGCCACCGGGAAGGAGCGCTGCTCCACCCCCGTGGAGCTGTGCTTATCCGTGCCGTCTCGTCCAATCGAGCAGCGTCGGAGGCATGTTGCCCATCTGCCCGCGAGCGCCGTGAGGAGCCCCCTGTGCATTGCCTGAGATTACGAGCGCGGCTGGCTGCCGCGCGTGACCTGAAACCGGCGTCCTGGAGCTACCAACTCCTCTGACCCGGGCCCGCCGAGAGGCGGATGCACATCGGCTCGGTGCCGACGGCTTTGCACGAGAAGTCGGCACCGCGTCTCCTTCGAACACCGAGGAGCCGCTGCGATGCAGCATGCCCTGACACACCCGCGCCCCGACCCACCTCCGTCGACTGGTCCGCACCGCCGTCGCGCTGAACGGCGGCGGCCGTGAAGAAGACGACGGGAGCCCTCGTCGGTCTGTGCGCCACCGGACCACTCCTTCTGGCACTGCCGATCCTTGGCATCGGTGCCGGGACCGCCTCGGCTTCATGCTCGACCGACGGTGCACAGGGTGTGGACGCCTCCGCCGTCGCCACGCAGGTGAAGGCCATCCTGGACGGCGGCGACAAGGGCTCGGTCTCCGTGCCGGGCCTAGACGCGCCTGCCGACCAGGTGCCCAATGCCAAGACGATCCAGGCCACGGGCGTCGCGATGAACATCCCCGCCCGAGGGCAGGTCGTCGCCCTGGCGACCGCTCTGCAGGAGAGCGGCCTGCGGAACCTGACCTACGGCGACCGCGATTCGCTGGGTCTCTTCCAGCAGCGGCCGTCGATGGGCTGGGGCACGGCCAGCCAGATCCTTGACCCGGTGCACGCCTCGACGAAGTTCTACGAGGGGCTCAAGAAGGTCTCTGGCTGGCAGTCCCTATCTGTCACCCAGGCCGCCCAGGCGGTGCAGAAGTCGGGCTTCCCCGAGGCGTATGCCAAGTGGGAGCCACTGGCCACCGCCCTGCAGAAGGCCATCGAGCCCCTGCTGCAGAAGGCTGGCGGCGCATCGCCTAGCCCATCGCCGTCCGGCTCTGCCGACACCGGCAGCCCCTCTCCCGATTCCGCGGGGGGTTGTTCAGCGGACGGCGACGGGACGGACTTCGGCACCATCCCGGCGGGCGCCCTGCCGGACGAGTACAAGATTCCCGCCTCCGCGCCGCCGAAGGTACAGACGGCGATCCGGTGGGCGCTCGGCCAGCTCGGTACCCCGTATCAGTGGGGCGGCACGTGCACCGACTCCCACGGCAAGAACCCGATGGGCCGCTGCGACTGCTCCTCCCTGATGCAGGGCGCGTACAAGGCCGCCGGGGTCGCCCTGACGCGGACCACGTACACGCAGGTCAAGGACGGCAAGGCCGTCTCGGTCGATGCCCTCAAGCCGGGCGACCTCCTCTTCAGCGAGGGGACGGCCGCCGTACCGGAACACGTCGGGATGGCGATCGGGCAGGGCCTGATCGTCCACGCCCCGCACACCGGTGACGTCGTACGGATCACCACCGTCGCGTCCTGGAAATCGCGGATTCTCGCGGCCCGCCGAGTCGTCTGACCGGCGCTCCTCCCCCTCCTCACCTCCCCTCGCACCGCTGGTTCGCCCCTCCGGGCGTTGGCGTGCGTCCATTCGAACTGGAGTTCCCATGTATCTCGCTGAACAGGTCATACAGCTCGCCTACGACCCCGGAATCAAGCCCAACGAGGGCGGGCTCCCTGGCCTCAACGTCCTCAAGCAGGTGATGGGCTCGATCAACTTGTTCGGACTCATCGCCGTGGTCGGAGCCCTCGCCGTCAGTGCCGGCGTGTGGGCCTGGGGTCACCACTCCGGTGGTCACCAGGCCGAGGCGAACGGGAAGAAGGGCGTGCTGGTCAGCGCGGGCGCGGCCCTTCTTCTCGGTGCGGCCAACGGTGTAGTGGCGTTCTTCTCGACGCTCGGGACGCAGGTCCACTGATGGCTCAGCACTCCACCCACCCCGGCGGCGCATCTCGCGTGCGCCGCCGGGCGCTGCTCGGCACTGCCGTCCTGGCGGTGCTCGTCGCCCTCGCCGGCCTGGCCGCCTACCTCACCCGCGAGGGCCGAAGCCCCTCCGATACCGCTTCCCCACCACCGAGTTCGCCCACGGCATCCTCGTCACCCGCGGCACCGTCCGGGCCACACATCAGGCCCCGCGCTCTGCCCGTTCCGCCGAAAACCCACGACCCGATCACGTACGGGAAGGCCGCCGCCGCAGCGCTGTGGTCGTACGACACCCGCGCATACTCGCAGCCCGAGCTGCGCAAGGCGCTGCACGGCTGGCTGACCACGGAGTCGAAGTACGCCGACCCGGCCTCCGTCGACCAGGCGGTCCCCTCGGCCGTGCTGTGGAAGGAGATGGCGGCCAACAAGCAGGTCGCCACCGCCAAGATCAACGAGGGGCACTTCCCGCACGCCTTCACCCAGGCCCTCCAGGACGACCCCGGGGCGATCACCCAGGCGTACGTCTACGCCGTCACGGTCTCCGGCAAGCAGTCGATTCGCTGGAAGGGCTCGGCCGCCGGCGGCGCGGAGAGCCGGTCCACCACCCTCGCGGTCCAGTGCCGACCCAACCACCCCTGCGCCCTGGTCGGCGTCATGCCGTCCGTCGCGCCCTGACCCTCGCCCCATAACGGAGGTACGACCCATGGGAGTCTGCGACTTCCCGCTGATGGACAAGGTGTGCGGCGCTGTCGACTTCGCCACCAACCCCGCCGGCACAGTCACCGACGGTCTCGGCGCGTGGATCGCGAAGTCGGCGGGCGAGCTGGCGTCCAGCGCGGCCGACCTGGCCGCCAAGGCCGTCAACAAGACGACGGCCATCGACCTCAACGCCGGGTGGTTCCGCGACAACTACGAGCTGCTGCTGCCCATCGGCCTCGCCCTGACCGTCGGCATCTTCTGCATCCAGCTCATGACCGCTGCCTGGCGTCGAGACGAACGTGCCCTCGCCAAGGCGGCGTTCGGCACCATGACCGGAGTCCTGTTCAGCTTCTCCGCCATCGCTTTCACGACCGTCGCCATCACCGTGGTGGACGCGCTGTCCGACGGCCTCTTCAAAGCCGCCAACACCTCGATCGACGACGCGATCCGTCGTGTGATCAAGGTTGATCAGATGGGGGCCATGTACGGCCTCGGCTGGGGTGTGCCCGCGCTGGTGGCCTTCGGGTGCGCGATCGGCGCCTTCCTCTACTGGGGCGTGATGGTGGCCCGCAAGGTCGGCGTCCTGATCATGGTCGCGCTCGCGGTGTTCGCCGGGGCGGGCGGCGGCTGGGAAGTCGCCAAACGGTGGCGGCGCGGCTGGATCGAGGCCACCGGCACCCTGATCGTCTCCAAGCTGTTGATGACCGTGGTCTTCCTGATCGGCGTCTCCGCCATGGGCAAGACCGACGCCAGCGACGGAATGGCGGCTCTGTCCGACGCGATGGCCGGCATCGTCGTGATGGTCCTGGTGTTGCTCTGCCCCTACGCGACGTACAAGTTCGTCCACTGGGCCAGCGACGGCGGCGGCCACGACGACATGCACCGCACCGGTGTCGCCGGCATGGCGGTCGCCGCAGGAGCCGCGAAGACCGCAGGCAGCCTCGCGCTGCGGGCCGGTACCGGCGCCCCCGCTCCGCAGGGTCCGAACCAGGTCCCCGGCGCGGGCACCGATGGCGTCGCCTCCGGCATCAACCCCTCCGGCGGCAACCTCAGCAAGGAGGGCATCGACGCCGGGCCGCCCAAGCAGCAGACCCGCTTCCGGTACGGCGAAGACCCGGACGCGAGCGGCGACAAGGGCCGGGCTCTGATCCAGCGCCCCGGGATCCCGACGCTGATCACACGTCCTGGTGAGGACGAACCGGAAGGGTCCGCATCGGCTGCCCAAGGCGTTGCGGGCGGCTCCGGTCACCTCGCAGCCGCATCGGCTCCGGGCGGCGACATGACCTCCATGCCGCCGGCCGACCCCGGACCTTCGGCCTCGGGCACTCCGGCGTCCGGGTCCGGACCGTCGGCCACCGGCTCCGCGACGCCGACGAACTGGGTGTATCCCACCCAGCCGCCGTCGGGTTCCTGACCCACATCCCCGGGGGCGGGCCGCACTCCACGGCCCGCCCCCGCCTCCCACCAGCAGGAAGGTTTCGCCATGACGTCCAGAAGAGCGCCGCGCGCCCCGTCCTCCGCCCGCTCTCACCGTCTGGAACCACCATGTCCGGCAAGCACCAGTCCTCCACGCCCACCGTGAAGTTCCCACACCGCAGCAGGCGCGGCGTCCTGCTCGGCCTGTCCGTCCCGCAGTTGGTCGTCGCCGGGCTCACCGGCCTTCTCCTTCTCGCCGTGATCCTCGCCCGCGGTGTGGTCGGCGCCCTCCAGCTCATCCCGCTGTGGGCCGTGATCGCTCTGCTCGTCTTCGTCCGCCACCGAGGCCGTGCTCTGGCGGACTGGGCCCCGATCGTCGTCCGGTACGCGCTGCGCCGGATGCGAGGCCAGCTCGTCTGGCTCACCCGGCCCTCTCGCCGGCCGACCCGCGAGGGACTGCTCCACCTTCCCGGCACCGCTGCCAGCCTGCGCGTGACCACTGCTCCCGACGGCAAGTACGGCGCCGTCCACAACCCGCACACCGGGACGCTGACCGCGGTGGTCAAGGTCTCCTCCCGCGCCTACGCCCTGCTCGACCCCGGCACCCAGCAGGCCAACGTCGGCGGCTGGGGACGCGCGCTGGCAGCTCTCGCCCGTACCGGGCAGATCGCCCGCATCCAGGTGATCGAGCGCACCATCCCCGACTCCGGCGACGCGCTGCGCCGCTACTGGGAAGAGCACGGCCGCCCCAACACCCCGATGGCCGGCGCGATCTACAACGAGCTGATCCAAAGCGCCGGTCCCGCAGCCGCCCCGCACGAGGCGTACGTCGCGGTGTCCCTGGACACCAAGGCGGCCCGTCGGCTGATCAACCAGGCTGGCGGCGGTCTCACCGGTGCCTTCAGCGTCCTCGCCCAGCTCACCTCCATGTTCGACCAGGCGGCGCGGACCGCCGGTCTCACCCCGACGGGCTGGCTCACCGCCCGCGAGATCGCCGCCGTGGTGCGCACTTCCTATGACCCGAAGGCGCTGGCGACACTCGACCGCTGGTCCACGGCCGGTCGCCCTGAGGCCGAGCCCGCCGCCGCCGGACCCGTCGTGGTCGTCGAGAAGGCGGACCACATCGCCACCGACTCCGCCGTGCACGCCACCTACTGGGTGGAGAACTGGCCGCGCACCGAGACCAGCGCCGGCTTCCTGCACCAGCTCCTGTTCACCGGCGGGGTGCGGCGCACGCTGTCGCTCTCCTACGAGCCGAAGAACCTCGACGCCGCCCTGCGCGACGTGCAGCGCAAGAAGTCCAGCGTGATCGCCGACGCCGCCGAACGGGCCCGGCGCGGCCAGGTCGACTCCGAGGCGGACTCGATCGAGTACCAGGACATCAAGTCCCGCGAACGCCAGCTCATCGCCGGGCACGCCGACGTCGCCCTGACCGGTCTGCTGACCGTCTCGGCCGACACCGAGGACGAGCTGCGCACCGCCTGCGCCGTCGTGGAGACCGCCGCTGTCGGCGCCCAGCTCGATCTCCGGCCGCTGACCTGGCAGCAGGCCGAGGCGTTCACCGCCGCCGCCCTGCCGCTCGCGCTCGCTGCCTGACCCTTCCCTTCGAAAGAGCACCCTCATGTCCCGCACCGCCAGCCCGACCGCGCAGGACTTCGTGCCCTTCGCCACCGCCGCGCTCGACTTCCACCGGGCGCTCAACATCCCGGGCGGCCCGCTGGTCACCACCCGGGCCGAGCTGGACGCCCTGCACGCGCACCTCGTTTCGCTGTACGGGCTGCTCGACGCCCACACCGGTCGCACCGGGCAGCTCGTCGCGGTCGAGGGCGACCAGCTCCGTACCGCCCGCACCCGCATCTGGCAGGCCGCCGAGCACCTCCACGCCGCCTACCACGCGGCGCCCCGGCCGGACTCCAGCGAGATCCCCGCACCGGAGGCGTGCCAGGCCGGCCTTCCGGAGGGAGCACCGGAACTGACCATCTGCCAGCGCCACCAGCGCACCGCTCATCTCGTCCGGCGGCGCACCACCCCGGCCGACCTGCACGCACCGTTCACCGGCCTCGTCCGCCGCTGACCCACCCCTCATCTGGAGAAACGCTCATGCCCCGTACCCGCGCCAGCGCCTCCCCCCTGTTCGTGCCCCGTAAGACGACACGCGCCGAACAGCGAGCCGCCCGAGCCGGTTTCACCGAAGCCCGCCGCCAGGCACGCCTCGCCGGAAACCCGCCCAAGCACCGCGCCGAGCAGACCCTCGACCCGGATCTGCGGCCCACCTACCCGCCCGCCGGTCGCCCCGGTCCGGCCTCCGCCCGCGGCGGCAAGCTCGCCCTGCCCGCCCACCGGATGACCACCGCCACAGCCAGTGGCGCGTACCCGTTCGTGGCCGAGGGCGGCCTGGGCGCCGAAGGGGTGTTCATCGGCCGCGATGTGCACGCGGAGGCGGCCTTCTGCTTCGACCCGTTCTCGCTCTACAACAGCGGCAGGGTGGAGGGCTTCACCAACCCCAACGCGGTCCTGGCCGGGATCATCGGCATGGGCAAGTCGGCGCTGGCGAAGTCGATCGCCACCCGGTCGATCGCCCACGGCTACCGGATCTACATCCCCTGCGATCCCAAGGGGGAGTGGACCGGCGTCTCGCAGGCCCTCGGCGGCTACAGCATCGCCCTGGGCCCGGGGCTCCCCGGCCGGTTGAACCCGCTGGACGCCCCGGCCCGTCCCGCCTCCGTGAGCGAGGAGGACTGGTTCACGGAGGTTCGCAAGCGCCGTCTGCTGCTGCTGGCCAGCCTCGCCCGCACCGTGCTGAAGCGCGACCTGCTGCCGATGGAGCACACCGCCCTCGACCTGGCCCTGGATCTGGTCGTCGCCGACGCCGCCGCCCGGGGCACGGTGCCGCTGCTCGGCGAGATCGCGCACGTACTCGGCTCCCCCGAACGCCTCGACCAGGCCCTCGGCCACCAGGCGGGGCACCTAGGTTCAGCCGCCCAGGACCTCGCCCATGCCTTGCGACGGCTCGTGCACGGCGACTTGAGCGGCATGTTCGACGCGCCGAGCACCGTGTCGTTCGACCCGACCACACCGATGCTGTCCATCGATCTCTCCCGTCTCGGCGGCTCCGGTGACGACACGGCACTGGTGCTCGCGATGACGTGCGCGAGCGCGTGGATGGAGTCAGCCCTCAGTGATCCCGATGGTGGTCGGCGCTGGGTGATCTACGACGAGGCGTGGCGACTGATGCGGCACGTCGGGCTGCTGGAGCGGATGCAGAGCCAGTGGAAGCTCTCCCGAGGGCTGGGCATCGCGAACCTCATGGTGATCCACCGGCTCAGCGACTTGCTCTCGGCGGGCGACGCCGGTTCACGCGGCCGAGTCCTGGCCGAGGGGCTCCTCGCGGACTGCAGCACGCGCATCATCTACCGCCAGGAGCCCGACCAGCTCGCCGCCGCTGCCTCTCTGCTCGGCCTGACCGGCGTCGAGACCCAGGCGGTGTCCGCCCTGACCAAGGGCCGAGGTCTGTGGAAGGTCGCAGGCCGCTCGTTCATCACCCAGCACATCCTCCACCCGGCCGAGCGGGAGCTGTTCGACACAGACGCCCGCATGGCCGCCTAGCCCAACGACCAGCACAGCAACGGGAATCGATCATGTCTGCTTCTTCCACTCCTTCCTCCGGTGACAACCAGCCGTCGCAGGCCACCGACCCTTTGGCGTGGCGACGGCACCTCCCGGCACTGGCCTCGGCCGCCGCCGGGATCAACGAGGCGTGCGACGCCTGGGACGCGGTTTCGGACTCCCTCTGCGACGCGGACGGCTGGCCGCTGGACGACAAGGTCTACGGGGACGGGAAGGTCAAGCGGGACGCCGAAGCGTGGAAGCACGCCGAAGTGTTCCTCGACCACGGACCCGAGGTGCTGGCCGGGGTCCGCGCCGCCGCCGGCCCCGACTACGTCGAGGGGCCGATCAGTGACGACCTCCGTCGGATACGCGGGATCGACACCATCCTGCTCCGGGCGGAGGAACTGCGGCACGAATGGGCCGACGTCATGGCGCTTATGGACGGTTCGCAGCCGAGCGTGCTCCACCTCTACAAGGAGCGTGCCGAGGAGCACCGCAACACCGAAGGCTGGCACTACTCACACGAACTCGGCTCCAAGGGACCGGCGTTGGTGCGCGTCGGCGAATACCTCGCTCACCGAGCGGACACCGAACGGCCGGCGCAGACCGAGCGGGCTCGCGTCGCCCTGACCCGCTCGACGCACAACGCCCCTGCCGGATCACCTGCTTCGCCCCAGCTCCCACCGGCATCGCAACCGCCAGCTCTCGGTCGCTCGCGGTGATCCCTAGCACGCAGTCACGGCAGCGCCAAACTGCCCGATCACCAGATCCTCATGGACCACCGCACTCCTTCAAGCTCCACGCCCCGTCGGCTCCCGCCGTGCGGCGGGACGTTCGCAACGGAGAACTCCACGCACCACGAAACCCCGCCCCCGACCGCCGTGTCCGATCCGCGTCGCCTTCAAGCCGCCCTCTGCTCCGCACTCGGGCAGCGCGGCCTGGAGGGCACCGTCGAGTATGGCCTCAGCGACTACATCGTCCACGCCGAGCTTCCCGACGGCAGTTCGCTGATCATCTCGCCCCCGCAGGAGCCACCCTCCGAGCACCCCGAGACCCCGGAAAGCTGGATGGTCACCCGCCACCGGTCCGCCGAGCCCGCCGTCTACGAGGTGATCTACGACTCCGAGCCGGACGGTCCGCATGCGCGTCACGGCGGCAGCGTGCCGGATCTCCTCTCCGCTGTCGACGCCCGCCTGGACCAGCTTGGCGTACCGACACGCCAGGAGCAGGAACGTTCCGGCGAGGCGCGCGCCGCCACCGTGCTCCCGCCCGACTCCGCTCCATCCCGGGCGAGGGTCGCTCTCGCCTCTTCGCCGTCGGTCGGCCAGCGCGTGCTCCCGACCGGTCCGCCGCCGGAGTCTTCCGCGCGGGCCGCGCCGCCGCCGGCCAGTTCCTCATCCGCTCCCCGGCTCTGACCGACCGCGATCCAGGAGTCCTCCGTGCACCGCACCCTCAGAACTGATCCGCCCGTCGCCCGCACCTGTAACCGCACCCGCCTCGGATGGATCTGCCATGCCCAGCCACTACGACGTGCTGCCCGACCTGGCCTTCGGCCACCACCCCGTCCACGGCATCGTCGCCGCGAACCCGAAGAACCTCGCGGCCAGCACCTGGATGCTCAGGGGATTCGACTTCCATCCCGTCCCCGACCAGCCGACGTTGTACGCGCTAGCCGACCAGAACCGTGACGGACACGGCCGTACGAGCCGGGCCATCGAGCTGCTGCGCAAGGCCGGCTACCAGGTCGATGTGGACGTCGCCCTTGACCCTGCGCTGGCGCCCGAAACGGCACAGGTACGCGACCACGGTCCGCTCGGTGAACCAGACGTCGCCTTCGCCGATCACCCGCAGCTCGGCATCGTCGCAGCCCTCGACGACCGTGTCTCCGGCCTCAGCGGGCTCGCGCTGGTGGAGGACGGCTGGCGGCACAACTCGAGCCTGGACATCTACACGCTCCCCGCGACCACCGATCGCGTCGAGGCGCTGGGGAAAGTCGCCGACGCCACGGTGGCCCTGCACCGTTCGGGGCTCCAGGTCGCAGTGCAGCCACGCCTCGCTCAAGAGGTGACGGCTCGGCACCGCCCTGCTGCCGCGCCGACCGCTGGCCGTGAGCGCGGCCGTGGTCCCGCTCGCGCGTCTCCGTTGAGCGCCGCCGCGCTCGCCGCCAGCCCGGCCCGTGCCGGTATCCCGGGCAGGGCGCCGGTCCCCGCCGCCGCCGTCACCACACCGGCGGTCCGGCCGGTTGACCCCCGCGTCGCGTACTCCCGCGACCGCTGATCCAACTCCTCAAGGAGGCCCTTCCATGGCCGTGAAGACGATCTGGCCCATCGACCACACCTGCGGTCACCATGCCGACCGCGACTTGTCCGACCGACCGGCCGACCGCCGCGCCGGATTCGCCGAGTGGCTCGCCAGGCAGGAGTGCACGGACTGCTGGCGCGCATCGAACGAGGGCAACGAGCAGGACAAGGCCGCCTGGCTCAAGGCGAAGCGCGCCGAGGAGCAGACGGCGTCCGAAGCTTGGTCCGAGCAGTACCGGATGCCTCCCCTGGAGGGGACCGAGCGGGCCGTTCCCTGGGGCGTGCGCTGTCGTCACCAGATCCTGACCAACGCCTACACCGCACTGGTCACCGAAGGCACGACCAGCGAAGCGGAGTGGGCGGAGATCGAGGAGAACGCTCGTACGGTGACCCGCGCCGGGTGGTGGATAGACCAGAGGTCGTCCGAGCCCGAGGACCTCGCCGAACTGCTCATGGCCGCCACCGGGGCCGACCGGCCGACAGAGAATCCCTTCGTCTGAACGACCGGGTGCCCTGCTGCGGCGGGGCGCCCGGCTGACCGCCGCCGTGCGGCCTCTACCAGCGCTTCTCGGCCGGACCAAACCCCGGATTTGCCGGACGCTCTGCCCACTGGCCCACCTCCAACGGGTCCTTCGCTCCCTCTGCCCCGGAGACTTCCGTGCCTACCTCGATCACCATCACGTCCGAGTTCAGCGGCAGCGTCGTTGCCAAGGGCGCTACTGATGACCTCTCCGCGCAGCTCCTCCGTCACGCCGGTTTCAAGCAGATCGACGACTGGCACGGCCGACGCCATCGCCTGCCCACCACCACTCCGCTCGCCGACCAGGTCGCCATCGCCAGCCATGCGGCCGAGATGCTTCGAGCCGCTCGCTATGACGTCACCCTTCCGCCGTCCCTCGACACGGCCCGGATGAGCCCTCCGGTGCATGCGCTGGGGCCCTACGCCGCCGGAGCCGAACTCCTCAGCATCACGGACCAGATCCGTGCGGCCGAAGACGGAGCCAGCCTTCAGCGGGCAGTCGACCACCTGCTTCACCCCGAGCACGGTGCGCTGGAGCGTGTCCGGGAGGCGCTGGAAGCAGCGGGAGAACAGGTCAACGACCTGGACGACGACGCGTATGCGCTCGCCGACCGGTTCGGCTTCGCCTCGGAGTTCGTCAGCTCGGCCCAGTCCGAACTCGGCGACTCCGAGGCCGAGCTACGCCGCGTCGGCGCCGCTTCGACGAGTAACTCGGCAGCACGGACCGTCCGTGATCACCGTGATGCCGCTCTGGCCACTTCTCCTGCTGCGAACCAGGCCAAGGTCTCCTCGGCGTCCAGTTCCCAGACGGCGCCGCTCACTACAACGGGTCACCCGCCGCGCGCCGCAACGCCCCGACGGTGACCCCGGCGGCTCTCTTCGCCGTCGGCCACCAGAACGTCGCGCGTCCCCGCTTGACCCACCTGTCAAAGACCACTCACCCGAAGAGGCAAACGTGCCCGAGTACTACTCCAGCATCGGCGAGGCCGTCGGTGCGGCCATGCAGCACAACATCCGGCTCGCCCACCGCAGCGCGGCACCGGGCTCCAACAAGCCGCTGCAGGTCAGGGACCTGCCCAGCGCTTCCGCCGATCCGTACTCGGTCCGCGGAATGATCTCTCGCCTCCACGAGGACGCCTCGCCCGATGAGGTGGCGGGCATCATCGAGGAGGTCAACGGCGCACTGGTCGGGGCTCTGCCCGAGCTGACCGACCTCGTCGCCTCTGCCGCCGACTGGACTCGCGCCCGTCTCGACTTCGACGACCCGCATCACCATCCGACTTTCGAGACGTGGACACGACTGGCAGCCGCGTACGGGATGCTCCAGGACGTCCGTGAGCAGTTGGAAGTCGCCGAGGACGGTCTCGCTGCCTATCCCGCAGAGCGCACGGACCCCCGGCACCACCAGATGGTCAACGTCTTGCGCAGCCGGGAGTTGCTCGACGACGTCCTCGGTGCCGAGGCTGCTCCTGTGCCGTCCGCTGCCCAGAACGTCGATTCAGACCGGCAGCGGGCGGCCCGCGCCTCCTCGCCGCGCGCCGGAACATCGCCGTCGACCGGCAGTCCGCCGGCCACCGCAGCACCTCCGCCCGCGCCTCGTTCTGCCGGCCGACCCCGCTGAAACGTTCCGCCTCAGACGTCCAGGAGTACCCCCATGTTCTGCACGAGAGCCGAGCGCGCCCCGCCCCTGCCCGCTCGCACACCCAAGGAACCGCCGTGCCTTCCCCGCGCACCAGCGCGCCCTCGACCACCACTGGGTCGGACGCGCTCCTCTACCTCCTGTTCGGCATCCTCGGCGCCGCCATGGCCTTCGGCTCCCTGGCCTGGCTGACCGGAAATCTCACCAACACCTTCGTCGGGAGCGGGACATGGGCCCCCTTCCGCATAACGGACGCGCTGCTGCACCCGGAGGTGCTGTGGCCGGCCCTGAGCACCAGCATGCTGATGGTCGGCGCCCGCGTCGTCCCCGCCCTGTTCACCGTTGCCCTGGTCGTCACCGCTGCCGTGCTGTGGATGCGGTGGCGTGCCGGGTCCAAGTCCGGCCTCGCCCGGAAGGCGGACCTGGCGCCGCTGCTGGACAAGGAGATCGTCGCCAAGGCGAAGAGCCTGCGCCCGAGCCTGGGCGGCCGGGAGAGTAAAAGAGGTCCTGCCCGCTGACCGCGGCATCCTGCTCGGCACCCTCGATCCCGGTCGTGCGGAGGTCCGCGCGTCCTGGGAGGACGTGATCGTCGCGATCATGGCCCCGCGTTCCGGCAAGACGTCCGGGCTGGCGATCCCCGCGATCCTCTCGGCACCGGGCCCGGTCCTGCTCACCAGTAACAAAGCCGCGAACGACGCCTTCACCACCACGGTGGACGCCCGTGCCGAGGTCGGCACGATCTGGACCCTCGATCCGCAGCAGATCGCCCACCACCCGCGCGAGATGTGGTGGGACATCCTCGCTGACGCCCGCGATCTCGCCGGGGCGAAGAGGTTGGCGGGGCACTTCGTGACCGCGAGCGTGGACGAGTCCAGCGGTTCCGACTTCTGGTCCACCGCCGCGAGCAACACCCTCGGTGCCCTCTTCCTCGCCGCCGCGTCCCACCGGCGGCCGATCACCGACGTCCTGGCCTGGCTCGCGATGCCGGCCGACCGCACCCCGGTGGACCTGCTCACCGACGCCGGCCACCATGCGGTCGCCGCCCAGCTCCAGGGCACCGTCTCCGGCGCGACCGAAACGCGCGACGGCATCTATGAGACGGCGAGGCAGTACGCGAGCTGCCTGCTCGACCCGGACGTCGCCGCCTGGGTCACCCCCAACGACGACCTTCCCGAGTTCCAGCCGTTCGCCTTCGCCACGTCCCGCGACACCTTGTACCTGCTGAGCAAGGACGGCGGCGGCAGTGCGTCCGCGATCATCGCGGCGGCGGCCGACGCCGTGATGCGCGCGGCCGTGATCGTGGCCGAGCGCTCCGGCGGGCGACTCGACCCGCCCGCCCTTTGCGTCCTCGACGAGGCGGCGAATGTCTGCCGCATCTCGGACCTCCCTGATCTCTACAGCCACCTGGGCAGCCGAGGCGTCATCCCGATGACGATCCTGCAGTCCTACCGTCAGGGCCAGCGGTGCTGGGGCGAGGCCGGTATGGACGCCCTGTACTCCGCCGCCACCATCAAGATCATCGGATCTGGCATCGACGACGCGGACTTCGCCGACCGGCTCAGCCGTCAGGTCGGCGATCACGAAGTCCAGACCACCTCGGTGTCGACCAGCGAGGGCGGCAAGTCCACCTCGGTGAGCATGCGCACGGAACGGATCCTTCCGCCGGACGCCATCCGCGCCCTGCCCAAGGGCAAGGTGCTGCTGCTGGCCACCGGCATCCGGGTCGCCATGCTCAACCTCAAGCCCTGGTACAAGGAGCCCTCCGCCAAGGTGGTCGGCCCGGCTTCCGCTCGCGCCACGAAGGCCATCACCGAGCGTGCCCTCGCGAAGAGCATCGGCCAGGACGATCTTGGACTGTCGGCATGAGCGCGCCCACACCACAGCAAGGGCGGTTGGCCCACGCTCCGGTCGTCCTGCGCGGTGGCCGGTGGTGGCTTGACGGCGGGGCAGGCTCGGTTCCCGCCTCCGATCCCGCCTTCACCGCCGTCCTGGACGACTTCGCGCTGTCGATGGCCGCTGCCGACCAGGCAGTCGCCAACCTCCTCATCCGGCAGGACGAGGCGCCCTGCGTTGATCCCGGAGGCCGGCGGTGAACCCGCTGATGAGCGCCGAGCAGGCGGTCCTCGGTGCCGCACTACTCGACCCCGAGCAGCTCACGCACCTGGAGTGGCTCGCTGCGGACCACTTCTATCGGCCCGTCCACCAGGCGCTGTTCGCCGCGCTCCGCAAGCTGCGCAACGACGGGCATCCCGCGCTCTCGGCCGCTGGTCCGTTGCCGCTGTCGTGGGTGACCGACGCGGTCGAGGAGGCCGGACAGCACGTGCGCGGGCTGACCGCGGCGTACGCTCACACCCTGATCCAGGCGTGTCCCCGAACCGAGCACGCCCCGGTGTACGGACGCATGGTGCTGGAGGGGGCGATTCACCGCACCGTCGCCCAGCACGCGATCCGTCTCCACCAGGCGGCTCGGGCCGACGCCGTCCAGGGCGAGGTCGAGGGAGCCTTGCGCACGGCGGACGTCCTGACCGGCGTACTCACCGACCTTGCACGACGCTGGGGAACCGATCCTCGACCGGTCCCACCCACCGCTGGGCCCTCTGCCGCCACGGACATCCCGCCTCCGGCGCAGAGCGGCCAGGTCGCCGAGGACGAGCGCTTCCTCCTGGCCGTCCTCGCCGAACAGCCGGGGGCCATGGGCGAGGTGGTGGCCTGGCTGCGGCCGGGAGACTTTGCCGACGCGACCCACGGGCAGCTCTACCGGTGCCTGGGCGCGCTGCACCACCGGGGCGAACCCATCGACCGGATCACCCTGCTCTGGGAGGCCCAGCGACGCGGTCTGCTGGCCGACGGCACTGTGTCGAGCGAGCAGCTGACCGCCGTCTGCGAAGGCATGGTCCCCGGAAGCGCTGACTGGTTCGGACAGCGGGTGATGCGCTCCTCCGTCACCCGCACCGCCGCCGCCTCCGCGCGAGCCATCCGGACCCTGGCCCAGGACGAGGTTCTGGGGCCCGGCCGGCTGATCAACCACGCCATGCACGAACTCGGTCCGCTCGACGAGGTACGTGCCCGCTGGTCCACCGCGAACAGCAGTCCGGCTCCGAAGGCCACGGCATCCGCTCCGTCGGCGGCCGAGCCGCCGTCCGACCGAGTGAAGGCCGCCCGCGCCCGCAGCACACCCCGCCCAGGCGCGTCACCCCCAGCCCCGGCCAGCCGTCTCCCCACGCTGTCAGCAGCCCGACCACCCTCGCGCGGCCACCCGTGAGGCCCCCTCCCCACCAGCCTCTTCTGCCCCTGGAAATCGCCTTGATCTACCCCATCTCCGCAGCCGCGCCGGACCTACGCACCACGGCCCCGTGGCTCGCCGCCCCGTTGATCGGGTCTCTCTGCTCGGGGTACGGCGGCCTCGACCTGGGTGTGCAGTCCGCGCTCGGCGGCACGCTCGCCTGGCATGCCGAGGTCGACCCGAACGCCTCACGCATCCTGGCCCGCCACTGGCCCGGCGTCCCGAACCTGGGCGATATCACCGCCGTCGACTGGTCCACCGTCCCCCGGGTGTGCGTCCTGACGGCCGGCTTCCCCTGTCAAAGACGTCTCGGTCGCCGGCCGCCGGGCCGGACTCAACGCCCAGACCCGCTCCGGGCTCTGGCTGCACGTCGCCCGTGCGGTCGCAGCCCTCCGACCCTGCCTGGTTGTGATCGAGAATGTGCGCGGCCTCCTCACCTCCCCCGCCGGTTCCCCTGGCGACGTGGAACCCTGCCCGTGGTGTCTGGGAGACACCGCAGGTCAGCCTGCTCTGCGGGCACTCGGTGCCGTACTCGGATCCCTGGCCGACCTCGGGTACGACGCGAAGTGGCTCGTGCTTCGCGCCTCCGACGTCGGGGCCCCGCACCGCCGCGAGCGGACCTTCCTCGCCGCATGGCCCGCCGGGCACTCTGCTGAAGACGCCGACCAGCAACATCGGGAAGAACGGCGGCAGCCAGCATCCATCGAAGCGGAAGAGCGGGGGGCACGGTCCGAACCTGGCCGACGAGGTCGAGTGGCTGCTGCTGCCGACCCCGAAGGCGTCGGACGGAATCAAGGGTTCGCCGAACCAGCGGCACGGCAATGGCGACATGACCCTGCCCAGCGCGGCTGCGTCTCTGTTGCCGACGCCGAGGGCCAGCAACACGGGCACCCCGGGCCACCGCCCCGGGAAGGGATGGCGGCCTCCCTTGTCGGCGGTGGTCCTGCCCCTCTGGGCGGAGGAGACGCCGGAGGCGGGGGCGCGGACCGGCGATGGGGAGCGTACGGATCCGCCATCACCCGATGGGAGAGCCTCACCCGCCCGGCCCCGGCCCCCACGGACGGCGCCGGTCGGCTCCGCGCGGACTTCGTGGAGTGGATGCAGGGCCTCGACGCCGGCTGGGTCACCGCGACTCCGGGGCTCGGACGTCCAGCGCAGCTCACCGCGCTCGGCAACGGCGTCGTCCCACAACAGGCTTCGCGCGCCTTGCAGTTGCTGGCACCACCCTTCCCCCGCTGTCCCCGCTGCGCCGACCGATAGCGCTCCACTACCGCGATTCTCCGGCCGGACCAAACCGCTGATTCTCCGGATCCTCTCGGGCATGTCGCCGTCTCACAGATGGAGCACACCCCCATGGCCGACACCAGCCAGACCTCCCCCGGCCCCGAGCCGTACCGCGTCCCCGACGCAGACCTCGACGACCTCGCCAGCACCCTCGCCAAGACCATGGCCGAGGTCAGGCAGCACGGCGTCATCCTCGACCGCCTCGGCTCCGAGCCCGAATCCGGCGCCATCCAGCCGCCGGACGGCGCTTCGGAAGCCGAGGCGGCTGACGGGAAGAAGCGCGACGGCCCCACCTCGGTGTTCATCCTCGCCCTGGGCGGCAAGGAATATGCCGTCGAACTCGCTGCCCTCAGCGACTGGGTGAACTACCTCTTCCTGCCGGTGTACGGCCGGGAGATCAGCACGAGCCGTCCCTGGTGCGCGCACTGGCACGAACACCCCGAGGCCGTCGCCCGGCTCCACGCACTCTGGCTCGCCTGGCAGCAGTTCACCGACACGGAGGCCGGCCTGTCCGGCCCCTCGACCTGGCACCGCGACCACCTGGACCAAACCCTGGCGCACCTGCGTGCGCCCGACGGACCGTTCGCGGCCTGCACGACCAACGCAACCCGCCCCAATCACCGGGTGCTGGCCACCCCGGCGCCCGAGCAGGCGGGGGCGGCGGCATGAACGACATTCTCGACTTCGGCCTCGACGCTCTCTCGCCAGTCGACGACGACTCCGAGGAAGCGATGGAGGCCCTCTGGACTGGCGACTTGACGGTGCTGTCCCAGCACCACACCACGCCCAACGGTTCGCACAGCTTCGTCCTCGCCCACGACCGATCGGTCGCCTGGGGGATACCCGGCGAGCCACAGCTCGTTGCGATCGCAGTCGCTCGGGATCTGCGGCAGTCCGCGTTCACGTTCGAGACGAGTCACCACGCCACGGCGTCCTTCGCACAGAACTGGCTGGCAGAACGCGGCTGCCCGCTCGAACGGATCGCACTGCGCGGTGGCGACTACATCGAGCCCGCCGACGACCTCACCCTCCAGGTGAAACAGCAGATCCAGAAGTCGGGCACCCGCTACGAGGTCCTCGACACCTACACCTCCGACGACAACCCCAGCGAGGCGTGGACACTCGTCAACGACTCCCAGGCCACCCAGGCACCGGTTCGCCTCTTCTACGAGGAGTGGAACCACGATGCCGGCACGTACACGATGCGCGAAGGCGCCTTCCCCGACGTCGGCGTCGCCCAGACCTGGCTGGACGAGCGCAGCGAACCGCTGCCCGAGCCTCCGGAGTACAGCGACCACAACGGTGCTGTCGTCCGGGCCCGCATCGCCCGCATCGCCCTTTCCCGGTCCGCCGGAACCTCTCCGACACCACAGACCGGGCTCGACGCGCCCCGCGCGACAGCGGAGGCACCGGTCCAGCGCGCGGTTCAGGGGAGGCTGCTGTGAGCCACGCCCGCTTCGCCTTCGCCGCGCACCCTGACGCCATCGCCGACCTGCGGGAACTCCCGCCCGAGATGCGCGATTTGGCCTTGTTGGAGCTGCAGAACCTGGTCCACGGAAGCGACGACTGCTTGCCGTTGAAGGGCCGTCTCGCCGGCTTCCACAAGGTGTACGTCGACCCGGAGGTCTCTTACCGGCTGGTCATCCAGTTCCGTCAAGCGCCACCGACCTCGACCCACAAGCGCGAGATCTACCTCGTGGCGGCTGGCAGCCGGAAGGACTACGCGGTCTACCGCGCGGCCCACCTGCGGACTGGCCCCCAGCAAGGGGTCGGCCCGGACTCCGCCACGGAGGCCCGTGTGCAGGCCGCCCGGTCTCGCTCGACGCTCACCACCGAACGGCCGACAACGGGCCGCGCGGCTGCCCCGTCACCAGCGCCGCCCTCGGCCGCTGCTTCTCGAAAGGTCGCCCAGCGATGACCAACGACCGTACTGCGCTGACTCGTTCAGAGCTGGCGGACCTCCTCACCGAGGCCGCTCAGAACGTCGGCGGCATCCCTGCCGCCGAGTACCCGACGGCTGCCGCCCGCTCCTACCTGCATCCCGTCTTGGGTCCGCTGGCCGCTGGGCCCCGCGTGATCACCGAGCTGAACGACCGGTTCGAGGGCTTCGTGGCCACCGAGCCCCGCCCTGCTGGTTCGGCGGGCCTGTTCGCTCTGGCCTCCTACGCCTCCGCGCTGGGGTGGCTCACCGAGTCGTTCGCCGAGCTGACCTCCTCGGTCGATGAGATCTGTACCCGCGTGGGCATCCCTACGGAGCCTTGCGCTCCGATCGTCGCCGCGCCCGGTGGTACTGAGCGGGACGACGAGTTCGACTTCGCCTTCAACGCACTTGAGTTGGAGGCGGTCCGCAACGCAGCCGAGGTGGCCGGTCTCGCGCCGGACGACTACGTCGAGGTTCTCTCCCAGTCGCTGCTCGCCGCCGCCCGGATCACCGACGCCTGCATGGAGATCTCCAGCGGCTTGCTCGATGACGCCGATCTCCTCAGCGAAGTGAGCGACCGCCCTCGGCTCGACAACGATCCCGGGAGCCTGCCCGCTCTGGTCCGCTCCCTGCTCGCCCGGATGGAGGCAACGGAGTGAACCCGTACGACGCAGACACACACCCTGGGCCTTATCTCGTCGTCGAAGTGCTCGGTGTCGGGGATGTCAGCGTGCACGCCCTCGCACATGGTCCGGAGGAGCCGCTGCACCAGGCCGCTACACGCGTCATCGAAGCCGCAGCGGCGTTGGACGAGCGACACGAGAGCGTGCTCAACGCGGTCCAGCGCGCTCAGCGGCTGCTCGAAGGCACTGGTCGGGGTGAAGGCGGCCGAGCCCAGGTGTCGTACGCGCTGCTGCGGACAGCACTCCCCGAACTCGGAGACGTTCTGGCGCAGCAAGACCGGGCGTACAGCCAGCTCGTCGAGTCCCTGTCCGCCTACCGCCGGCTTCTTTCCTCGCCCGAGCCTGCTCAACGCGCGACCAACAGGAGCCACGGGCAGGGCCAGAAGACGCGGCCCCACCGGGACGACGACTGGGCCGTTGCCGGGGGGCGCGGGCTGGTAGCCCTCGAAGCGGTTGCGGCCGGAGGTGTTCGCTTTCGTCGCAACGCGATCGGCGAGGACCCGTACATCTCGCGGGGGAAGGCCCAGTGGCAGGACCCGGCGATCTTCCCGCAGACCGTGCAGCGGCTGGTCGCCGACGGGCTACTGCATCAGGACATCACCGAGAACGTGTACCGGCCCGGCCAGCTCCTCTCGCTCACTGCGCAGGGGGAAGCCGCCCTGCGGGATGGTCGCGCGACGACCTCCCGGGTGTCCGCCGCCCTCGGCCGCACCACCACGCGGACCACGTCAGGCGCGCTCTCCGACCCGGCCGCCGTGCCCGTCGCCAGGACCTCCCTCGCGACCCCCCGCTCACGCTGACCTCATCCCGATAAGGACCCCACCATGGCTACCCCCGGCCTGCCTCCCACCTTCTCCATCGCTTCCATCGACGCCCAGCGCGTCGAGCAGGCTCTCGCCCGGATCGGGCCCAAGTGGACCACCTGGACCGCGATGACTCTGGCCCAGGTGAACGGCCCCGTGCGCGTCCGCGACGTTGCTGCGCAGCTCCCCTTCGTCAGTGAGCAGTTCGTCGGCAAACGGCTGGCCACGCTGCACGCTGACGGATTGGTGATCCGCGAGGACGACCGGCGGGGTGCGCCGTACCGGCTCAGCGCGCTCGGCACGTCTCTGGCCCCCGTCCTCCGCACGGTCTCGGACTGGTCCCGCACCCACCTGACACAAGAACCGATGGCCGAAGCCGAGCGTGTCGAGGACGCGCTGCGCCGCCTGCATCTTCGGCACTCAACTGCCGTGATTCAGGCCCTCGATTCGGCTGACGGCCAGATGCGGTTCGTTCACATCGCCGAGGCGGCCGGTCTGGACAACGGCCTCGCACGGCAGCGACTTGTCCGGCTTCAGGCCGATGGCCTGGTCACGCGGACGGGCTCCCGGCACGGAGACCCGTACGTGCTCACCGATGCCGGCCAGGCGTTGGGGGCCGTCTACGCGAGTGTCGAGCACTGGAGCCAGCCCTTCGCGCTGCGAGGTGGAACAGCGGCACCGCGTCCGACAGCGGCAGCCACGCGCACCCACGTCGGCATTCCGCTGGGGGCGGGAGCCGACAGCGCCCGGACCGCGGCGGCCCTACGACGGAGCGCCGCCGCGTCGAACGTCATGTTCAGCCACGCGCCTCAGCCGGAACCGCGGGTGCCGTCGGCCGTGACCGCCCAGTCGGCACCGGGCCGGGGCCGGGGCCGGTGACGGGGGTGAGAACGAGAGGCCACTCGCCGCCACTACGGCATCCGCGTGCGCTCCGGCGGCTCCCGCCGCTGCATACGCGGATCCGTTCTCCTCCTTCGCTTCCGGAGACTCGACCATGTACGCCCCTGATGACCCGACCCGGTACCAAGAGGTACTGGTCAGCCCCATGTATCTGGCTGGTTCCAACGGGACCGGCGAGGCTGGCTTCGCGCCCGTCGCCCACTGGCCCCATCAGTACCTCGATGAGGGCCCCTGCCAGCTCCTCGTGACCTCTCCCGACCAACGGATTCGGATCGGCTGGTTCGGCGACGACTTCGAACTGTGGAAGATCAGCGCAGCTGAGGACGCCTTCTCGGCGCCTCGCTGGACGGCGACGTTCAACCACGTCACCCCGGCCGAGATGGCCGCCGGCCTCACCGCCGCACTGGTCCAGGACTACGACGAAGCCATCGCCTCCGACACCCCCGGCCGCTTCTTGACAGGACCAACCGTCCCCTGGAGGGACACCGTCCGGCCGCTGACCGATGCCGGCTGGAACCTTGACGGAGCTGCTGAACTCGGCACCGTCGAGATCATCGCTCCTGACGACCAAGCGGGCATCCTCATCGATCGGCGCGGCTACGGCTCCGACCGCACGACCGTCGAGCTGTGGGCTGGCCCGCCGGGCTGGGGCACTCGTGCCGAAGCGACGTTCACGGCCCGCACCCCGTCCCACTTGATCGCCGCAACCGCCGCTGTGATGGCGAAGTCGACCCCGGTGGTCCGTGAACGCCACCAAGTCGACCGGCGGATGCAACACCTTGTCACGATGACCCCTGTCGCTTCGGCCACGCCGATCGCCGAGGCTCAGGTTTCGCGCGCTCCGACTCCGCTGGACGTACGCCGCACCGCGGTCACCCAGGCCGTACACCGTGCCGCGCGGGCACCACGCACAGCAGCCGACCTCCGGGTGATGGCCGCGCAGAGCCGCTCCACGGGGGCGGCGCAGAAACGGACGGGACACCCCCCGCCCGCGACCTCTGCCCGGCTGCCGGCCAGCTCGCCGACGCCCCGGCGCGGACGCTGACTCCCACCCCAGGCCGCACTCCACTCGCGACCGTCCCCGCCCAACAGGAGTTCCACCATGCCCACCACCACCATGCTCGACCAGGCCACGGCCATGATCGAGAACGCCTGGGGCCAGCCCATCGAAGCTCTTGAGGTCCTAGGGGTCCGCCGCCCCAGCGAGGACCCGCTCCTGCGCTGTGCCATGCACACCCGCGCGGCCCTGGCCATCACGGATAGCGCGGTAACTGTTCACCAGGACCGCCTTCACGCCCTGTCGCGGCATGGGTACGTGCCTGACTCCTACGAACTCGACCGGATCACCGAAACGGCGGTCAAGCTCCGCGTCGCCCACGCGGAGAGCCGTGCGTACCTCCAGGCGATCCGGCGCGTGGTGGAGGCTCGGGAGGCCGCCGCACCCGAGGTTGAGGCTCCGGCGGTTCGGCTGGCTCAGGCCGCTGTCGCCCGCTCCGGGAAGACGCGGCACGCCCCGGGGGCCGTGCCCGAACCGTCCTCTCCGGCGGCGGTCGTAGGGCCGTCAGCGCCCACAACGGGGCCCCGACGTTGAACGCTTAGCTCCGATTCTCGTCGCGGGGGCCCTCTTCGGCCCGGGGGCCCACCGCGCGGGCCAGCTCCTCCACCGTCAGCTCCACGCGCCGCCCTTCGGCGACCCGGCGCTCGACCGTCTCCTCGTCCGGCCACTGGTCGGGCTGTGCGCCGACTCCCCACTGGCCATCGGCGACCATCGCGATGTCGCCCACGGTCCACGGCCGTCCGGCGGCGCGGATCTTGCGTTCCAGTCCGGCGCCGTCCCAGTGTCTGCTCGCCTCGGCCATCCCCTGCTCCCCTCCACCGACGTGCGGTCCCTCACCGCAACCCAGGTACGACAACCGCGGTCGCCGATCCATTCCCGTCCCGCCGACCGCTCGCTGGTGGTTTCCAGTTCGCCCACGGCAGACGGCATCCCCGGGAAACGACTACGCACTTCGGCATGCTGCATGCCAACGTACGGGTGTCGGGAAAACCGCAGGTCAACGAAGGGATCGTCCAACCGTGAACGCCTCTGCCACCCTCCTGCCCGCCGTCGTCCACCCCGCCGTGGAAGACCGCCACTGGCTCTCCTCCGACCACTGCGCCGCTCCGGTGCTCGACCTCCTGGACGCTCTCGGCTGGACGATCGCCGAGACCCCGGAGGCCAATGTCCACGCGACCAGCCCGGACGGCGGCGTCTACGTCGGCTGGCTCCCCGAAGACCCCTCCGCCTGGGCGCGCGAGATCGTCTGGCGCGTCCAGGTGCTGCCCGCCGACGGCGAGGTGTGGGTCCAGGAGTTCGGCATCCACACCCCCTCCGAGGCCGTCGCCGGATTCCTCGCCGCCCTCGTCACTCACTCCTCGCACTGACCGCCGAACCACGGGGCGGGCCGACGACGGCCCGCCCCGTTCACCGCGCCCGTCCCGGCGGACCGGCCGCTCCTCTTCTTCCTGACCGAAAGGCATTGAAATGACCGTCTACTCCGATGACCTCGTGAGAATCGCGAACCACGTCGTCGGCTCCGGCACCGCCGTGTTCGCGGCCTACGACGCCTTCACGGATTCCGGCATGGCCTCGCGCGGCATCCCCCAGGTCTGCTGCGGGGTGCTGCTGCTGTACACCGCCGGGATCTTCCAGGACCACCTCCGCCGCCGCGACACCCGTGTCGTCGCCTACCTGTCCGGCAACCCCGACGCGCCCCTCTCCAGGATCAGCGCCGCCACGGGGCTGAGCCAGGAACGGGTCGCCAGCTCGCTGCAGCGCCTGCACGCCGACGGCCTGGTCGTCTCGGAGGAAGGCGCGGTTCCCCTCCCACGTCGCTACCGGCTGACCTAGTGGCTCCACCGTCGGCAGCATCTCGCAGACCACACCAAGGGCCCGAAGGCCCTTCGCGACCTGCTCCGCCTCGACGCCCTGACGATGTCCCCGCCAGTCCTGCCCCGTCCGCCCATACCGCTCTCGGAGGTTTCCGTGCCCCAGTATCTGACCGTCGGCCACCTGCTTCGCCAGCTCCTGGAACTCGACCCCAACCTGCCGGTCCGTCTCGCCGTCAACCCGGACTTCCCCTTCGCCCACTTCGTGGGGGCCGAGGTCGTCGTCCGCGACGGCAAGGCGTACATCGCCGATGACGGTCAGGAGGACTACCTCCCGGTGGGGGCGCGCGATGCCCTCACCTGGGCTTGATCGCTTCCCTACCACCACGGAGGCTTCCATCTCGTCCCTCTCGCGACCCGCGCCTCGTCTCGCGCTGCACGATGTCGCCGTGCGCCCCATGCCGTTCGGCGTGCACAGCGCGCTTCTCCAGCGCATCTCCGCCCGCCCCGACGGCCCCCTCGACATCACCTGGCTCGCTGCCGAAACCCCTCAACTTCCCCTCGGGCGCATCCGGCTGCGCTGGGAGCCCGCCTCGCGCAGCGGCTGGGACGTCATGGCGTACCTGGGGCTGACCACGGCCGAGGTGCTCCTCGGTTCCTGGCCCGCCGCCCCGGATGACTGGCCGCGCCTGATCCGTCCGACCCTGTACGAGGTGACCGGCCTGTGCGCCGCCCTCTCATTCGCGACCGACGCACTCGACCTCTCCAACCGGCTCTCCGGAGTCTGACCGAGGACAGCCGAAGGCCGCCCCATGCCGCTCAGGCAGGGGCGGCCTCGTCGTGCGTCTACCCGTTCGTTGCGTACGCTCGACCTGACGAAGGAGAACACCATGGCCGACGACCAGAGGCTCTGGGGATACCCGGAGGTCGCCGCCCACCTGGGTATCAGCGTCGGCGCGACCCGCAGCCGCAAGAGCCGGGGCAGCCTGCCCTCGCCCGACGACGACAGCGTTCCGGACCGTCCCCGCTGGAAGCCGTCCACGTTCCAGAACTGGAGACCGGTCGGCCGGGGATTTCGCAGCGACCTGCACAGCTCCCCCCGACAGGAGACCACCCCGACCGACTGACCGAGCGGGTGCTCACCCGTAGGCTGCGGGCATGACGCCCGACTCGCAGATGCCCTCGCCCCCGTTCCCCTCGACCGACAACGCCGTACTCGGGTTGATCGTCGGCGGAGCCATCGAGTCAGTCCGTAGCGGCGAGGCCACTGTGGAGGAGGCCATCCTGCATGCGGCGGTCCACGGCTGGTATGAGGGACACGTCCAGGGTGAAGACGAATGCCCGGGGTGCGACTTCCGGGGAGGGCTGGCGAAGGACAGCGCACGCGGCTGAACCTCACCTGCACGCCGAAGGGCGCCACCGACATGCCGGTGGCGCCCTTCGGCGTTCCGTCTGATGCTCGCCTACTCCAGGTAGATGCCGGCGAATACGCCGTCGAACCCGAGCGCAGTCAAGCCCGCCTCGACACTCGGGTAGGTCGTCCCGTGCGGGCCGCCGACCAGGGCATCGAAGTCGGCGCGACTGATCTCGGGCTCGAGCCACTGGTTGCCGCACCGGCAGCGGACCCAGACGTTGCGCCCGTGGTTGATGAGCAGCCAGTCGCGTCGGGCACGGCAGGCGGAGCACATCACGGGCATGCCGCCGAGAGCGAGTTCGCGTGAGTGGCCGACGCAGCGAATTGCCCCGGGGCCGTCGGCCGACCGCGTCTCGGCCTGGAGCTGCAGCAGGGGGTCGGTACCAGTGGGCAGGACGGGTGCCGGCTCCGTGGTGCGGGTGGTGGTTCTGAGCACGAGCGTCATCTCCCGGTTGTCGGTCCTGTCTTCATCCGTAACAGCCGGTGGAACCGGCTGTCCATACATTTCGCGGCGTCCGCTCGGCCGGTCGTCTCCGTCCGGTTCGACGTGGTCAGCGACGTGGCGAGCGGCGGTTGGGGTCTTGAGCAGTTCCGAGCGGTACGGCTGCCGTCGCGTTTCGTTCACTGGTGCGGCTGCTCGGCGTAGTGGCCTGGCGGGTGGCGGCCTGCGGACGACGGGCACTGTCACCCGGGTGTGCCGGGAGCTGGGCGATGCGCCGCAGACGCCAGACCAGGACGTCGTTCACGTCGTCGGCGCTGTCGAGTTCGCGCATGTCGATGGCCTGGCGCAGGAGGGCTTCGGAGTCATGGCCTGCCCGCTCGGCCTGGGCGAGGGTGGCGACCAAGGCGTCGGTCTTCGCTTCCGTGCCTCCTGCCCGTACGACCTTCTCGGGCAGGACGGCGCGAAGGGTGGCCTCGTGCATGAGGCGCTGGGCGTCAGGAAGGGCGCGGCCTTGGTCGTGCAGCATGCGCATCGGGGTGGCGGCGGCCTGGCGGTAGGCGGTGCGTAGGTGCGCGGCGGCTTGTCGGGAGGCGTGGGCCTGCTGGGCGTGTCCGCGGGCGGAGTGCCAGCGGGCGGCGGCGAGGGTGACGAGGACGAGGGTGGAGACGAGCATGGCGGTGGTGCCGCCGTCCTCGCCTCGGCCAAGCGCTCCGCCGGCCTGGACAATGCCTCGGGCGGCTGAGCGGAGGGCTCGGGTGTCGGCGCGTTCGGCGCGGACATGACTGCGGGTCGCCCGTTCGAAGGCGCGAGCTGCGGCGGCCAGCTCGGTGCGGGTGGTGGCCGGTGAGGTCTGGGCCACTGCGTCAAGGAGTTCTCCGACGCCGACGAGCTTGGGGGCGGCCTCGCCGTCCTCGTCGCGTTCCAGGAGCGTGGCTGAGCGCTCTGCGATGACGGTGGCGTTGCGTCGTTGACGGGCGGGCGGTGACCAGTTAGTCCGGTCAGCGCCGACCGCGGGAGCGCTCGGCTCGACGGCCCCGTCGGTGAGGCGAAGGCGGATCTTCGGAAGGGAGAGGTCGGGGGCCAGTTTGGAGCCGGGGTACCAGACCGGGGCTCCGTCGCGGTTGCGGTCGCCGGGCAGGGCCACGTTGTAGCCGAGCGCGTCACCGGACGGTGCGTATCGCAGCTTCACCCGTACCCCCGCTTCTCGGAGCCGCGTGAAGAACTCCTCTTCCGAATCCGCTCCCGCCACGGCTCGACGAACGGCCTCGCGGAGCGTCTCGCGCGAGGTCTCCGGGCGGCCGGTGCGCTCGGCCTTGAACTTCTCGGCGCTGCTGGGGTTCTTCGCTGCGGTTCCGTCGCCCGCGTTCAGGCGCCGCAGGCCCATCTCCTTCTCGATGCGACGGCATTCGGCCTGGGCCTTGTTGAAGTCGTAGTTCAGGCGCGGGTTGCGCAGGTCACCGCGTACGAGGGTGGCGACGATGTGGATGTGGTCTTCCGCGTGGCGGACGGCGATCCACCGGCAGCCGTCGGGGTCTCCAGCCGGGGCGATGCCGGTGGCGTGGACGATGCGCTGGGCGACGGCGTTCCACTCCTCGTCGTCCAGCCGCCGGTCCCCGGGGGCGGTGCGGACCGAGCAGTGCCAGACGTGCTTGGCGGGTGCGCGGTCGCCGGCCTGCTTGACCCGCAAATCCAGGGCGGCGGTGAGCCGGGCGAGGGTGACCTTCGGGTCGGGGTCGAGGCCGGTGTCGCGGCCGGGGTCGGGGGCGAAGCCGTCCCAGGAGCCGACGAGGTGTGCGTCGGTGTGCTCCTCGCGCCGCCCGGGGCCGTACAGGTAGACGAGCAGGCCGTGGGTGCGGGAGCCGCGTCCGATGTCGGGAACCATCACAGCCGCCGGGTCACCAGGTCGTTCGCCGCGTCATCGACGCGGGCGAGAAGTCCGGTCAGTGCGCTCAGCGCGTGTTCGAGTTCACCGGCGCGCGGCTGGCCACCGCTGTTGAGGACGAAGGCGATCTGGTTGATGTTGTTGCCGATGCGGGCCAGCGCGGTGCGCAGAGCGGCGAGTTCGTCGATGGCGGTGTCGAGCTGGTCGTTGCTGTGCACGGCGGCGCATCCGCGGGCGGCGCTCAGGCCGGAGGCGGCGAGGAACCGGGCGACGGTGACGCCGCGCTTGGTGGCGGCCTCGGCGATCTCGGTCTTCTCGGTGTCGGAGAGGCGGGTGGTCGTCTTGCGGGTGCGCTCGCTGGGGTTGCGGGTGCGGCGGCGCGGTTTGCGGTCGGGGTAGGCGGGCGTGCTCGGGCTCGGCTGCTCGCGGTGGTCGTCGCGGTCGGCTTCTCCCCCGGTGACCGGCGCCCCCTGGTGCCGGTTGCCCGGCTGGTCCCCGTGCGCCCTCGCTCGGGGACCAGCCGGGCTTCCCCCGCCCTCCTGGGCGGGGGCAAGTGCGTACGTCGGGCCGTAGGACCGTCGTACGCGATAGCTTGCTCCGCCAGGAGCCGTGGTGGGGTCACGCTGATGTCCAGCGGAGGTGGCCGCCGGGTCGTTGGTGTTCACCGGCTCGTCTCCGGGTTCTGCTGCTGGATTTCGCGGACGAGTTCCTCGATCCAGTCCATGGCCAGGACGGGGTGGTGCAGGGTCCAGGGCCGGTCGTGCTGCTCGCGTTGCACGATCCAGGTGGTGTCGGGGCCGGACTGGGCGCGGTGGAGGTGTCCGTGCTGGTGCAGGACGGTCAGCCAGGAGTCGACTTCGGCGGGCGTGGCCGGGTGAGTGCGCATCGGGTGCTCTCCGCTTCTGCTGTGGCGGGGTGTGTCGGTGACATGCGGAGTGGGTGACCGGCCGGGGTGACCGGTTCGGTCACCCACTCCGTGGAGGTTCGGTCAGGGCCGGGAGGAAGTGACCGGCTGGCGGTGCTGCTCACGCAGCTGCGCCATCAGCGCGGTCAGGGTGTCGCTCGACAGCGGGATCTGCTGACCTCGGATCGCCTGGGCGACCACCTTGCGGGTCAGTTTGTCCTCGGCCCTGACCGCCGACCGGGCGATCGCCAGCAGCTCCTCGGTGTCCGGGTCAGGACGCCGGTCACCAGTCGGCCGAGCGGCCCGGTCAGTGACCGGCGGCGAGGTGACCGGCGCGGCACTGACCGCCGCCGGACTGTCCTGGTCATCACCGACCGGGGCCGCACTGCTGGGGCGGTCAGTGACCGTCCTGCCCTTGTCCGCCTGTCCCGGCAGGTCAGGGGCACCGTGGCTGCGGTTGTGGTGATCGGTGACCGACTGGCCGCTGGTCGCCGGGATCGAGTCTCCGGTCACTGACCGGGCGGCGGTGCCCTCGTCGGTCGGGGACAGCGGCAGCCGGTCGGTCAGAGCGGTGACCGACTGACCGGACTTGACCTGACCGGCCGCTGACCGCTGCTGACCGGCTCGGTCGGTCCGGGTGACCTCGATAGCGTCACTGCGGTCGGTCTCACCGAGGTGACCGGGCTGACCGAGGTTCTGCCGGCCAGAGTCCTCGACCGGGCCCCGGGCAATGAGGATGTAGAGGTGGACCGCTCCGGCCAGTGCGAGCGGGGCGATGGTGGAGAGCACCGCGACCACCGCGTCACCGAGTTGGAGGCCGGTGCCGGCGACCGTGTCCTGGTTGATGCGCACCGCGTGGAGTGCGTTGGCCCAGATGCTGGCGGCGGTGGCCGTGCCGAAGAGCGTCCAGACGTAGAGCCGGGCGCGCAGGGGTGCGTTGCGCAGGACCAGGAGGGCTCGGATGCCGTAGGCGATGAACCCGTCGATCACCAGGGGGAACAGGTAGGTAAGGAAGCCTCGGATGTGGATGGCCACGGCCATTTGCTGCAGGGCGTCGTACGACAGCGCGCACCCCGCGCCCCCGAGCGCCACGACAGCCGCGCGGTCCCACCCGGATATGTGCGCCGTCTTCGACGCGCTTGCGATGTTCATGCCGCCGTCCCGAAGTCGTCGCGGATCAGGCGCTCGCCGCTGGTCTCGGGGGGTGTGGTGTTCGTGGTGGGCTGGTTCAGGGTTCGGTTGCGCTCGGCCCGGCGGATCTCGCGGTACCGCTTCTTGGCGTGCTCCTCGGTGACCTTCAGAAGCCAGGCCAGGCGCTGCTCGCTCACCCCGTGGCGGTAGGCCGCGTACTCGACCGCGCGGCGCTCCGTGTGGGTGAGGTGCACGTCACGTCCGGCGATGGTGGCATTGACGCGGCTGTAGTCGAGGCGGCTGGCGAGCTTGTCGTGCAGCGGCCCGCGCTCCTCTTCCGTCAGGCCGCCGCGGATCCCGTCGGTGTCACCCCCTTCGAGAGCGGCGTCCAGGCAGGTGCGCCGGACCGGGCACTGGCCGCACAGGGCCTTGGCCGTGGCGATCTTGGCGGTCTCGTCGGGTTCGGGGAAGAAGACTTCGGGGTCCACCGGGTTGTACTCGGTGCTCTGGCAGACGGCGTCGGCCTGCCAGGTCTGGTCGCCGAGCTGACGGTGCTGGGCGGGGCCGTTCATCGTGCTGGTCATGCGGGGTGCTCCGATCGCTCTCCGCGCGCAGGGGCGTCGGCGAAGAGGTGCGCTGGCGGTAGGTGCCCGGGGGGGACGGCGGTGCGAGGGCGCGGTCCGGCGGGGTGGCCTGTGGAGGGTCAGGCGGCGGCGCTGTGGCGTCTGCGGTCGACGGCCTCGAACTCGACTCGGGTGGTCATCTGAGCGAGCCTGCTGGCGACTCGGTCCCCGAGGTAGGAACGCAGGTCCTTGATCGCCAGGTTGGTCGTGATCAGCGTGGGGAGTTCGTAGTTGTACCGCCGGTTGATCAGCCGGTACGTGATCTCCTCGACCCACTCGCTGGCCTTGGCCGCGCCGAGGTCGTCGATGATCAGCAGCGGGCACCGGCTGACGGCCGCCAGCTCCCGCTCACTGTCCACCCCGGGCCGGGGGCGGAGATCGGCGTAGAGGTCGGCGGCGGTGGTCGCCCGCCAGCGCGCGCCGACCCCGCTCTGCACCAACGCGCGGACCGCGCCGTACGCCTGGTGCGTCTTGCCCGCGCCGACGACCCCGGCCATCAGCAAGCTAGGGCCGGTGGTGACCTGTCGTCGGGCTCCTCGGCTGGGGGCGACGGCCGCGTCGGTGACCTTCCGGACCCACTCCAGGACCGTGGGGTGGTCGGCGACAGCCGCTTGATAGCGCGGGGGCATCCCGGCGAGCAGAGCGTCCAGCGGTGAGAAGGGCTCGGCGTCGTCCGGCAGCGCGGCGTCCACCGGGTCAATGTTGCGGGCGGCCAGGATCCGGGCCATGCGCTCCAGCGTGGCTTCGTTGCCGAGGAGCTGGGGTTCGCGGTGACGGGTGTGCATCACAGCTCCTCGGCGTAGGCGGCAGAAGCGTTGGCCGGGTTGGTCCACGCCTGGTGGGCGGGCACGTTAGGCCGGATTCCCGGCCGCGCCAAACCGCCGGGGCGAGCGTTCATCGCCTCGTTGACCATGCTGGTCAGCACGCTCGGGTGCTTGGGGTTGGCCGTGAAGTTCGCCAGCCCGGCTCGGATGTGCGCCGGTGCGATGCCCTCGTCCAGGAGCTTCTTGATGATCCGGCCGAGGTGCCCGATCACGTCGCTCGGGGGGCGCTGGTCGCACCCGGCGACGTACTCCCCGACGAGGTCCTTGGCGGAGATGCCGGCTGCGGGCGCTGTGCGCCCCGTAGGGACAAGAGATCCAGGATCCAAGATCCTAGATCCAGGCGCCGAGCCTTCGGGGAGGCTTCGGGGAAGGTTCGGGGAGCCGCCAGATGCAACCCTCTGACCTGCACTTTTAACTCCGGTCCGCCCGGGTGCGCTGCTGGCTCCATCGGCGGCGTCCTGCCGGTCGGCGCTTGGCCCGTCTGCCTGTTCCGACACCGTCGAGGAGGGTGCGGCGGGCAGATCGAGGGCTCGGGGTGCCCTCGCCGAGGTCTCAGCGAGTCCTCGCGAAGTGGTGGGCGAGCCGTTCCCCCGCCGGGAGCAGGAGCCCTTGCAGGGGGCGCACCGGTCGGCAGCCTGGTGCTGCGGGCACGAGGGCAGGCGCGACTGGCTCGGCTTGTCGATCTTCTGATGCTCGGACCAGGTCACGATGTGGAGGTAGAGGCGGCCGTCGCATCCGGTGTATCGGCAGATCAGTCCGGCATTCGCGAGCTGGTGGAGGTCGTCTTCGACGTGGACCGAGGTGTGCTCGGCGCGCAGGGGCCAGAGAAGCCCCGCGATGATCGCGGCGTTGTCCCGGTGGCGGCCATGGTCGTCGGCCTGGGTGAGCAGGCCGAAGAAGGTCCGCTCGGCCGCCACGGTCACTTCGGCGAGCGACTCGGACGTGAACGCCTCCGGCTTGACGGTTCGGATCCGGGCCATCTCAGCGGCCCCGCTCAGCGGCGACCAGGTCGCTGCGGGTCAGGGTGGCGTCGGCGAGGCAGAAGGTGTGCGGGCGCATCCAGTCCGCCTCCGGCCAGACCCGCAGGATCCAGCGTGCCGCGACCCTAGCGGTCGGGCGGCCCAGCTCCAGGGTCCTTCCGGCCTCGTCCTTGACGACGGCGTGCAGGTGAGGCCACGTCTGTGTCGGGTCTGTGAGGCTGACCCGGATCGTGGCCGCCCCCGGGATCATGTCGGCGAGCTGTGCGGCGAGGCGGCGCGGACGGCCGTCGTCCGCGCAGGCCGGGCTTCCGCTCGGCGTGGCGAGCATGCGATACTCCGTTGTTCGAAGGAGCGCGGTGCGGCGGTCTCGTGCAAGAAGCCCTGCCGCCCGCGTGATGTGTAATTGGCGCCCTCGGGGTGCCAGCCCGGCGCTTGGGAGTTGGTAGCTCCTCGGCGCCGGTTTCAGTTTCGGGGTCAGATCACGGGTCGTATGCCTGCATCCGTCCCGCCTCCTTTTCGCTGGTCATCGGCCCCTTTCCGGGGCGCTGCCCGGCGTGGGACGACGAACATACGTAGACCCCGCGGACAAGTCCATCCCGTTGTCCGGAAGATCGTTTGCGGTCGTCTTACTCCGTATCGGCCGCTCTCAGGAGGGCGATGCCGACGTGGATCCGTGCCGCCCGGCAAGCACTGCAAGCGCTTGTCGCGTGAGCGGTTATGGCATACGAATATGCACAGAGGTCCCCCAGGGCTCGGCACCGTAGAATCGGGCCTGATCAACAGGTACGATACGGAAACGTACGTCAGTTTCGAAAATGCATCAACCCTGGCTTACAGTTGACCCCGACACCGAGCCCATCGCCACCTCGCACCAGGAGTCCCCGTGCCCCCTCGTCAGTTCGACGGCAGCCGCGTGCGTGCTGTCCGCCGACGCAGGGACATGCACCAGAGGCAGCTGGGCGAACTGGTGGGCGTCAGCGGTGCCACCGTCGCACGGTGGGAATCCGGGAAGGATTTTCCCAAGGGTGAGAAGCTGCCGGCGATCGCCAAGGCGCTCAACGAACCGCTCGACGAACTGTTCCCCCACGACGGGCCGCCGGACCTACAGCTCCTACGCTGTGACGCCGGTCTCAGCGTGGCGGAGGCCACCGAAATCATCGGGGCAAGCCGGGGGCCGGTGAGTAACGCCGAGTCCGGGCGGCGCAGGCTCAACGACAGCTATGTGAAGCCGCTGGCGGCGGCGTACAGGGTGACCGAGGAGGAGCTGCTCGCGGCGCAGGATCGCTCGTTCGGCATTCGCACCACCGCCCCACATGGCGATCAAGAGGCCGCGCCTCGCACAATCGGAGAAAAGATCAACTTTCTCCTGCAGTACGGTTCCACCGGCGAAGAGGCGCTTTCCGACGCGGAGATCGCGCGACTCGTCAACGAGCATGCGCCGACCGCAGCCGTCACCGCCGAGGGCATCGGCGAGCTGCGCGACGGAACCGAGACCGCGGCATCGGATGAAGTGCGCGCCGGCCTGGCATACGCCTTCCAGGTCCCGGCCTGGCTGTTCGGCGATGACGCCGAACTAAGCCCCATGGTCCAGGAGTTCCTAGAGGCTGTTCGCTTCATCGGCTCGATTCACCAGGGACACATCCTCGGCCTGGCCGCACGTGGCAGCGAGATCCTCTCCCGGAGATCGATGGCCGACATCAACAGGCTCGTAGGAGAGCTACGGCACGCTCTGTCCGAGGTTCAGGACAAAGAGTAACCCCGCTAGCTAGTAGCGGGCGGGTGGAAATCAGTTGCGGTACCGCCGCCTTGCGGGCGCGACCGAGGACCCCTGACCGCCTATCGCCCCTCGGCTCTGACCGGGCCAGCCCACTTCTCGGACCGGATGCACGAAGGGACTACGGCTCGGCCTCCCTGGAGGCCGAGCCGTAGTCCCTTCATACGGACGGAATCGACGCCGATCTACGAAGCGGTCAGGTCGACGTCGAACAGCTCGGACAGGGCTGCGACCGTCTGCTTCGGATCCTGGTTGTGCACTCCCGCGAGGCCGAGCTGCTCCGCTGCCTGGACGTACGCCTCGGTGTCATCGACGAAGACGCACTCTTCGGCAGGCAGGCCCATCAGCTTCAGCGTGGCCTCGAAGAGCTGGGCGTCGGGCTTGCGCATCATGTGGTGCTCGCTGATGACGACGACGTCGTACAGCTTCTCCAGCTCGTAGCCGGCATACAGGTCCCACGGCTCCAGGCCCACGGAATTCGACAGGATGCCGACCTTGATCCCGGCCCGGCGGGCTGCGGCGGCAGCGTGGATCAGCAGCGGCTCAGGGCGGAGGTCGCCGAAGATCCTCCCCATCAACCCGTCCGCAGGTACATTCAGCATCCTGCCGGCGAACTCGTTCCACTCGCGCTGGGACACCACTCCGCGTTCCAGATCGCTGGTGATCCGGACGCCCTCCGGGTCCTTGTACAGGGCAGTGAGGCAGGCTCCCTGGGGAAGCCCTTCACGCTGCTCGAACGCCAACACAGCGGGCAGCAGGGGGGTAGTGAGAACGCCTCCGAAATCAAGAATGAGGCCGGTACGGCGGTTGGACATGCGGGGAACTCCATTGCTGAATTTCGGACGCCTATCCAGACCGGACAGCGTCACGGACCCGGCGTACATGGCGGTCGCAGAAGCTGCGCATCGCAGGCCAGGAAGTGCACTTACAGGGCGGCGCAGAACCTCTTTGTCCGCCTTGCCCACGGTACCAGTCGCGACCGCACGCTCGGTGGTGCCGAATCTCACGCAAGCCTTACAAGATCGCATCTCTGAGTGACAGGGCGCACACGCCGAAAACACGGATACGGCAACCCGGAACACACCGTGCTCCAGAACTACCGCCGAGATTCCGATTTCAACTTCTCGGAGTCATGAAGAACTTCTCGCGCTTGGTCGCCGGTGATCTGCGTGTAGGCCGTGCTGACTCGCACGTACCACGCAGCTTCACTTTCGGTGTCCACGAACGGCTTGTCTCTCATCAGGGTGGCCGAAGACGGCCTGACGGATTCCGCGTTAGCGGCAAGCAGGCCAGCCTTTATCCAGTAAGCCTCCGCAGCAGGCTCGGGATCGGAGTGTGGGGACGCCTTGTCCTCCGCAGCAAAAATCAAGTCGCTCGGCACGTAGTAGCGCAGTTTCTCGCAGGCGTCGGAGATATCCTGCGTCCATCGGTCCAAGCGAACATCAATGGGGACGCGAAACTGCAAAAGTTCCGTGATCCGTCGGCCGGGAGGGTACAGGCTTGTTCCGGGAAAAGCCTCGACTAGATCGAACCAGAGAGGATAGATCAGGTTCAGGGTTCGGAACGTCTTCCATCGCGCAGCAGCCGCGCGGGTCGTTGGGATGCTCGCCCCGACTGCGACGATAACGAAAAGGAGATTCATCCAGATCGCAGTGGAATCGACCAGGAATCGTACCGTCGATTGACTGAGAGGAAATATTACGGCACTCCACAAGATGGCAATTCTAGCTATCGTGTGAACGAGCCCCATCCACATCGCGAAACCCATCAAACCGAGCCCGATGCGCATGCTTGTGCTCTCAGCTCGGCGTGCCGCCCTCGTCCACTGATAGCCGCATACGGCGGTGGTGACTAGCGGAAAGAAATAGAACACGGTCATGTAGACCGCCACGCCCCATTCTCCCGCGTGGTCAACGAGGAAGTCCTCGCTCGGCCGATCGCGTTGGACAACGGTAAAGAAGAGGATCGCGAGCAGCACCACGCCGACGGCTCCCGCCTTGTACGACGCTCGGGCGATCCACCGTGAGAACTCCACGTGCCTGGGCACGACCGCCTCAGCGGTCTTGCCGTAGCTGGTGGCGACATAGGTCAGAGCCGCCATGATCGCCGCCGTGCTGGCGAAGTGCCGGAGCAGGGCGCTGAGATCGACCACCGGAATACGATCGACCGCGTCCATTGCTGCTGGGGTGTACAGACACAGGGCCACTGCAAACCCGGCGTAGCCACCCCAGAGCGCCCTACGATGCGCATCGCCATACCTGACAGCCGGGAAACGCCAGATGGAGATCAGCGTCATGACCGCCGCAGTGAAGTATTTGAAGAAGTCGAACACGGAATCAGTCGATCTATAGGTGCCACACCTGTCGCCACTCACGGGCCCTGCAGAGTGCAGACTTGGTCAGTGCGAGATTACGGATCGTGTGGAGCTACCGCCGACGCCGCGGCGGGGCAACCGGATGCGCCAATGAATATTCCAACAGGCTGATCACATCGTCTCCGGTAGCAGACTGGCGACGTGCCAGGCGCTTGATCAATGACGCCGAAAGCTCAGCCTGCTTCTCCTCGTGGCTGTCGAAATCGACGCGCGCTTGGATAAGGGCTGATGGGTAGCGCCGAAGCACTTCTTGCCGGATGCGCTCAGGGACGTAGCGCTCGATTTCAACGGCCGTCAGAGAGGTGCCGTGATCCATCCACTCATGCGCGATCTCATGGAGGATGATGTGTTCTGTTTGATTTCTGCTTGAGCGGCGACGGTAGAGAATGATGGTTACGTCGGGAGTTTTAACCCGAAGACCGCACGCTGTCCCGATGCCCCCGTCTGGGTCGTCCAATGGGACCAGTTGGATCTGACGCCCCAGCGCGCTTTCCATATTGCTCACCAGCGTCTCGACGCTGAAGGGGGTTGGTATAGGGAGATCGGCGAGCTTCCTCTCGCATTCCCTCACAAGAGCGCGACGTGAAGGATCCCTACGCCAACGCATAGTCGCTCCATTCTCACTGCAGACCCCATACCTCAACGCGCGTACGCGAGGCGCTGGCAGGCTGGAGCCCGTATTCGATGCGCACGGTGCTAGACCGGCACGCACTGTCCGCGCCTAAGCGTACAAGGGGGATTAAGCGATCATGAGAGAAGAACGTGTTGCAAAGGTCACCCGGGTGTGGAGGATCGCTGAAGCAAAGCAAGATCAAAAACGGTCGGCGATCTTTCCTATTGATCTTGAAATGGCTTTGGGCGCACTCTCGGGATGCACTCTGTTTCTCGCCGAGCGCCGTTTTCCAGAAGACCCGAGGACCTTCGCTAACCCGTCGCCCAAATAACCTAGTTGACGGCCGAGAAATGCAACGAGTCGTCCAACAGGAAGGGTTGCGTTCGTGCGGATGTCTCAGTGGTGCTGGTCGAGGAGGCGCTCGGCTCGCGCTAGATCCTCGGGGGTGTCTACTGCCACTCCGTCGTCCAGGACGGGCACCATCCGCACGGCGTGGCCGTGTTCGACGAAGCGCAGCATCTCCACTCCCTCGGCACGCTCCAGGGGCCCCTGCTGGAGCCGCCGGAAGTGCTGGAGAGCCTCGCCGGTGAAGCCGTAGAGGCCCAGTTGGCGCAGGTACTTCGGCCGGTCGCCCCTGGGGTACGGGATGGGCTGGCGCGAGAACATGAGGGCCTCACTGCGGGCCGTGACGACGACCTTGACGACGTTGTGGTCCAGGACGGCGCCGACGTCGACCAGCTCGGTGTAGGCGTTCACGGCGAAGGTGCCGGGCGGAGTGAATTCCAGGGCCTCGGAGACGTCGTTGATGGCGGTCGGCGAGATGAATGGCTCGTCGCCCTGGACGTTGATGTATCCGTCGGCCGGGAGGCGTTCGGCGACCTCTGCGACGCGGTCGGTGCCGGTTAGGTGTTCCCCGGTGCGGATGCAGTCGATGCCGAGTTCGCGGCACGCCGCTTCGATGCGCTCGTCGTCCGTGGCGACGATGGCCCCGTCAAGGCGTTTGGCTTCCAGGCAGCGCTGGTGGACGTGCCAGAGCAGCGGCTTGTCGCCGAGGAGGGCGAGTGGTTTGCCGGGGAAGCGGGAGGCACCCCAGCGGCACGGTATGACGGCGATGTGCCGGCGCCGTTGGGCGTCGGTCTGGCGGGCTGTGGTGGCGGCCACGGCGTCCTCCTGGTGGTTGGGTTCGGACAGGCTTCAGGTGAGCTGGGTGAGCTTGGCGCGGACGGTGGGTGAGGAAGTGGTCGCGAACGACCGCCACTGGTAGCCGTCGACCTCCTCCTCCTGCAGCGTCACCGCGTGATCGGTCGCGAGTTGGAAGGCCCAGCGGAAGTCCACGTGATGGTGGGCCGGCTCGTTCTTCGACGGGTTCGCGTCGATCGCGTGCACGTCGATGTCGAGGGGAATCTCCTCGTGGCCGACGAGGGGAACCACGGCGCTCGGCGGGATGCCGGCCTCCTCGTGCAGTTCGCGCAGGGCGGCGTCGCGCAGGCGCTGGTCGGACGGTTCGTTGTGCCCGCCGGGCGCCAGGAGTTTCCCGGACGCCTTGTGCAGGATGTGGAGCACGTGCCGTTCACCGTTGATGACGATGGCGCTGCAGGTCACGTGGGCGGGGAAGGTCTTGCGGCTGGTGGGATCGTCCGCGCCAGCGAGTACGTCGAACAGCATCGCCAGGGAGGCGCGCTCTTCCGGGTGGCGGGCGAGGTACGCCTCGGTGACGGCACGGACGTGTCCGGTGGAGGGTGGCAACGAGGTCACCTTTCGAAGTGGCGGAGCCAGGTTCTGGCGATGTTGTCGCGGTCGGCCGCCGGCATCTCGTGCAGTCCGGGCTGGAGCCGCGCGTGGCTGAGTGCGGCGGTGGCGGCGAGTATCTCGGCCTGGACGAGGTGGATGTAGGTGCCGACGGCGGCGCCGTGCACGAAGTTGACGGCACCGCCGTCGGCGAGAACGTAGAAGTAGTGGCCGGTGACCTCGTACCGGGTCAACTGGGGTCCGACGGGCTGACGTTCGTATAGGTCGTCGAGGCTGCCCAGTTCGAGTTCGTCCTCGGAGGAGGTCACCGATCCGAGGTACGCGCCGTTGCGCAGGGCGGCGAAATCGTCGTGCCGGAGGGCGAGATTGCCGGTGGCGCACAGGACGAGATCCGCGTTGTGGACGGCCTCGGTGGTGGACGCGCTGGTGTGGAAGCCAAGGGCGTGCGCCTGTACCCGCTTGACCGCGTCGTTGTCGTACACGGTGACGCGCAGGTCCTGGGCACGCAAGGTCTGCGCAATCGAGCGACCGATCTTGCCGAAGCCGATTACGCAGGCGCTGCGGCTCGTGAGGATGTCCCCGCGGGCGCGGACGAGGGCGTCGGTAGAGAACACGATGGATCGGCCGACGAGGTGGTCCTCGCAGTCCTTGAGCGGTGAGCGGGCCACGGACACGACCGGGCACGGGAGCGAGCCGAGGGCCGCGTACCGCTGGTACCCGTTCTCGGTGTCCTCAACGACGCCGAGGATGCGGCCGGAGAACTTGTTCACGAGGGTGTCGAGGCTGGGCGCGAAGTACCCGCCGATGTCGACCAGGACGACGTCTTGGCCGCCGGCCGTGTCCTCCAGATAGTGCAGGGCCTGGGTCTCGTCGGTGAACCGCTCCCGGGTCAGGTCGTGGACCGGCAGGGTGCGGCGGACGGTGTCGAGGGTCGGCTGGTGGATCGACCGGGGCTTGGGGAGGACGGCGCCGATAGTGGACACCGCGGTCATGGCGCGCAAGAACGCAGGTCGTTCCTGGAGCAGGTGCGTGATGACCAGCGTCGTGATCGCCTGGCCAGCGGGGAACTGCGCGGTGATCCTTCGGAAGAAGGCGTCCAGCCGCGCTCGCTCGGGGGTCTCCATGAGCACTCCTCTCGTGATCCGACGGGTGCGCCTAGGCGGCACGGCTGTAGTCCGGCACCGGGGAGGCCAGCGCCTGCATGTGAGCGCGCAGTCCGCTGTGGAGGTCGACGCGCGGCTGCCAGCCGAGGACCTCTCCCGCACGGCCGGGGTCGGCACGCGTGAGGAGGACGTCCCCGTTGCGCACGTGGTCCTGATGGAGCTGGATCTCGCGGCCGGTGAGGCTGTTGGCGATGTTGATCACGTCCAGCAGGGACGCGCTCGAGCCACCGCCGACGTTGATGGTGCCGTGCGCGTTCGGGACGGTGCCGGCGGCGATCGTGGCTGCGACCACGTCGTCGATGTAGGTGAAGTCGCGGCGCTGGTGACCGTCTCCGTAAAGGCGCAGGGGTTGTCCGGTCAGGGCGGCGTACAGGGCGCGGTGGGTGAACATGTCGGCACGCTGCCGGGGGCCGTAGACGGTGAAGTACCGCAGGGCGACCACGCTGGGGCCGACGGGGCGCTCGGCGTAGGCGAGACAGAGCTGCTCCTCGGCCAGCTTGGTCACGGCGTACGGGGAAGCGGGGTTGGGGCGGTCGGTCTCGCGACTCGCTTCGCCGTCGGTCGGGCCGTAGACGCTGGAGGAGGAGGCTACGACGAGTCGGGATACGCCGATCCGGGTGGAGGCTTCGAGGACGCGGTGGGTGGCCAGCACGTTGGACGCGAGGTAGTCGCCGAACTGCGGTCCCCACGAGGGCCGTACGCCGGGGATGCCGGCGAGGTGGAAGACGGCGTCGGCGTCGATCAGGAGCGGGTCGATCGCGCAGTGGAGGAGGTCGGCCGTGACGTGGTGGTATCCCGGGCGACCCCGCAGCGCGGCGAGGTTGGCGGCGGCCGTCGGGTCGGTAGACGGGTCTCGGCGGTCCACGCCAATAACGGTGGTGCCGGCCTGGACGAGGGCGTGGGCGAGGTGGGAGCCGATGAATCCGGCGGAGCCGGTCACCACGGCCCGTCGGGGGGAAGCGTTGGTCGGGGGCTGCTCGTGCTGTGGCACGGAGATCTCCAGAGTGGTGTCGTCTAAGGGGCTGGTCAGGCGAGCCGCGACAGGACGGTTCTGCCGTGCGCACTGAGCGCGGCGTCGTCCTCCTGGTGGCCCTTGACCAGGGCTGTGGCCGCCTCGATGGCGCCGAAGGACTCCAGGAGGCGTCGTTCGAGGTCGTTGGGTGAGCGTCCGTAGCCGTCGAAGAAGGCGGTGCGGAGGTGGGGGGCGGCCTGCCAGCGTCGGAATTCGAGCCGGGCGAAGTCGCGGACCCTTGCGTCGCGTCGCATGTGCTCGAAGTCGTAGATGCCGAAGGTGTCGCCGAGCAGCCAGTTGCGCGGCTGGTAGTCGAGGTGGCAGATCGCGCTGTCCATGTGGCTGGTGCCCAGGATGACCGCGTGGTGCTTCAGCAGGCTCTCCTCGGCCGCGTCGAGCAGATCGGCGTGGACGGCCCGGTCTATCCACCCCTGGAACCGCTCGGCGAGTGAGGCGCCGACGGCACCGCCCTGGGGCATGGCCGTGGCTCGGTGCAGCTTGCCCAGCACGTGCCCGGCCTCGTGGTGGGCCAGCTCCTCCTCCGGCGAGCCCGGAGCGAAGGCGTCCGCCCGGTCACCTGCGAGTGCGGTGAGCAGCAGGATGCGGGTGGCATCATCCCGGCCGACCAACACCGGTGCATGGCCGCTCAGATGGGTGACCCACGCCCCGTAGGCGTGGAGTTCTCCGGCGTACCGGTCTCGCTCCGCGTGCTGCTTCGCGATGTACTGACGCCCGTCACCGGCCACCAGGCGTACGACGCGGGGCGGGAGCGCGGGGTCCGCAGCGATGTCGACTGTGCCGAGGAGCTGGTGCGCCAGTTGTATCCGGGGGTCGCGCGAGGTCGCGATCACGGGGTCGGCTCCGGCGTGAGGAGGCTGAGGTGCTCGGTGTCGTTGTGCCGGTCGAGCATCCAGCGGTTCTGGCCCAGGCGGTTTCGGTGGTGCTGCCAGCGGGTGATCGAGGCGTGGTTGTGGGTGAATCCGGCGGGCGAGCCGATCGGGATGCCGAGCAGCAGGGTGTGTGCGGTGATCACCGCCTCCCCGTGGGCGGCGAAGATAACGCGCTTGCCGTGGTTCTCCTCGATGAGCTGGCTCAGGTTCCTGCTAGCGCGCTTCAGGAACCCGTTCCAGGTGTCGGAGCCGTTGGCCCAGGGCGTGTCGGGGTGGGCGTGCGGCCCGCCGTCGGCGGCCGTCTTCACCGCGTCCCAGGGCTGGCCGTCGGCGTCGCCGTGGACCGGGCCGTCGAGTCGCTCGTCGTGGAGCACGGGGATCTGGAGCGTCTGGGCGATGATCTCGCCGGTCTGGACGAGGCGGATCCGCGGGCCGGTGTAGATGACGTCGAAGGGCTTCTTCAGGTGCTCGGTGGCCAGGCGGCGTGCGGCCTGTTCGGCTTGGGCGTACCCGAGGTTGGTCAGGCCGGTGCAGGTGCGCGGGCCCCCGACCAGGCCGTCGGCGTTGCACTGGGCCTGGCCGTGCCGGACGAAGACGAGTTCGGTGGTGATCATGAGGCTCCTCGGTGCGTGAAACGGAGGGGCAAGCTGTAGTGGTAACCGTTGCGGCCGACGTACGGGGCGGTGAGCACGGCGTGCAGGCCCAGGAAGCTGTCGAGCTGGCCCCGGTCCGTCGTGCCCAGCCGGGCGTCGTAGCGTCGGGCTGCCGCGTTGTACGCGAGCAGGGCGGTAGTGACGGCTTGGTCCGTGAGCGGCCCGTAGGTCAGGTGGAGCGTCGCGACGAGCTTGGCGAGGTCGTAGCCCAGCGGGGCGAGGGAGAGGTCGTCGGTGTCGACGGCGACGATGTCTTGCGCGGTGATGATGAAGTTTCGCGGGTTGCTGTCCTTGTAGAAGACGCACGGGCCCTCAGCGGTCGCCTGCAGCAGGCCGAGCATCGCTTGCAGGGCCGTCTTGTTGGGCAGGTAGCCCTGCTCGTGGCGTCGCCGTAGAGCGACCTTCCGGGGACCGAGGTAGTCGTCAAACAGCGTGCCGTCCTCGAAGAGGTGCGGGGTGTCCAGCGAGGCGGAGTGCAGGTCGCTGGCCCAGGCGGCACCGTGGGCGTGGCCGAGTAGTTCCGCCACGCGCGGGAGGTCCTCGGGACGTACGGGGCGGCCCTCGATCCGTTCGAACGTCAGGAACCGCGGTCCGGCAGTGTGGAGGGCCGGCTGCCGCAGCGGCTTGGCGTGCGCGGTGAGCCACCGGTAGTGGCGCACCGCCCCCGCCGCGCGCTCCGGTTCCGCGTAGTGCTTGGTGAACGAGGCGGGGCTCATGCCGGCTCTCCTCCCTCCTTCGGCTGGGCGACGACGAAGGTGATCCGGGACAGGGTGGTCAGCGGCTGGTCGGGAAGGAACTCGTGCAGGGTCGCCGCCAGGGCACCGGGGTTGCCGTACAGGCCGGGCGCCAGGTCGTACTTGGGGTTGGTGGCCAGGTACTGCGCCGTGTGGTCGTGGCCGTCGAAGGTGAAGACGTGCTCCTCGTCCAGGACGGCGATCACGTCGAGCGAGGAGGCGGCCACGTCGGCGAGGTTGCCGCTGTGGGCTGCGGTGTAGAGGCTTTCGTGCTGGGCGGCCCGCGGATCGAGGCCGGCGGCGGCGACCAGCTGGTCCATCTCCCGGTAGCTGTCGAGGCCCTTGGTGACGAGCACGGCCACACCACCGGGGGCGAGGACCCTGGCGATCTGTCCGACGACGTCCTGGGGGCGCGGCGAGTGGTAGAGGCAGAACGCCGCGACGACGATGTCGCTCGACCCGTCGGGCAGAGGGAGGTCGTGGAAGTCGCCTTCGACGAAGTCCACCGTGCTGTCGGGCAGGTCCTTGGCGCGCTCGCGGGCCTGGGCGAGCAGGGAGGGGGCGGCGTCCAGCCCCACGAGGCGCTCGGGCCGGAGCTGCTCGGCGATGACGCGGCTGCTCGTGCCACGACCGCAGCCGATGTCGAGCACCACGCCGAGCCGGTCGGGCCGGGCGTGATGGGTCTGCACCAGGCTGACGATCGTCTCGGGCACCGGGTGGCCGGTGGTCTTGGCACGCATCAGGGCACTGGTGCGCCCGGCCAGCCGAGAGGCGTGTCCGTACAGCTCCGACTGTCGGGCGGGGTCCAGGAACGGGTTGGGCTCGTTCATGCCGCACCCCCTGGCCGGGGGCGCGGGCCGGTCAGGACTGCTCGGCGGCGACCTTCCGCAGCCAGCGGCGCGTCTGACGCCGGTTGGCCAGCAGCACTACGTCGGTGCCAGAGCCGAACTCCTCGATCTTCGCCATCACGCGGGGGCGCATCTTGCGCCGGTACGTGGCGACGTACTTGATCACGCCCCAGTGGATGCGGTTGTGCACTCCGTTGCCCTTGTGTCCGGCTCCGTGCCGGATCTGCCGGGAGAAGATCCCGTACAGCGCCGCCACGGTCGACACGTCCATCAGGACCACCGTGTCGCAGGCTTCGAGCCGTACCTGCAGCGTCGAGTTGTAGTTGCCGTCGATCACCCACCGCGGCTGCGCGACCAGCTCGCGCTGGACGTCGGTGAACTTGTCCATCGGCAACGCGTTCCACTCGTCGTCGTAGAACGCGGCGTCCAGGTGTGTCACCGGGGCGTCGAGTATCTTGCCCAGTTCGCGGGCCACGTGGGATTTGCCGCTGCCTCCGCAGCCGACGATGGCGACCTTTTTCATGGTGCTCCAGCGTAGAGAGGTTCGGGTGTCCGGCGAGCCCATCCTCCGGGACGCGCCCGGAGGATCCGCGCGCCGTGGTCGATCGAGCGGTCTGCATCAGGCAACCCCCCGCTCGGTCGCGGTGGCCTGGACGAGGCCGTGTAGGACGGACTCCAGGGTGTTGACCTGCTTGCACAGGCCGAATAGACGCAGCCGGTCCACGCACGCGGCGATCAGGGCGGCGTGCTGCTCGGTGCCGGCGATCTCGCGCAGGTAGGAGAGACGTTCGAGCACGTCGCTGCCGGAGCGCACGACCAGCTCCTTCGGGACGAACCGGTCGGCGAAGCGGATGTCCGCCGGGGCCAGCGGCAGGCAGCCGGCGAGCACGGCCTCGAAGATGCGCTGGGTCATCTGCCCGACGGCGGCGTACCGCTCGGGCAACATGAGCACCGTGGCCAGGGACCGGCCGTAGACGCCAGCAGCGTCCTCGAACGGGATGCGGCCCGCGAATCGGACGTGCGGCCAGCGGCTGGTCTTCGACCACTTCCCGGCGACCAGGTGCTCGACGCGGGCGGCTGCCGGGGCGAAGAAGCGGTCGAAGGGCTCATCGCGGTCGTACTGGTTGCCCACGTAGCCGAGCGCGAGATCCCGGGGCCGCGCCGCCAGGGTGAGGGGATCAGCCTTGGCGAGGAGGTCCTCGGCGACGGGGAAGAGCAGCGAGTGCGCGCCGAGCGTCGGGGCGAGCGCGGCCTCGCAGACGCGGGTGTGGGCCGTACGGCGCCACACGCTCTCGGCGCGCAGGGTGCGGTCCTTGTCCCAGATGACGGTGGGCGTCTGGGACCGGACCGTGTAGTGGTTGATGAGCTGTGCCTGCCGGTGGAGGTCGCAGGTGTGCCCCTCGCTGCCGCACACGGTGGTGTTGCGGCCGGGGATGGCCCAGCGCCACTCCAGGAACAGGGCGTCGATGCCGGGCAAGCCGTCGTCGAAGGTGTACGGGCCGCCGAGGTCGTCACCGGCTTCAAGGCGGTCGCGGTCGGGCTGGAGGAAGACGATCTCGTGACCGCGGGCAATGAGGGCGTCGATGAAGGGGCGGCGGTGGCTGCGGCCTCCGTCGGGGGTGTCGGTGACGCCGTTGCCGAGGAAGCCCCAGAAGCTGTACCCGATCTTCATTTCGTGATCCACCGCCCTTCGAGGAGCAGGGCGTCGAGGCCAGAGTTGGCCAGGCAGTCCAGGGCCATCTCGGGTGTCCCGCAGATCGGCTTGCCCTTGACGTTGAGGGAGGTGTTGATCAGCACGGGGATGCCGGTCCGGCGACCGAAGGCGGTCAGCACCGCGTGCATGAACGGGTTCTGCGACCGGGTGACGGTCTGCAGGCGGGAGGTGCCGTTGGCGTGCACGATGGCCGGTACCCGCTCGCGCGTCAGGTCCGTCACCCCGGAGGCCATGGACATGTACGGGGCCTGCTGGCCGAGGGTGAAGAACTCGGCGGCGCGCTCGGCCGGGACCATGGGGGCGAAGGGCCGGAACGGCTCGCGGAACTTCACGGTGGCGTTGAGCCGCTGGACGACGCCGGGCTCCAGCGGGGAGGCGAGGATCGAGCGGTTACCCAGGGCCCGCGGCCCGGCTTCAACCCTTCCCTGGAAGAGTCCGGCGATCATGCCGTGGGCGAGCTGGTCGGCGAGGAACTCGGCGGTCTCGATGCCGAGGGTCTTCTGGCGGAGGCCGGGCCAGGGGGTCAGGTCGAGGGGCTGGTCCTCGTAGGAGGGGCCGAGGTAACAGTGGCGGGCGATGCCGGCGACCGGGCGAGGCGTGCGCGCGTCGACGTGCGCGGCGAGGGCGGCCCCGATCGCAGTTCCGGCGTCCCCCGGTGCCGGCGGGACGAACACCTCGTCGAAGATGCCAGCTTCGATGATCTTCCCGATGCTCACGCAGTTCGTGGCGACGCCGCCGCCCACGCACAGGCGCCGGGAGCCGGTGAGCACTCTGGCGCGGCGGGCCAGGTGGACCATCACCTGCTCGGTCCGCTCCTGGAGGGCAGCCGCCAGGTCTCGGTGGACGTCGGTGAGCGGTTCGCTCGGGTGCCGCTCAGGGCAGGTCTCGGCGACGAACCGCCGGGATGTCCTCGGGTATCCCGAGGTGAGGGTGCGCGCCGGGAAGTAGCCGGGGTGGATGCGGAAGCCCGTGGCCGTCGTGCGGACGGCCGTGCTGAACAGGTGGCGGAAGCGGGCGGGGTCACCGAGGGCGGCCAGCGCCATGACGGTGCCTTCTTCGTCGCCCCGGCGCCAGCCCAGGTGCTCGGTGACGGCGCCGTACACGTAACCGAGGGAGGCCGGGTCGTTGATCGCTTCCAGGGTCTGGACGCGGGGGTGCTGAACGCCGTGGCCGTGGGCGATCGTGGTGGTCTGCCGCTCGCCGAGGCTGTCGACGACGAGTACGGCCGCTTCGTCCCAGCCGGAGGCGGCGTAGGCCGTGAGCTGGTGGGCTCGGTGGTGCAGGACCGATGTGACGCGGGCCGAGGGGAACTGGCTGCCGAGGACGCGCAGCCGCCGCCGGGTGCGCAGGGCGACCTTGGCGAACCCGTGGGCGCGAGCCAGGCTGCGGTCGCGTGTGGCCGACGAGAGCGCCATGCGCAGGGCGACGAGCGACTCGGCGAGGTAGCGGGCGGGCTGGAAGTTGTAAGCGACGGCGTCCACGTCGCTGGCGCTCAGCTTGGCCTGGTCGAGGAGCCAGCCCACGGCGCGAGCCGGGTAGAGCTTGGTGTGCTTCTGCTCGGAGAGGCGTTCCTCCTCGACGAAGCCGACGAGTTCACCGTCGACGAGAAGGGCGGCCGAGGAGTCGTGGGTGTACGAGCACAGGCCGAGGACGACGGAGGGGGTGCGCTTCATGGCGGCGGTCACCTTGCCCCTGCCGTCGCGGCGCGATTGGTCGAGCGCCGCTCCAGCTCTCCGTACCAGGCGGTGAGGGCTTGGCCGAGGGGCCCGTCGATCGTGTCGGCCGCCCGCCACGCCTGCTCGCGCTTGCCGTCCTTCCACAACCGGTAGCTGCGCAGCGTCTCGGCCATCGCGTCCCAGCCGGGGTGGCCGGTCACGTCACGGGCCTCGACCTGGTCGAGCAGGCCGTCGAAGGCGTTCCAGGGTGTTTGCAGGTCGGGCATGATCCCGCTTGCCGGGAGCGAGGTGAGCGTGTCGGCCTGTTCGATGTGCTCGTCGTAGATGTGCAGCGAGCCGATGTGTAGGTGAAACTCGCCGAGTTCGGCGTCGAGCCATCCGGCGACCAGCTCGTGCAGCACGGTGTAGAAGAACACGTCGTACGGCATGCCGATCCATACGTCCTGGCCGCGCATCATGGTCGCCATGTGCAGGCGGCCGGCGCGCAGGTGGAACCGGAACCCAAGGGTGCATGGCACGTCCTTGTGCCCTGCGGCGTCCTGGGCCGGGTCGTAGAGCTGGATCAGGGCGCGCCGGGAGTCGGGGTCGGCCTGGAGGATCTCGACGACGCGGGCGAGCTGGTCGACCTTGCCTGCCCAGTTCCGCATCCTGGGGCCATACGCGCCCAGGAGGACGCCTTCGTCGGCGAACTGGCGCAGCCGGTTGTTGTAGTCGAAGATCCACGGGGCGTCGGAGCCGGACAGGTGCCAGACCGTCTCGGCGACGGCGAACGCCGGATTCACGATGCGGGCGGGCGGGGCGTAGAGCAGGCGGGCACGCGGCTGGGTGAGCAGCAGGTGCACATCGCGGACTTCGTGGGTGGCCATGCCCCGGGGGCTGATCTTCTCGCCGGACTTGGCCAGCGTGACGGCGCCGGAGAACAGCTCGGCGATGCTGTCGGCCGTGAGGGATGTCATCGGACGGATGCTCCTTCGTCCTTGGGCGACGCAGCGGCGCCCGGATGGTGGTGGGTGGAGTCGTCGGCCCTCGGGCCGGAGGTGGCGCGGTCGGTGATGAGCCGGGCGATCCGAGTGGCGCTGTCGCCGCGCCACCGGCAGACCGCGTCCAAGGCCGCCCGCGGGATCGGCGCAGGGCCCGCGCGCAAGCCGGAGAGTGCTTCGGCGACCTCACCGGCGGCCTCGCACCGGGTCGCCAGTCCGTGACTGGTCAGGCCCAGGGTGCGTTCGCCCGGCGGGCCGATCTCGAGGACCGGGATGCCGAGCAGCGCGGCTTCGATCCCGCACGTCGAGTACGCGCTCGCCAGGACGTTCGCGCCGGCGAGGCAGCCTTGGGCTCCGACTCGGGGATCGACCACCGCGATGGGCGGCCCGGCGTCCCGCTTCACCAGAGCGGTGAAGGCGTCGGCTCCCTGCGCCGGGTGTGGAGCGATGACGAGCCCCCAGTCGCCGTCCGCCTCGGCGAGCCCGTCCAGGAGGAGGTCCGCGTGGGACTTGAGGTGATCGGGGTTGAAGGGCTGGCAGGCCCACACCGCGATCCGGATCGGCGCGCGTCGGCCCCCCGGAGCGAGCAGGTTCTCCAGGTACCGCCGTTGTGTCTGGCGGCTCAGGCTGGTGAGGACGTCGAAGCGGGGCTGCCCGAGGACGTGCACCTCGGCCTCGAGGTGGCGCGCCCACCCTCGGCCCAGGGCAAGGTCCCGCTCGCCCATGACGATGATGTCGCGGCTGTGCAGGGCCGGCCAGGCGACCGATTCCGGCGTCCACGCCCCGTGCTGGACGTGCACCGAGTTCGCTCCGTGCCGCTCGGCGGCGTGCGCGGCCAGCACGCCCAGTGGGCTGGTGTCGTTGCTCAGCAGGACGGTGTGCGGCCGGGTGGTCGACAGGATGTCGTCGAGCCAGCTCTCCGCCCGCACCACCGTCCGCCACGACGGTTGGGTGCAGCCCCCGCTGGTCTCCAAAAGAACGGACAAGAGCCTTACAAGCCGTGCAAGTTGGATGCCGTGGCCTTCCACTTGAACGACGTGCTCGTCGTCGGGGCGGTGGAGGCCCTCGGCGGTGCCGGAGACGGTGAAGAGGTCGCTCGGAGCCGCTCGCAGCTCGAAACCCATTGCCGGTCCCGAGCTGCATCGCTCGGCGGCATCAGTGGCGAGGTCGAGCAGGAGGCTCCTCTGCCCGCCTCGCGCCAGCTCGGCGAGAACGGGGGTCAGCGTGGCGGCATGGCGGGAGGTCCACGACAGCGCCAGAACGTCCTGCCGTCCGAGATCCGAGGGGAGCGGCCTCGGCTCCGTGTTCGCCGTACTCGTCCGGGCGCGGTTCCGGAGCTGGGCGGAGCGGGTCGGGTTGTGCGGTGCCGCAGCACCGAGCACGTACGCGACGCCGGACCATGTCACGGTGTAGGCCAGGTACTCCCGCGAGCTGCTCGAACGCAGTCCCACGAGACCTTCGTAGGGGGCCAGGATCAGGGGCCCTGGGGCGGAGGCGAACGGTGCCCAGGAGTTCAGGGCCAGGAGCTTGCGCACGATCTCGGCGACGAAGCGTCGCACGGGGACGTGCTGAACGTGGAGCCAGTCGGCTCCGCCCGGGGTGGCGGCCCACTTGGCGCTGTAGCGGTCGACGGCCTCCATGACGTCTTCGACGCCGGAGCGCAGTAACTGCTTGTCGACGGCCGTCGCATCAAGCTCCGTCGTGTGGATGTGGTCGGTTCGCGCGTGCGCCAGGGCGCCGGTTCCGACGAGAGTCCACGTCGGCTTCCCGACGTTGGAGGAGCGGACCAGACCGAGGCCACCAGTGGTGCGGGGGCTCACACCGTGCTCCCCTCGACGAGCTGCTTGGCGGGGAGGAGGCTCAGCAGTTCCCTGGGGGACGAGACCGTCTCCGGGGCGGGAGCCGTCGGCTGCCCGTAGCCCCACCCAGCGTGCACATAAGGGACGCCGGCGCGTGCGGCCGACTCCTGGTCGACCGCCATGTCACCCACGTAGACGGCGGAGGCGGGGTCGACTCCCAGGTCGACCAGTGCCAGGAGGAGCGGGTCCGGGGCCGGCTTCGTTCGGCCCGCGCCGGCGGGCGTGCGGATGGTCGCGAAGGGACACCCGAGGCGCGCGAGGAGCGGGGCCGCCCGGTCGACGTGCTTGGACGTCACGACGCCCAGCCGCCAGTCGGCGGCGACGAAGGCGTGGAGCGTCTCGACGATGCCGGCGAACTCCTCCGCGAGGTGCGCGGTGGCCACGGACTCCGCCTCGTAGGTCCTACGGACCGCCTCGGCATCGGTCACGCCCAGGCGCTCCATGATGTCCCCGAACTCACGACCCAGGTGGCGCTCGTAGTCACGGAACGGGAGCGCGATGCCATGGACCTCCTGGACCCTCTGCCACGCCCTCCGCATCACGGGACGCGTGTCGAGGAGGACCCCGTCGAGGTCGAGGAGAAGTGCGCGCGACCCGTGGTCGCTCGGCGCGGCCGGAGCGGGTGGCGATCCGCAAGCGGGAACGGTCATGATCGTCCTCTCGTCAGGGTGTCGTCGTGCCTCAGAGGGCCGAAGCCGGGGCAAGTTCCAGCTCGGGGTACTGGGCCGGACCGCCGGCCTCCTCGAACGCCGCGTCGAGCAGCGCCACGTGCAAGCGGTCCCATCGCCCTCGGGACTGCAGAGCACGCCCGTGGCGGGTCAGGGCCCACGCCTTGAGGGCCGTCGGGTCCTGCATGAAGTTCCGCGCGTTCTGCCGCAGGATGGCGGGGGTGAACACCCTGAGATTGAGGCCGGTGCGCCAGAACTCAAGCCACCACTGGCACATCAGGAGCGGACCCGATTCGTCGTCCTTGACGTGATCGGGGTGGTTGCGCACCCAGATCGGGTCCAAGTCCGGGTGCATGGTGGCGACTTCGAGCATGCGGCCGTGGGCCTGGTGCACTGCCAACTCCAGGGACTGGCGGTGCTGCTGGCGACGCTGGGCGATGTGCACCGCGGACGCGAGGGCGATGGTGGTGGCCAGAGCGAGAACGGGACGGTTCATCTGCGACCTTTACTCGGGGATGGATGGGGCGGTGCGGCAACCGGCGGCGGCATCCGGGGCAGTGGTGGTCGCCGTCGTGCTCGCTTGAGGAGAGTCAGGCCGCGTCCGGCGGGCCGTCAGCCGAAGGCGAGGTCGATCCGTCCGGCACGGCCGGCAGGCGCGCGAGCCGGTGAAAGCGCGAGAGGTCGAAGCCACGCCCCTGAACCTCACCAGCGGGCACGGCGAAGAGGTCGATCCCCTCTTCGCTGGGTGCCGAAGGGGCAGCCTCCCTGATGGCGAGGAGCGCTTCGCCCTGCTCGCGGTGCGGCAGGAGGCGCGGTGCACGATCGATGTGTCCCTCGAAAGTCATGGTCAGCCCTCGGTCAGGTGTATTTGAAGGTGAAGACGAGCACGACGCTCACGGTGACGATCAGGGCGATCTGGGCGCTGATCTGCCGCCAGCCCCAGCCCTTCCTGTCCATCCAGCGCAGCGGACGCCTTCAAGTCGGCGCGACGGGCTCCTCGGAGATCACGAGGTGGAGAAACGCCCGGCAGTGCTCGCCCAGGTGTTTGATCACGGCGTGGTACTCGTCGTCATCGGAGCTGATGTTGTGCCGGTCGAGGACGAGCACGCCGTCGGCCAAGCCCTCTCGGAGCTGCCGCTCGACTTCCCGCCAACCAGGTCGATCCCAAGGCGGCGTGTAGACGCCCTGGCTCGCACTGGATGCCGGGAAGTACGTCGTGGTGACCGGGACCGCCACATCGTGGAGCCGGGCGGCGATCGCGTAACCGAGCTGGTCGGCCTCAGCCTGTAGCGTCCCCCAGTCCTCGTCAGGTCGGACCCTCGGACTCGGTACCAGGCTGTACGCCAGCACGCGCAGCGGCTGATCGGCCTGCGCGCCGACGGCCTGACGGTAGAAGTGCTGGCGTAAGGCTCGGAGTTGGCCAGCTCGGGACTGGCGCTTCACCGGGGCAGAGGTGCGAAACCAGCTCGGGTAGTCACGGCCAGCGGTCGGCGCCCCACCGCCCGTGTGCTTCTCTCGCCCCCGATCAAAAGCGGCGAGGCTCAACACGTCGGCTCCGTGCTTGACTGCGTTGTGCGGCGACATGGGGGTGCCTCCGTAAGAGTGGGGATGACCGCGTACGTCGTCCGGCCGCCGTCCGCGACGCCCCACCGAAGCGACAAGCAGGCGACAAGGTGCAGCCCTCGACCGCCGAGGCCGGCGGCGCTTGCACGTCGTCGCCTCGCCGGTGCCGTGCTGTCGTCGGTGACTCGGATTCGAAGCTCGTGCTCGTCGTGTCGCAGTCGCAGTCGGACGTCCCCGGAACCGTGGATGATCGCGTTGGACACCAACTCCGAGACGACCAGCCGGGCGTCCTCTGCCGGCGTCTCCGGCAACGACCAGTGCTTCAGCACGGTGGCCGTCGTTCGTCGCGCTTGAGCGACGTGCACATCTACCGGCTCCATGGCCATCTCGAAGACGTGAGAGGCCAGTGGACACCGAGCGGTCGAGGCGCCGACGGCGTGGGCGCCACCGTCGTCGCCCCGAGGTCGGGGCGACGTTGCTGTCCGGTGCGTGGTCATGAGCACATCGCACCGTGGCTGCGCGATCTGGGACAGGGGAAACCGGAGGGGGGAAAACTTTGTCAAGGGGGGAAAACCAAGGGGGAGTTGAGGGGAGTATTGGCTTTCTCCCACGGATAGGGGTCAGACTCATGGCGGTGGATCCGTTTGCCGAGTTGCTCCGTCACCTGCGGCGTAACGCGAATCGGTCGCAGGACGAGCAGGCCGGTGCGATCAACGCCGCTTCCGGCCGGGCAACGGTGACCCGCCGGGAGGTGAACCGGTACGAGAACGGTGCGAACGTTCCGACGGACCACACCCTGGGGAACATCGCTTTGGCCTGTGGCGTCCCGCTGGAGCCGCTGCTGCGCGAGGCGAAAGCCGCCCGCGCCAGGCGGCGAGAGAAGAACAAGGCCGAGGCGGAGGATCTGGACGACGTGAAACGCCGAACGCTGCTGGGAGGCGCAGTCGTCGGTGCGGCTGCGGCTGCCGAGCCGTGGGGCCGGCTGGCCTACGCACTCAGCAAGGGTTCCAAGATCGACCCTGAGTCCGCGGGGGTGCTTATTGATCATGCGGCCACGTTGCACGTGGACGAGCTGAACGAGAGTGCGCTCAGCCTGCAGTCCCGCGTCGAGGCGCACTTGGACGCGATCACCGCAGCCCTTCCCCGCGCCGGAGCCCACGAGCGAGCCCTGATCATCGCGGCCGGGGAGACTGCCGCTCTTGCTGGGTGGGTCACCTGGGACCTCGGCGAGCAGGACAAGGCCACTTCCTATTACGGAGTGACCTCGGAGTGCGCGAAAAGGGCTGGACACCCTCCGCTGCGCGCTCTCGCTCTGGGCTACGCGAGCTACGGTGCCCCCAGCCCAGCGAAGGCGCTGGAGATGCTTTCGCAGGCAGCTCAGGACGTACGCGGACGTGGCAACGCAACCGCCGCAGCGTGGGCTCTGGGCCGGTACGCGGAGGAGGCCGCCCAGTCAGGCGATGACGCTGGCGCCCTTCGTGCTCTCGACCAGGCCAAGTTTGCTTATGACTTCGCCGACCATATGAGCGAGCAGGCGTGGGTCCGCTTCGTGACGCCATACCGCATGGACTCGTTAACCCTCTCGGTCTACGGCGAACTCAAGCGTCAGGAGCTGACCGCCACGGCCGACTCCGCAGTCGAGCGCCTCGGCGGCGAACTACCCGAGTCCGGCGTGGTCGTCCTGGGTGACCTGGCGTCCGCCCTTCTACGCGGCGGCGACATAGACCGCGGGGCCTATGTAGCGCACCAGTTCGCCGCAGCGGCGGAGTCGAAGCCCAACACCATGGGCCGGCAGCGGGCTCAGGCCATCGCCGCCGGGCTCCCCGACACTGAGCATGACCTGGCCAGCCACCTGCTGACGTTCGCGACGCTGTGAAGCGTCGAAGCGCACAGGCTCAGCGAGAGCAAGGCGCTGCTGTGGAGACCTCTACCCCGGGCGCGTCTCGTCGACGACCCAGGACAGGTACGCCTCCGACCCTCCGGTCACAGGCAGCGTGACCCACTGGGGGACGTCGTACGGGTGCCTCTCGTGCAGCCATGCCTCTAGCGCGGGGAGGCGATCCGACGACGTCATGTAGGAGATCCGCCACTCCTGAGCCGCCTCGACCTTCCCCTGCCACCAGTAGAAGGCGGTGATGGGCGCATCGATGTGGACGCCCGCCGCCAGTTTGCTCTCAACAGCGCCTCTGGCGAGGGTCTTCGCCTGCTCCTCGTCGTCACTCGTCGTCTGCGCGATCACGATCTCGGGGTCCATGCGGCTACCTCTCCAGCTCGGGTACCGCGACCCTACCCATGTGTTCGACGCAGGCCAGCGAGAGGGGCGAAGGCGGCGCGCAGTGTTCGGGCCGCCACGTTCAAAAACGTCGGGCGCGCGGATCTGTTCCGCACCCTTGGGGGTTCAGCCTCCCCGGCCGGCCCTGGAGAGCCGTCGAAGTACCGCCGCCTTGTGGCGACCGCATGGGCCCAGTCGGTCCGGCCAAGGGTGGCCCTTCACCACCGAGTGGGCGAGCATTACGCGCCCGCCCCCTCCCTCTTCGTACGTGGCCTCCAAGCGGGAGTGCTCCTAATCGGCGGCCTCTGCCTCAGCGATCTGTTCGGCAATCTCTCTGCGGATGGCCGCCGTGTCCGCAGGCGACCATATCGAGCTGCTCCCGAAAGGCAGCACACGGTCGTGGGGCTGGAACAGCTCCTCGCTTTCCAGACTGCGGTAACAGGCGCGGCACTTCCACGGACGCCGCAGGGTGATCCACTGTCTGAGCCCGCACCAGGGGCACAACACGAAGTACGCGCTGGGCCCGTGAGCGGCGGCCCAACTGGCATAGCCCGGCCGGCTGCGTGCCACGTTGATGTCGCCGTGGGTGCGTTCCGCGACCCAGCCAAGGAGGACCATCTCGCCACCGGGCCACGCACAGGGGCAGGGGCCGTCGCAGCGGCAGGCGCGCGTCTTGCCCAGCTCGACGGCTTTTTCCTTGCGGGGCGTGGCTGGTCCCTTGACCTCAAGCCATGTCCCGATCTCGGGCAGCCAGAAGTCCGGCAGATAATGCGCCCCTGACGGCAGGATGACTCGCTCGGGCTCGTACTGCCAGAGGATGCGTTGGGTGTCGAGGGTGCGGGCCCAGTCGGCTTCGAGCCGGGAACGGAAGGTGGTGCCGCTGTACTCCGTAGGCACGGCTTCGATGGGCTGGCCGTCTGTGGGGAGGTCCGTCACGGCGTCTCCGTTCCTGGTCAGTTATGCGCCGACCCACAGTTTGACCGCTAACCTCGCGCTTTCATGAAGCGAGCTGTCCGACGGATGGTCTCGTAGGCGAGACGTCTTCTGAACAGCAAGAATACGGCTTCTCTACTTTGCCATCACCGAGTTCGCCCTCAACAATGGCGAAACGCTCCACTCACAGGCCGGGTCGGTGCGGCTGGCCCAGATGGACCGCAAGTCCGGTCTGAACACCGCGATATCGGTGGCACTCACACCGTGGCGCAAGCCGCGGGTCGTGCACCATCCGGGGAAGATCCTGCTGGATGTGGCCTTGGCTGTCGCACTCGGCGGGGGCTGTCTGGCCGACATCGGCATGCTGCTGGCCGAGCCGGATGTTCGGCCCGGTGGTTTCCGATCCCACAGTCTCCCGTGTCATCGACAGACTCGCCGCGTCCGGCCCGAAAGCCCACGCGGCGATCCGGGACGCACGTTCCCGAGCACGGGGCGGGTCTGGGATCCGGCCGGTGCGAACAGTCCGGCCACCGACGGCCAGGTGATCGTGGACTTCGGCGGAGTGCTAACCCTCGCGCACTCCGAGAAACAGGACGCCACCGCGACCCGGAAGAAGATTTTCGGCCATCGCCCCCTCGTCGCGTTCGTCGACCACGGCCAGGCCGGGTCCGGGGAGCTGGTGGCCGCCCTGCTACGCCCCGGCAACGCAGGCTCCAACACCGCCGCAGACCACATCGAAATCGCCCGACTCGCCCTGGCACAACTCCCCCAGACTTTGCGGCTGGAGTGGCAGACACTGATCCGCACCGACTCCGGCGGCAGCATCCACGCCTGATGGGCAGTGGCTGTCGTATTCCATTGGAAGGACCATCACCGACGCCATCCACCAAGCCGTACTGAAGATCCCTGCTAAGGCGTGGTATCCGGCCCTAATACGCCGGCGGCACCGAACGGCTCGGCGCCTGGGCCGCGGAGATCACCGATATGCCCGACCTGGGCACCTAGCCCAGGGGTATGAGGCTGGTCGTCCGGGAGGAGCGGCCCCACCCCCCGGAAGAGCCGCACCCCACACGCATAGCGTCCCCGTCAACGAACTGATGAGAACTCATGCACGATTGAGGCTAACCTCCGTTCCATGCAGTTCACCCTCGATGGCGAATCCTTCGAGCTGACGCCCACACTTGTTCGTAGGTGTCTCGCTGGTCACGTGCCCGAGGAGATCCGCGAGTACTGGGTCGAAGTAGATGGTGTGCATTGGCCGGTCAAGCAGGTCATCTCCCTTGCGACAGGTGCCAAGCGCAGCCGGTTTCAGTCACAAGCCTCTCGGCGGTGGCTGCAGAACCTCGGGTTCTTGATCGGTGTCGGATCCTTGGCCACCGAGAGCGGCTCAATCCCGCGGCTGACCGGCTCGTCTCGTCGTGGGCCTTTCGACGAGTCCCAGCTCAAGGAACTGGAGGCGCTCGACGTCCGCGTTGCGTTCTCGTGGCTGAGCGCGGGCCCGATCACGCTGGACGAAGCCCGCCTGCCGAGGTTTCCCGGACTTCCGCGAGCGCCAGGGCTCTACCGCTACGATTTCGGTGTGGACGACGACGGCATCCGCGTGCTCTACATCGGGGAGTCCGTGGAGCTGGCCAGGCGAGCCAGCAACTACCGCAACGCCAAGACGGATCGCTCTAGTCAGCGCACCAGCCGCCGAATCCACAAGGAGATCGTTGGCCACTTGGAGTCCGGTGGTTCGATCGCATTCGCCATCGCAACGTCAGTCCGCTGGGGTGACGATGTCGAGCTGGACCTGCGGCTCAAGTCCGCCCGTCGCCTTGCCGAGAACGCTGCGGTGCTCCTCGCGCAGTCGCAGTCCGGGATCCGCGTGCTCAACATCGATGCGGAGCTGGGAGGGGGCAGCGAGTGAGCAGTCTTCCGGACCTTCGCTTCCTGCTCTCGATCAACAGCGAGAACGCGTGGAGCGATCTGCTCGCCACCCTCATGATTGCCGACCAGGCGATCACCCGCTCCGTCCTCGGCATCAACGTTGATGGCCCACTCCAGATCCGTCGGGAGGTCTCGAAGTCGCGGGGCCGGAAGGCATCGGATCGCCCCGACCTGGTGGTGCAGGCGAACGGTCAGGTTGTCGCTGTCGTCGAAGTGAAGCTGCTTGCCGGCCTCGGAATTGAACAGTTGGAGCGGTACTACAGATACGTTGCCGAGGAGGACCGAGACGACTGCCGGTTCGTGGCGGTCTCGCTTCAGCGCTTCCGTCTCGACACCACCCATGCCCAGGACTGGCAGAACCTCACCTGGGAGGAGCTCATCGCTCCCTTCGCCTCGTCCCCGGTTCCGTGGGCCGCGACGACCGCCACAGCCTGGACGAGCCACATCGAGTCCCAGGTGCCGAAGGTGGATGCCCACACAATCTGGAATCAGATCGACGATATCGACCTGTACCTCGCCCTCCGGCTTCGTGCTGCCTATATGTACGCCAACGTCGCCTTGCCCGGCGGCTCATCGAAGGCCATCCGGGAGATCGGCTCCGGTGGCCTGTACGTCGCGATCGTGGACGCCCCGATTCCGGGCAGCGGCTACACCGTCCGTTGGGACGCCACCGAGAGCTTTCCGACTCAGGAGGTTGGCAAGCTCGTCGACGGCAGCGGGCTCCGCGGGGTCGACTTCCGCTTCTTCCTCGTGCAGCAGCGAGTCACCTCCTCCAAGGCCTTCGACTGGGATCACCTGGCGCTGCTCTGGCAGGAGTACCTCGTCCAAGAGGACTGGATTCCGTGGAGACCCCATCCCCCGCGCAAGACCTTGCAATGGGAGAAGGATGGCGTGGCTAGACTCAAGGCGCTCGGCGCTCCAGCGTTCCTCGGCGCTGGCTATGGCGAGAAGCAGGCCAAGCTCAGCGGTGAAGTCGAGTTCGGCGCGCGCTTCGTGCTGCCTCCCTCAACCACACTCAAGGAAGCCACCGAGGTGCTCAGCAGGGTGGCTGTGATCGGGTCCCGGATGGCACAGCACGCGACTCAGCCGCAAGGGAGACTGTGATCGCGTTAATCGACGGAGAATCTGACAGCGACGATGCAGGGGCGGACGGACACATGATGGGCGACTTTGGACCCGACCGCTTGCGGCAGCTCTTCGGCGACCCGAACGAGAACGGGGTCTACCTGGTCGGCGTCGTGGAGTTCTCGGACGATGCGAGCGAGGATCAGTTGTCGTACGTCGGGAACACTCAAATGGGGACCCTGGCATCAGTTGCCAGCAGGCTCGGCTATGAGCGGCGTGACATCAAGATTGCGGAGCCCTACCGAGAGCCTGGCCGTGGGGTGCTGCCGGACGGAACAGAACTGGCAGTCACCTCGACCACCGTGCTTGGGAGCGCATCCTGGCATCGAAGTAGCCGGGAGCCAACGCCGGAGGAACGACTCCGGTGGGCAGGGCATCCAGTGCCGCCGCCACCTCCGCCCGAGCCGGTGCCGGTCGGTCCCAACATGGAGACGGCGAGGCCTCGGATCGAGGAGCACCAGGGCGAGGTCTTCTACACGAAGACCGGCAAGCCCTTCACCTACCGGACCAACCACTACACCCTGGTCATCGTCGAGAGTCGGCGCAACGTGCAGTGGCACGAGATCAGGTCGGCGCTGGAGGCATGGCCGATTGCGGGGCCGTCGGAGATTCCACGATGTCCCGAACGTTCTGGGCGGTACGTCTACGGGATCGTGTCCGACGAGCGGATCCGGCAAGGGGACTGGTGACAACCTTGGACCTGCGGCTCTGTGGCGGCTGATGCGATGCTCGCCGAACCTGCCAAATCGTCGGACGCTGCAGCTACGGTCAGGAGTGAGGTTCTACTACCGCGACTTCCTCGTCGACCGAGCGCCGAGGAAGACCCGAGCACTGACGAGGACGCATGGCCGAGGACCAGGAGTACGACGAGATCGACGCAGTTGTTCGTATCCCCAGGGGCGAGTACCTCGCCGACTCGCGGAAGAGCGCAGGCTGGAAGCGTGGATTCACTCCCAAGACGAGTGACAAGGGGCCGGAGCACGTCGAGATCCGCCTGAAGGCCGAAAGGGAGTCAGGTTCTACAGACAAACCCGAGATCGTCTACGTCACCGAGTACGCGGAGAATCAGCGTCCTCAGCTCACCCCCGGCCAACAGGCCGTGGCTGACATCGCGTACCAGATCATCGGTGATCTCGTAGAAATCGCAAAACCTCGTGTTGCCCACTGGTGGCACACCCGGGCCGCGCCGGTCCTCGTTGCCAAGGGCGAAGCCTTGGTGCTAAGGCAACAGGCCCGCAGAGCCCAGAAGAAGGCCTTGCGGGCCGGGTCCACGACGACACCTCCTGTAACCGTCCCGGGGATCGAGGCGGACGCGCCTGTCCAGAATCTGGCCACCGCGCCCAGCGACCCGAAGGTCACTGTGACGAGCCAGCAGTTTCAGCAGATGTTCATGACTTGGCTCGCTCGTGAGGACGCCGAGCAGGCGCTCTGGAGCCTCATCGTGAATGCCGAGGTTGAGGATGGCGGTGCTGCCACCCTGGCATGGCAGCAGGAACTGAAAGAGCTTTCGCCTGAGCAGCGAACCGAGCGGGTCATGGAGTTTCTCACTACCAACCCCTCGATTCTGGAGGAATTCGCTCGTCAGCTCATGAGCAGCATGGCCCTCGGGCTCAGCGAGACGACCCTCAGGCGCGACCGGCCGTAGGTCCGTGCCGTTCAGGATGGCGCATCACTAGAAGGAGCCTCCGACGCGGGCCGGAGGCCCTCCTCAAGGCAAAGCCGCTGGTGGCGGCAGACGAGTTGGGCTGTACGCCGGATTCCGTCGCCCGGCCAAGGACAAGAGCACCAGCCAATCTTGGCCGATCAGGTCGCGCGATTCACCGCTTGAGCTTCCAGCCATGCCTCTACCTCCGACCAGCGGTAGCGCAAGTAGCGGCCGACCTTGTGGGCTCGCGGACCCTGGTGTCGGTGATTCCATATGTAGACCGTATTCAAAGGTACGCCCAGGAAATCGGCCAGCTCCTCCGCGCTCGCCAAGGGGCAACGGTCCCCCGCGCCACTGGCGGCTTCTTCCGCACGGGCAGTGGTTCGACGCATGGGCACTCCAGAACGGTTCGAAGAGGGCAGGAAAGAACCACGTGAGCGGTATTCCGCTGCGGTGGCACATGGAACGTTTGCACTAAATTCCGGCCGGACCAAACAGAGGGCCTCTCGACGAAACACCTGCGACTCTTGCGAACTCTCGAAAGACACCGGCGAATGCTCGCTGAGGGTTCGGCGAGGGCTCGTCGAACCCTCAGCGAGCATTCACCTAAGTGAAATCATCTCTACCACTCTGCACCCTTTGTCGCGAAGACCCCAAAAATGCATTTGACATCTTCGACTCGCCTGGATCAACATCCAATTCACTTAGGGCTCGTTGAACGGGCACCCGATCTCGCCGTCGACGATGGCCCTGCTTCAGGAGAGTCCACGAATAGACTCAAAGGCCCATTGAAAACTAGGAGTTAGTTGATGCCGTACGACCGCTGGCACAAGTCGCGCCCGAAAGACGGGGAGTCGACCTGCAAGGAGCACGGCAAAGTCCCGACGCGGGATCACGGGACGGGGAAGCGGTGGCAGGCCCGATGGCGCAACCGGGAAGATGTCCAGCAGACGGAGCTGTTCCGCACCGAGGTCGAAGCCCGCAGGCACGAGACCAAGATGCGGTCCGGAGTGGACGACGGTTCGTACATCAACCCTCGCGCCGGTGAGGTCAGGGTCGGTGAACTCGCCCTTACGTGGCTCAAGGGGCACGAACACAAGAATCCACGGACTTACCGACGCCACAAGGAGCGGATTCTCCTGCACGTCGTTCCTACCGCAGTCGGGAAGATGCGCGTGAAGGACGTGAACGCCTCGTCTTTGCTGGACTGGCTGCACGACCGTCGCAGGCTGCTCGAAAGTTCCACGCTGCGCCTGGTCTTCGACAATCTTCGGGCTGTCTTTGACCTGGCCGTGGACGACAGCCTGATACACAAAAATCCTTGCCTCGCCAAATCGGTGCAGGACGCCAAGCCGAAGCGAGGAGGGGGCGGCCGGGCAGAGCTGACCCTAACGTGGGAGGACACCGAGAAGATCCGTGCCGAACTTCCCGACCGCTACAAAGCACTTGTTGACTGTGGTCGCGGCCTGGGTCTTCGGCAAGGAGAGATATTCGGCCTGTCACCAGAAGATATCGACTGGGCACATCCAGACGGCGCCATGGTGCACGTGCAACGGCAAGTAGTCCACGACGGCTCGTTCCTCGTATACGCCCTCCCCAAGGGCGGAGACGACGAGGACCCGAAGGACCGCTGGGTCGAGCTAACCGACGACGTGGCGATCCCCCTGCGCGAGCACATGCTGAAGTACCCGCCGGTCGAGGTGACCCGACCGTGGGGCAGCAAAGGCGGCGACCCGGTCACGGTGCGGCTGATCTTCTGCACCCGGGAGAAGACCGCCATTCAGTCGAATTGGTTCAACTCCTACCGCTGGAAGCCCGCCCTGGCGTCGGCCGGCCTCATCAAGCCCCTTGAGCCCGACGCGAAGGGACGACGCTGGGAGAAGTCCCGCGACGTGATGATGCACGCGCTCCGACACCTGTACGCGTCGATGATGATCAGCGGCGGTGTAGACGTGTACACGCTCGCGGACCGACTCGGACACGCCGATCCCGCGTTCACCCTGCGTAAGTACGTGCACCGGGTCGTGGGAGCCGGTTCCAAGGTCCGCATCGCGGTCCGGAGCGCCTACACCAGGGCCGCGTGACTCCTGCTCCCTTCGGCTTGTGCAACACCCGTGCAAGATGATCTTTGAGAGGTGTCAATTACGCAGGTCAGGAGCTTTGTCCATGAGTTCCGGGACATCTGAGGGGCGGGGTGTTGTGCCCCTTGGAGGCGAGGGGCACAACACCACAGCATGCCAGGACCCGGCCCGACCGGGCCACCGCCCGCACCGAGGTCTTCACCTTCACCGAGACCTTCTGCAATCGCCGCCGCCTGCGCAAACACAAGATCTTCGACTACCTGACACCAGCCGAGACCAGGCAGCGACATCAACACGCCTCGCGGCACAATGAGCAAGTGTCCAAGATCGCGGGGAACCTTCAAACCGGCGATCAACGATCTACGCGGTCAACCTCCATGTTCTGCTGAGCGTGCGAAACGGCGAGGCCAACTCCTGATGGGTATGCGGGCGTCGCATAAGCGGGCCCGAGGAGGCCCACAGATGTGGCGCCCGGAAGCGGGGGCGGGTGCCGGTCCACACCTCGGCGCGGGTTGCGAGCCGCCGGAATCCGCCATTGACCTCGCGACCCGCATCGTCCGGCAGGGCAACGCGCGACAACTCTCCGTACCCGCACCACATCATGGCGCTGTCGTGCGAGAACAGCCCTCCACACCACCGCGTGAAGGCGACTGCACAAGACCTTCATTATCCAATCACTTTCAGCCGCACTGTGAGCACCGGGCGACTCAGGGTGCAGACGGTGCGCGTGGACCGCACATACGCTCCCCGGCCATGAGATCCACTCGCACGAGACGTCTCGGTCTCGCCACGATCATCGCCCTCGCCCTCGCGCTCTTCGGCCTGGCACCCTCCGCGAGCGCCGCCGACCCGGCCCCGGCCGAGCTGTCGTTCACCACCGACGCCGCAACCACCACGCCAGGCGGTGCGGTGAACCTGTCGATGACGATCAAGAACAATCAGACGTACGACATCTGGTTCATCTACCAGTCCATCGATCCGACCTGGCTGACCACCCAGCGCCCCGACCTCAAGTACAGCTTCACCGGCTGCAGCCTGGCGACGGACGCCGGGGCCGTCCCGTGTTCCGGCACCGGTCCGGCGAACCTCGGCAGCAACTACGGCACCACCATCCCGCCCGGCCAGAGCCGTACCGTCACCCTGACCCTGCAGGTCGCCGCCGACTCCGGCTGCAACGGCAACATCGGCTTCTACTCCTACTTCTACGCGGAGTTCAGCGACAGCACCAGCCTCAGCGGCGGCCCGGTCTACACGCCCGAGACCCGCGTGCTGTGCGCGTGACCGCACCCCCACGAACCCCTAGCGGCGCACACCCCCGCTGAGCGGGTACCTCATGGACGAAGACGGCGGCCGACCCCTGCTCCACGCCGGCCGCCGTCGGCATGCCCCCCAGGAGTGACTTGATCCAGCCCCCGCACCGACCGGAGTTCTGGTCTGGCCCATGGCATTCTTCGCCCTCGAGGTCCAGTGGTCCGCATTCCGCCGTTCGTCTTCCGCAGCAGCACACGAGCCTGCGAGCGACTCCCACCCCCAGAACCGGGAGCGCCACAGCCGGTGAGGAGAACCACCTTGTCGGATTGATTGGCACATATGCTTTTCCGTCAAATCTCCCGGCAGTCACACAAAAGCTCCACACAGACCTCACCATGTGACTCGACGGATGCGTCGGCGACCGGCGCCTCAGACGGGCGGCGGTGTGGCCATGGGGTGGGGCAGGCTCCGACAGGAGCCCAACCCTCCCCTGCCTTGGGGAGGGATTTCCACCGCATGAAGCGGACTATTCGCACCACCGCGCTCGTAGTTGGCGCGCTGATGGCAACGATCGGGTTACCGGCTGCCCCCGCCCAGGCGGACGATCCGGCACCGCGCGTCGATCTGCGCGTGCTCGTCGTGAGCGACGGCGGGCCGTCCACCGACGCCATCGCCGCCGAACTGGAGAACGCCGGAACGCCGTACACCGAGGTCGAGCTGGAGGACGCCGACCGGCCCGTGATCGACGCGGGCTTCCTCGCCGACACCGTCGACGGCCGACCGCGCGCGAAGTACCAGGCCGTCGTCCTTCCCAACGACAACCCGTTCCCGACGGGCTCCGCCGAAATGGCGGCCATCGTGGCCTACGAGCAGGCGTATTCGATCCCGCAGGTCGACGCCTACACCTACGCGCGTCCTCAGGTGGGACTCAACGCGGCGGTCGGCACGGGCTACGCCGGCACCATTGACGGGATGCGGGCCGAGGTGACACAGGCCGGCAAGGCCGGGCCCTTCGGCTACCTGGAGGGCGCTGTCCCCTTCGAGGACAACTCCCCCACCGTGGGCGAGTCCTACGCCTACCTCTCGACGCCGGTGGCGGGCGCCGACTTCACCCCTTACGTCCAGGCCGCCATCCCGGGAAGGCCGACGAAGGGCTCCCTGGTGGGCGAGTACCGGCACGACGGGCGGCGTGAGCTCGTCGTCACCTTCGTCTACAACCGGTACCAGCAGCAGTACCGACTGCTGGCCAGAGGCATCGTGGAGTGGATGACCGGTGGCGTGCACCTCGGCGCCGACCGCAACTACTTCGCGGTCCACGTCGACGACGTCTTCGCCGCTGACGACCGCTGGGACACCGTGCTCAACTGCACGCCCGGCGACGTGGACTGCCAGCCGGGCGAGGGCACCCCGAACCCGATCCGCATGGTCCCGGCCGACGTCGATCACGCCACCACCTGGCAGAACGGCCGGGACTTCACACTCGACTTCGCCTACAACGCCTCCGGCACCGTTGACCACCGCGAGGACAACGGCGGCCAGGATGCCCTCGCCGACAAGCTCATAGCCGACCGGGACCAGTTCCGCTGGATCAACCACACCTACACCCACGCCTTCCTCGGCTGCGTGCAGGACACCAGCGTGGTGCCGTGGAAGTGCGCGTCGAGCGCGGACGGATCCACCCGGTGGGTCGGCCGGAACGAGATCGCCGACGAGGTCGCGACCAACGAGGCGTGGGGCGTGGCGGCCGGACTCCCCCTCAGGCGCGAAGAGTTGGTCACCGGCGAACACTCCGGCCTGAAGGTGACCCCTCAGCAGCCGGTGGACAACCCCAACCTGGGGCTCGCCCTCACCGACACGGACATCGAATGGCTGGGCTCGGACAACTCCCGCGACCCCGTGCAGCGCAAGGTCGGCACCGCCACGACCGTCTCCCGCTACCCGATGAACGTCTTCTACAACGCCGGGCGGGAAGCCGAGCAGGTCGACGAGTACAACTGGATCTACACCGGGCGCGCCCAGGGCGGCAGCGGGATCTGCGAGGACAACCCCGCCACCTCAACCTGCCTGGCCGCGCCGCTGGACATCGCCACCGGCTACACCGATCACATCGTCCCGCTGGAGACCCGGATCGCGCTGGGGCACGTCCTCTCCAACGACCCCAAGCCCCACTTCATCCACCAGTCGAATCTCGCCGAGGACCGCATCGCCTATCCGGTGCTCGACGGTGTGCTCGGCGACTACGACGACCTGTTCACCGGCGACACCCCCGTGGTGAATCTCCGCATGAAGGACATCGGCGTCGAGATGCAGCGCAGGGCAGCCTGGCGGGCCGCCCTCGACGCGGGCCAGGTCACCGCCTACCGGATCGGTGACAGTGTGACCGTGCAGGCTCCCGGGGGCGTGGCGATCGCGGCCACCATGCCCGCCGGTACCCAGCACGGCGGCACCGGCTTCGGAGCTCCCTACGCCGGCAAGGTCTCCGGCTGGGCCTCGACCGACGGCCTGCCCTACACCCTGGACCTGCCCGTGTCCGCGGGCCCGCCGGCCGCGGCGGACGGGCCGTACGGGAGGCCCGCCATGACCGGCGCACCGACGGACGCCGCACCCCGGACCGAAGTGCCTTCCGGCGTCGCGGAACAAGTCCCCTACGGCGCGGAGCGCTGACAAGCGTACGCCCTCCTGTTCCCGGTCGCCGGTGCGGCGGCCGGGACGGGCCCGCGACCCCCCGGGCCCGACAACCTCACTTCCCGGCCGTGGAGCAGATCGATGTACTTTCCCCACGGCGCGCCACACTCCGGCGTGTCGCGCGTCACCCTGCTCACCGAAGGCACCTACCCGCACAGTCACGGTGGTGTGAGCGTCTGGTGCGACCAACTCGTCACCGGCATGCCGGACATCGCGTTCGACGTGATCGCCGTCACCGGCACCGGCCGGGAGTCGGTCGTCTGGGACGCCCCCGCCCACGTCGGCCGCATCGTCTCCGTCCCCATGTGGGGTCCCACCCCTGAGGGGCGGGCGCCGCGCGGACACCACCGCCGACGGCTCGCCGAGTCCTACGAGCGGTTCGTGACCGCACTGCTCGACCCGCGCGCGGAAGGCGGCTTCGGCCCGGCTCTGTACGCGCTGGCGCGGGCCGCCCAGGACGGCAGGCTCAGTCCTTTCCTGCGCGGAGACCAGGCCATCGGCATCCTGACAGCCCTCTGGAACCGGCCCGGGCTCGCGGCGCGCGAGGCCCGGCCGAACCTGCAGGACGCGGTGACCGCGACCGCACTGCTGGAGCACGCGCTGCGGCCGCTGGCCGCACCGTACCCGGAGGTGGGAGTGGCGCACGCGGTCAGCGGAGGCGTGGCGGCCCTGCCGGGCCTCGCCGCGCTGGAACGGCACGGTGTGCCGCTGCTGCTCACCGAGCACGGCGTGTACCTGCGCGAGCGCTACCTCGGATACCGCACCGCTCCCTACCGGTGGCCGGTGAAGGCACTCGTGCTGGGCTTCTTCCGGCTGCTGGCGGAGGAGACGTACCGGCGGGCCGCCCTGATCACCCCGGGCAACCGCTACAACCGGCTCTGGGAGGAGCACGGAGGCGCCGCGCCCGATGCGATCCGGACGGTCTACAACGGCGTGGACCCCGCCGCGTTTCCGCCCGCCGGCCCGGAACCTGCCGACCCCGTCCTCAGCTGGGCCGGCCGCGTCGACCCGATCAAGGACCTGGAGACCCTGATCCGCGCCTTCGCCCTCGTACGGGAGCGGGTGCCGGCCGCGCGGCTGCGCCTGTTCGGCGGCACGCCGCGCGGCGGGGAGGCCTACCGGGACCGGTGTGAGGCGCTGGCCGCTGAGCTGGGCCATACCGCCGCGATCACCTTTGAGGGCCGGGTCGAGGACATCAAGGACGCCTACGCGGCGGGAAACGTCGTGATGCTCTCCAGCATCAGCGAGGGCTTCCCCTTCACCCTGATCGAAGCCATGTCATGCGGGCGGGCGACCGTCTCCACGGACGTGGGCGGCGTCCGGGAGGCAGTCGGCGACACCGGTCTCGTCGTGCCACCCCGCGATCCGGCCGCGATGGCCGACGCGGCCCTGGAGTTGCTGGCCGACACCGAGCGGCGCCGGAGGATGGGCGAGGGGGCCCGGCTCAGGGTGATCGAGCAGTTCACCCTCCGGCAGACCATCGACACCTTCCGTTCCATCTACCAGGAGCTGTCCGGATCCGGCGGCCGGAGTGCGCCCACGGCTGTCGAGGAGCACGCGCCGACGACGGTGGGCAGGTCACCTGTGAGGAGCGCGGCCGGATGAGTGGACCCATGTCGCTGGAACCGGGCGGCGCGGAGCAGGACACGCTGGCCCTGCGCCTCGCCGACGACCGCACCCTCGCCCTGCGCCTCGCCGGCCCGCACCCGCCGGCTCCGGTCCTGCCCGGCCACGGGGCGCGAGCCGAGGCGGTGGACGAGCTGGCCGCAGCACTGGCCGACCGTATAGCACCCGCGGTCCACCCTTATGAGGTCGCCGCCCTGCTGGAGTCCGAGGGCCTCACCGGCGACGTGATCCGGGAGAAGTACGGGCACACCGACCTGTTCTCACTGGCGACGGCGTTGTACCGGCGCGTACCGCGGACGTTCCCCGAGCCGCCCCGTCCCACCGATCCCTGGCGGCCCGACCATGTGCGCTGCGCCTTGCGAGGGCTGCTGTTCGCACTCCCCGGCCTCGCGTACGCACTCGCCGGGCGGATGCTGCCTCCTGACGGCGCGGTGCGGGCGCTGGTGGTGGCCGGGCTCATCTCCTGGGCGTGGAACCAGGCACTGGGCCACCGGGCGTACGTGCGCCTGGCGACCGGGCGGCTGGAGGCGGGCCGCACCCTCGCGAAGGGGGCGCCGCTGGGCGCTGCCGCGGCCGCCGCCGCCGGCGCCGCCCTCTCGGGGTCGGCCGTGACGGCCCTGGCCGTCACGGCCCAGTCCGCTTACCTCGCGGCGGCCGGTGTGCTGCTCGTACTGGGCCGCGAACGGCTGCTGCTGGCGGCCCTCGTGCCGGTCACCGTCGGCGGGACGTCGCTGCTGTGGTGGGAACCCGGGAACGCACTCCGCGCCGGGTTGCCGCTGCTGTCGCTCCTCGGCGCTGTCGCCGCGGCCGGCTGGGCGCTGCGCGCCACCCGCTCGGCCCCGGCCGCACCCGGTACCGCGCGTCCGGGGCTGTGGCCGTCCCTGCCGTACGGCCTGTTCGGACTGGCCGCCGGATCACTCGTGTTCCTGGCGGGCCGGGACCATCCCTGGGCCGTGATCGTCCTGACCCTGAGCATGGGGCCGGCCGAGTGGTTGCTGTACCGCTACCGCGGACTGTCTGTGGCGGCACTGCGGTCCACGAGGACGCTCGGCGGGTTCCGGGCCCGCTCCGCCGCCGTTCTCGGCGGCTGCCTGCTGGTGTACCTCGGCCCTCTGACGCCGGCGGCGCTGCTCGTGGACGCCGAACCCGCCACCCTGCTGCTGCTCGCCGCAACGCTGTGGGTCTCCCTGCTGCTTCAGGCGTTCGGCACCGCCTGGCCGCCGGCCACCGTATGTCTCACCGCGGCGGCGTTCTCCGGCGCGGGGATGCTGGCCGGCGCGCCACCGGGCACCGCGGCGCTGCCGCTGAGCTGCGGTGCCGCCGTGCTCTGTCTCACAGCCGTGACCCTACGGCAGCTGGGCCGACCCACCGCACACGGCTGACGGGACTCCACCGACCGCCGACCGCCGACCGACCACCGGAAGGAAACCACCTTGAACACCCCCCCGCTCGCCGCCGTCACCGGAGCCGAGGGCTTCATCGGTTCCCACCTCACCGAGGCGCTCGTCGCCGCCGGGCACCGGGTGAGGGCCATGGCTCAGTACAACTCCTTCTCCTCGTACGGCTGGCTCGAGACCCTCTCCCCCGCCGTCCTGGACCAAGTCGAGATCGTCCTCGGCGACGTCCGGGACCCGGGTTCGGTCCGCCATCTCGTCGAAGGGGCCGACAGCGTTTACCACCTGGCCGCGCTCATCGCCATCCCCTACTCCTACCGGGCGCCCCACAGCTACGTGGACACCAATGTCACCGGCACCCTGAACGTGCTGGAGGCGGTACGGGCCGCGGGCACACCGCGGCTGGTGCACACCTCCACCAGCGAGACCTACGGCACCGCGCAGACCGTACCGATCACCGAGGACCACCCCATCAACACCCAGTCCCCCTATGCGGCTTCGAAGGCGGGCGGGGACCGGCTGGCCGACAGCTATCACGCCAGCTTCGACACCCCGGTGGTGACGCTGCGGCCGTTCAACACCTTCGGGCCGCGGCAGTCCATGCGGGCCGTGATCCCTACCGTCATCGGCCAGGTAGCGGCCGGGGAGCGGACCATCACCCTCGGCGACCTGCGTCCCACCCGGGACTTCACCTTCGTCAAGGACACCGCGCAGGCGTTCCTGGCGGTGGGCTCCGCGCCCGCCGAGCGGGTCGTGGGCCGCACTTTCAACGCCGGTACGGGCGGCGAGATCTCCGTCGGCGACCTGGTCGCCCTCATCGGCAAGGTGATGGACACCGCGCTCGACGTCCGCGAGGACACGCAGCGGCTGCGGCCCGCGAACTCCGAGGTCATGCGGCTGGTCGCGGATGCCGGGCGACTGCGCGCGGCGACCGGCTGGAGCCCGGCGCACAGCCTGGAGGAGGGCCTCGCGCAGACGGTGGAGTTCTTCCGCGAGCCGGGCAACCTCGCCCGCTACAAGACCGGCATCTACAACATCTGACCACACCCGGCACGTCGAGCAAGGGGAAGACCATGTACGCAGTGATCATGGCTGGTGGCAAGGGTGTCCGGCTGCGGCCCTACACAACCACCCTGCCCAAGCCGCTGGTGCCCATCGGAGACCAGCACGCCATCCTCGAAATCGTCCTGCGCCAGCTCGCCTCGGCCGGCTTCACCGGCTGCACCATCGCCATCGGCCATCTCGGCGAGATCATCCGGGCCTACGTCGGCGACGGCTCCCAGTGGGGCCTGCGAGTCGACTACTCCACCGAGGAATCCCCGCTGGGGACCATGGGGCCGCTCCTGACGATGCGTGAACGGCTGCCGGAGAACTTCCTGGTGATGAACGGGGACATCCTCACCGACCTCGACTACGCCGACGTCCTCCACAGCCACCAGAGTTCCGGAGCACCTCTGACCATCGCCACGTACGCGCGCCAGGTCCGCATCGACTTCGGTGTACTGACCACCGACGCGAGCAAGGTCGTCGGCTTCACCGAGAAGCCGAGCCTGGACTACCGCGTCTCCATGGGTGTGTACGGATTGAGCCGGGCCACACTCGACGGGTACACCGCCGGACTGCCGCTGGGCTTCGACGAGTTGGTGCTGGACCTGCTGGGTTCCGGTAACCCGCCGCACGCCTACGAGTTCGACGGCTACTGGCTGGACATCGGCCGTCCCGACGACTACGACCGAGCCAACGCGGAGTTCACCAGCCGCAAGTCCCTGCTGCTCAAGGGAGCCTGAGCCCCGTATGCGCATTATCGTCCTTGGTTCCACCGGTTATCTGGGGGCCCACGTCGCCGAGCGGCTCGGCACTCTCAAGGGCGCGCGGGTCCTCGCCGGCGGGCGGTCCCCCGCCGCCGGCGTTCCCGTCGACCTCGCCACCGACTCCGCCGACCGGCTCGCGAAGACCCTGGCGTCGGCGGCGCCGGACGCCGTGGTCAACTGCGCCGGTGCGACCGGCGGGGACCCGGTGACGCTGGCGGAGGCCAACGCCCGGGGGCCCGCCGTCCTGTGCGAGGCCATGGCTCTGGCGTGTCCCTCGGCCCGGCTGGTCCATCTCGGTTCGGCCGCCGAGTACGGCCCGGGAACCGGCCGGATCCCGACGGCGGAGTCGGCGGCCACCCGCCCGCTCAGCACCTACGGGGCCACGAAACTGGCCGGCACGGTCACCGTCTCGACCTCGGCCCTGGACGCACTCGTCCTCCGGGTCGGTAACCCGGTGGGGCCCGGGGCGCCTCCCGGCGGACTGCCCGGCCGGGTCACCCGGCTCCTGCGCGAGGCGGGTTCGGACACCGACGCGGTGCTCCGCCTCGGGGACCTGTCGGCGTACCGCGACTTCGTCGACGCACGTGACGTGGCACGGGCGGTGGAGCAGGCGGTGACCGCGCCCGGGCCGTTGCCGCGCGTGCTCAACATCGGCGGCGGCGACGCCGTACCGGTGCGCGACCTGGTGCACTCCCTCGCGGAGATCGCGGGCTTCGGCGGACGCATCGAGGAACAGCGCGCCGGCTCCGCCCGCTCGGAGCAGGTGTCCTGGCAGCGTTCCGACATCTCTGCCGCCGGGACAGCCCTTGGCTGGCGTCCCTCGTATGTGCTCCGGGAGTCTTTGACGGCACTGTGGTCCGCCGACGCCCGCCCTCCGGCCCCGCGCGAGGAAGGCGGACCGTCGTCGTGAGCCTTCTGATCCCGCTGTACGTCCACCCGGCTGTGGACCCAGCCGCCTGGCACCGGCTCATTGAGGCGGCCGACCGTACCTACGCCGTCGTGCTCAATCCCGCGGACGGGCCGGGCGGCGCCCCCGATCCCGCCTTCGTCTCCGCGGCGGGCGCGCTGCGAGGAGCGGGCGCCCGCGTGCTCGGCTATGTGGACACCGACTACGGCACCCGGCCCTCCGCCGACGTCACCGCCGATGCCGCACGGCACCGGGAGTGGTACGCGACCGACGGCTGTTTCCTGGACCGGGTGAGCGCCGCCGGGGACGCGCTGCCCGCCTACCGGAAGCTGGTGCGCGCGCTGCGCCGGCAGGGTGCGTCGCCCGTGGTCCTCAACCCGGGCGTGCACCCGGCTCCCGGCTACGCCGGCATCGCCGATCTCCTCGTCACGTTCGAGGGCTCTTGGTCCACCTATGTGTCGGCGTTCAGCAGGCCCGACTGGACGACGCGCTGTCCGCCCGACCGCTTCTGTCACCTGGTGTACGGCGTGCCCGAGGCGCTGGCCCCGCTGGCCGTGCGCACCGCCAACGAGCGCGGCGCCGCGGTGTCGGGCCCGGTGACCGGGAAGCCGCCCAACCCGTGGGCCCGGCTGACACCCGTACTGTCCGGAGCGGGGCGGTGAAACCCGGAGCCCGGTCGTGGGCCACCCTGCTGGCTGTGCTGACGGTCGCGGTGACCACCCTGCTGTCCGGTTGTTCCGGTACGGGCGGCGGCCGGGACACCGCATCGGGCGGACCGGGCAAGGGCCGGTGGCAGCCTCGTCCGGGGCTGGCCTGGCAGTGGCAGCTCGACGGGAAGGTCGACGCCTCGGCTGCCGACGTGCCGGTCTATGACATCGACGGCTTCGAGAACGACGCCGAGGACGTCGCCCGGCTCCACCGCGCCGGCCGCAAGGTGATCTGCTACATCAACGTGGGCGCCTGGGAGGACTACCGGCCCGACAAGGACGCGTTCCCCCGCTCGGTACTGGGCGGGCCGAACGGCTGGCACGGTGAGCGCTGGCTCGACATCCGGCGGATCTCCCTGCTTCAGCCGATCATGGAACGGCGGTTCGACATGTGCCGGAAGAAGGGATTCGACGCGGTGGAACCCGACCTCGTGGAGGGGTACGCCGACGACACGGGCTTCCCGCTCACCGCGCAGGACCAACTGCGCTACAACCGCATGATCGCTCGCATCGCCCACGAACGCGGCCTGGCGGTGGGCCTGAAGAATGATCTCTCGCAGATCCCTCAGCTGGTGGGCGCCTTCGACTTCGCGGTCAACGAGCAGTGCGCGCAGTACGGCGAGTGCGCGAAGCTCACACCGTTCATCGAGGCGGGCAAGGCCGTCTTCCATGTCGAGTACACCGAGTCGACCGACCGCTTCTGCCCCGAGTCCCGCAGGATAGGCCTCTCCTCCATGCGGAAGAAGTGGGAGCTGGGGACCTGGCGCAGTCCATGCTGAGCAGCGAGGCCGGGCCCGGAGTGGTTCGGGCCACGTGGCCCCGCCTGGCCCGGCGCTCGCCCGGTCCAGCCACATCACCGCCGAATCCGTCGGCAGCCCAGCACCGAAGTCCGTCTGGGACGCAGCACCGGGGAGCGAGGTTTTCTCAACGGTGACCAGCTCCAGATTCCGTTGAGGACGAACGCGGCGCGGGCGAAGTCCCCGGTCCGTCCAAGGCTGAGCGCGATGTGTTGCAGAGTGCGTCAACGCTGCTTGGGTTCGGCGGCGGTCCGCTCGCCGAAAGGGTGTTGCCGACCGGTCACCGGGCCTGCTCAAGGTCCTGTGTGAAACCGATCCGGAGTAGGTCCTGCTCGACGGGACGCTCGCCGAATGCCAGAAGCGAATGGGCATCCGAAAACCGTGGGAGCCCTCCGGGACTCCCGGATCATCAACCGGCACGAGCATGAAACAACTGAAAGACCATTCGCACAGGTCAGCGACCGAATGCCCGCCATTGTGGCAGGTCACCGCGCTCGCTGGTCTCTTCCGGGACCTTTGATACGCGGGTGCCGCCGCACTCCGCCTGGCCTGCTACTTAGCGAGGCAGGGAGGGGTGCGGCGGCATCTTCGGGCATCCCCGGGACTTCCGGCCGGGTGAAGGCTTGCGTTGGCCGCGCACACCACGTGCGAGGGGATGTGCGGGCAAGGCCGCCCCTTGTCCGTGGTCCGTTGCCGGGGTGGGCAGGGGCGGCTTGTCGGTCGGTCTCAGTGGCCGGCGGTGAGCTGGCCGGCGAGTTTGCCGTGCATCTCGGCGCTGGCCTTGTTCAGCCCGATGATGGTGACCTTCTTGCCGCGCTGGGCGTACTTGGTCTCGATGGCGTCGAGGGCTGCGACCGAGGAGGCGTCCCAGATGTGGGCGTCGGTGAGGTCGATGACGACGTCGTCGGGGTCGTCCTTGTAGTTGAACTGGTAGACGAGGTCGTTGGAGGAGGCGAAGAACAGCTCGCCGGTGACCGCGTAGACGACCTGGTTGCCGTCCGGGTCGACGACCCCGGAGACCTCGGCGATGTGGGCGACCCGCTTCGCGAAGATCACCATCGCGGTGATGCAGCCGAGAACGACGCCGATGGCGAGGTTGTGGGTGGCGACCACGGCGGCGACGGTGACGACCATGACGGTGGTCTCGCCGACGGGCATGCGCTGGAGCGTCCTGGGCTGGATGGAGTGCCAGTCGAAGGTGGCGAAGGAGACCAGGATCATCACCGCGACGAGAGCGGCCATCGGGATGTCCGAGACGACCGGGCCGAACGCGATGCACAGGACCATCAGGAAGGCACCGGCGAGGAAGGTGGACAGGCGGGTCCGCGCTCCGGAGGTCTTCACGTTGATCATGGTCTGGCCGATCATGGCGCAGCCGCCCATACCGCCGAAGAACCCGGTCACCACGTTGGCGATGCCCTGGCCGATGGACTCACGGGTCTTGTTCGAGTGCGTGTCGGTGATGTCGTCGACCAACTTCGCCGTCATCAGCGACTCCATCAGCCCCACCAGCGCGAACGCGAAGGCGTACGGAGCGATCGTCGTCAGCGTGTCCATCGTGAACGGCACATCCGGCAGACCCGGCACCGGCAGCGACGAGGGCAGCTCACCCTTGTCACCGACATTCGGCACCGCGATACCGGCAGCGACCGTGATCACCGTCAGCGTGACGATGGCCACCAGAGGCGCCGGAATCACCGTAGTGATCTTCGGGAAGAAGACCATCAGCGCCAGACCCCCGACGATCAGCGGGTAAACAGCCCACGGAACATCCCGCATCTCCGGGACCTGCGCCATGAAGATCAGAATCGCGAGGGCGTTGACGAACCCGACCATCACACTGCGCGGCACGAAGCGCATCAGCTTCGCCACCCCGAGCGCCCCCAGAGCCATCTGCATCAGGCCGCCCAGGATCACCGCGGCGATCAGATAACCGAGGCCGTACTCATGGTTCAAAGGCGCGATGACCAGCGCCATCGCACCCGTCGCGGCGGAGATCATGGCCTTGCGGCCACCCACGACCGAGATCACCACAGCCATCGTGAACGACGCGAACAGCCCGATCACCGGATCGACACCCGCGATGATCGAGAAGGAGATCGCCTCGGGGATCAACGCCAGCGCAACGACGAGGCCGGCCAGCACCTCGGTACGGAAGACCTTCGGGGAAGCGAGCCAGTCCGGCTTGGACATACGCAGCTTGGGGCCTGCGGACAGCGGTGTAGACATGCAACCGTTTCTGTTCGGGCGCACACATCCACCTGTCTGGACACGCACGCATCGTTTCTCGACTCCACGCAGGGGGCGGAATCCCGGCAGCCCTGCGTCAGTGGGGCTCTGCCGGATCGAGTGGCAGTCTTCGTGGCCGGCGGTCGGGCATCATTGCCCGACAAGCCCGTGAGGCCCAGGCCGGGGCTCAAGCGTCAGCGAGGTCCGCCCGGCGGTTTCGGCTCACTGCGCAAGCGTACCCTGACGTGAAGGCAGAGTGCGAGTTGCGGCTTATGAAGTGCAGGTAAGCACGTCTGAGGATCATGTGATTCCGGACACGTATGCTGGATCACTTCGAACGTTCGAAGTGATCCAGTCATAGAGGAGGCAGGCGCGGAGATGGCAGAGCGGCAGATGCAGATCGGTGAGGTGGCTGAGCGGACCGGCTTGTCGCTCCGCACGATCCGGCACTACGAGGAAGTCGGCCTGGTCATCCCCTCCGCCCGCAGCAAGGGAGGCTTCCGTCTGTACACCGAGACGGACGTCGGCCGCCTGATGGTGATCCGCCGCATGAAGCCGCTGGACTTCTCGCTGGAGGAGATGCGGGACCTCCTGGAGATCGTCGACCGCATCGCAGCCGATGACGCGGCCACGGACGAGGAGCGGGAGCGCCTGCACGAGCGGCTGGACTCGTACCGCAAGGTGGCCGACGCGCGCTGCGAGACGCTGCGCGCTCAGCTCCTGGCCGCCGAGGACTTCGCCGCGACGCTGCGTCGCAGGCTCAATGCCCAGAGTTCCTGACGGCACTCCCCTCGGGACGGAATACGGCCCCACGCGCTGACCTTTTGCCGTTCGCCCCGCTACGGGCGTGTGACCGGCATCCGTGGGGTCAAGGGTGCCCCGTGGACCGGCTGTCCGCCTCCGGGACCGCGTGCCTCGCTTCCCCCAGGGCCGTACGCCTCGCCTCCGCGCGGTCTGGCCTCGCCTCCGCGGTCTGGCCTCGCCTCCGCGGTCTGCCCGAGCGGGCCGCTCGGGCAGGCCCCGAGCGGCCACGTCGTCGCCCGGTGGGCCGGAGACGGCGGGCCTGCGCACCGGGCCCCGCTCCACGAGTGCCCGTAACGGGCCTACCGGCGACAGCTCCGCTCCGGGCCCGTGACGAAGCCGGAGCCCCGGCCATAATGGATCATCACCGCAACTCTCCGGTAACGTCAGCGTATGAGCCATCCACATCCTGAGCTGAAGCCCGCCCCTCCCCTGGCCGCAGGAGGGCTGAGGATCGTCGCCCTGGGCGGTCTCGGAGAAATCGGCCGCAACATGACCGTCTTCGAGTACGCCGGCAAACTGCTGATCGTCGACTGCGGGGTGCTGTTCCCCGAGGAGACCCAGCCCGGCGTCGACGTGATCCTGCCCGACTTCACCTCGATCCGGGACCGTCTGGACGACATCGTCGGCGTGGTCCTCACTCACGGACACGAGGACCACATCGGTGGCGTGCCCTACCTGCTGCGAGAACGCCGGGACATCCCCGTCATCGGCTCGAAGCTGACGCTCGCCTTCCTTGAGGCGAAGCTCAAGGAACACCACATCAAGCCCACGACGGTGCGGGTGAAGGAAGGGGAACGGCGCGACTTCGGGCCCTTCGGCTGTGAGTTCGTGGCGGTCAACCACTCCATCCCCGACGGCCTCGCGGTCGCCATCCGTACCGGCGCCGGGATGGTCCTGCACACCGGTGACTTCAAGATGGACCAGTTCCCGCTGGACGACCGCATCACCGACCTGCGCGCGTTCGCCCGGCTCGGCGAGGAGGGAGTCGACCTGTTCCTGACCGACTCCACCAATGCCGAGGTGCCCGGCTTCACCACTTCCGAGCGCGAGCTGAACCCCGCGATCGAGCACGTCATGCGCACCGCCCCGCGCCGGGTCATCGTCTCCAGCTTCGCCAGCCACGTCCACCGTATCCAGCAGGTCCTCGACGCCGCCCATCAGCACGGGCGGAAGGTCGCCTTCGTGGGCCGGTCCATGGTCCGCAACATGGGCATCGCCCGCGAACTGGGCTATCTGAGGACGCCGCCGGGCCTCGTGGTCGAGGCGAGGGAGCTGGAGAAGCTGCCCGACCACAAGATCACCCTGGTCTGCACGGGCTCGCAGGGTGAGCCGATGGCCGCGCTCTCCCGCATGGCCAACCGCGATCACTCGATCCGCATCGGGCAGGGTGACACCGTCCTGCTCGCCAGCTCCCTCATCCCGGGCAACGAGAACGCCATCTACCGGGTGATCAACGGGCTGACCCGCTGGGGCGCCAACGTCGTCCACAAGGGCAACGCCAAGGTCCACGTCTCCGGGCACGCGAGCGCCGGCGAGCTGGTGTACTGCTACAACATCGTCAAGCCCCGTCACGTCATGCCCGTCCACGGCGAGTGGAAGCACATGCGGGCCAACGCCGACCTCGCCATCCGCACCGGCGTCGCACCGGACCGCGTGATCATCGCCGAGGACGGAGTCGTCGTCGACCTCGTCGACGGGCGCGCCTCGATCACCGGAAAGGTCCCGGCGGGCTATGTGTACGTCGACGGGATGACGGTCGGCGGCGCGACCGAGGCGTCCCTGAAGGACCGCCGCGTCCTGGCGGAGGAGGGCGTGGTCACCATCGTGGCGATCGTCGACGCCGACACCGGGCGCCTCGCGGAGGCACCCGACTTCCTCGCCCGCGGATTCGAGCACGACGACACCACCTTCGAGCCGGTGATCCCGCTCATCGAGAAGACCCTGGCCGCAGCGGCCGCAGAGGGCATCGGCGACCACCACCAGCTCGAACAGCGCATCGCCCGCGCCGTCGCCTCCTGGGCCTTCCGCAGCCACCGCCGCAAGCCCCTGATCATCCCCGTCGTCATCGACGCCTGACACCGCGTCGCCGGCCGGAGGAGACCCACACCATGACCACCCGCTTCGAGGAACTCGACTGGAAGCCGACACCGATCGGCGACATCAGCCTGAGACGCCGACGCGACCCGTTGTCGGGAGACGACGTGTACGAGGTGAAGCTCGGGGACGAGTTCCTGATGTCCAGCCTCTTCACCGAGGGCGAGATCGCCCTCGCCCGACTGGGCCTCGCCCCGCTCGCGCACCACCCCGGCCTCGACGTCGCCGTCGGCGGCCTCGGCCTCGGATACACGGCACACGCCGCGCTGGAGGAGCCGGGCGTCCGCTCCCTGATCGTCGTCGACACCCTCGGCGAGGTCATCGACTGGCACCGACGCGGCCTGGTACCGCTCGGCCGCGCGCTCGGCTCGGACGACCGCTGCCGGCTGGTGCACGGCGACTTCTTCGCCATGGTGCGTGAGGGCCGCGGTCTGGACCCGCAAGCGGAGGGACGCCTCTTCCACGCCATCCTGCTGGACGTCGACCACTCCCCCAGCCACGTGCTGCACCCGAGCCACGCCGCTCTCTACCGGCCGGCGGGCCTGAGCGACCTCTCCCGCCTCCTCCACCCCGGAGGCGTCTTCGCCCTGTGGTCCAACGACCCGCCCGACGACGACTTCGTCTCCCTCCTCGCCGACGGCTTCCAGAACACCGCCGCCCACGTGGTGGAGTTTCCCAACCCGCTGCGAGGCGGCACCTCGACCAACACCGTCTACGTGGCCGTCAAGGGCAGCGCCCCGTAACCGAAAGCTTGACCGCCCCGCAAGGACACGCCGGTCGGCCCTCTCCCGCCCCTGCCCTGCCCTGCCTCCTCACCGGTGGGGAGGCAGGGGCTGTCGTCGGGCGCACGCGGCGGGCGTCACAAGCGCCCGATGAGGGTCCTGGCGTCGTCGAGGGTGGCGCAGGTCGGCCACCGGCCGTCGTTTCCCGGGTCCACGCTGCCGGAGACGGGTACGGGCGCGCGGGCGGGTGCGGTCAGGAGGACGGCGTGGCCGGTCGCTTCGAGCAGGGCGCGGCCGTGATGTTCTCACGGGTGGCTCTGCCCGGACCCCGCAGCAGGGCCAGGAGTTCGGCCCGGGTGAGCTGTCCGCGGTGGTAGGCGCGGTAGGCACTCGCGCAGGCATCGGCGGGTACGCCCGGGGCTGTGGCGAGGGTTGCGGCGGAGCCGGTGGTGGTGAGGGTGTGGTCGATGTCGCTGACCACCTCGCGCACCGGACGGGCGCCGGCCGGCGCGCGTGGGCGGCCTTGTCGCAGCAGCCATCAGTGGGTCCGCCGGATGGCTGCTGCGATCACGATGTCCAGCCCGGTGGCGTCACCGGGGCACGCCCGGCGCAAGGACTCGCGGGCGGGTGTGACCCACCGGTCGGCTTCCTGCTCCGCCCACGCCCGGCCGCCGCTCTCCTCGATCAGAGCCGCCATCTGCCGTACGGCTGCCTCGCGGGGCGGGCCGGACTCGGCGCTGGATCCGCCACACCCGGCCGGGAAACACCGCCGGGTGATCCCTCCAGGGCAGCACCGGGGTCCAGCCCAGTGTGCCAAGCACTTAATCGGGCTGTTTGTGCAGCCTCGACAGAGTCCTGCGCAGTTCGAGGAGTTCGCCGTACGTCGGGCGGCGCGGGAGCTTGAGGGCCGCGGTGCCTGTCTCGTACCGGGAGAGTTCACGAAGGTCCGCTTGGAGGGAGAGCAGGAGGTCACCGGTGTAGGTGTGCTTGCCTGCCGCCTTGTCGAACTGCTCGGCCGGGATCGGCTGCCCGGTCCGGTGGAAGCCCGTCTCCCGGTACGCGTCGCAGGTGCGGGCGACCGTGACGACGATCCTTTCCAGGACCATGCGCCGCTGAACCCTGTGGACGCCCGGCCGCTTGCGGGGCTGCTTCCCTTCGGGCACGGCGGGCTTGGAGAAGTAGTACCAGTCGGAGATGGCGGTGAGCAGACGCAAGGCCCTTCCGTCACGGTCGTGCAGGGCGTCCAGTGCCGCACGGCCCGTTGCGGCCACGATGACGGGCAGGATGCCGACCAGCGCACCGAGCAGGGCGACCACGAGCACGGGCGGGATGTCCCCGAACCAGCCCATTTGGACGCTCACTGCTCGGCCTCCTGGTCATAGGTGGCGTCACCGGTGTGTCCGGCCTTCTGAACGGCCGGTACGGGAACTCCGACGGTCGTCGTCCATAGTCTCTCGTGCCCTGTCACTGCGCCGGGTCTCCCCTGTGCGTTTGCGTGCCCACGCTGTCGAGCTGCCCTTCATCTGCTCGTCCACGCTATGGGGTCCTTCGACGGGCCCTCACGGTTGAATCGGATGCGAGGGGCAGGGGGCAAGGGGGCAGGAGGGGCACGAGGGGCACGAGGGGCGGTTCGAGGTTGTGGTGAACTCCTTCACGATGCGTCCCGTCCCGGCCCGCTGCGTGCGACCGGGGCGGCCCCTGTCCCGGCCGGTCAGAGGTCTCCTCCGGTGAGGAGGAGGAGAGCCCCTCCGCCGAGCATGGCGAGGGCGAAGAGCGAGATGAGGACGACGCCCGTGATGCGTGATGCGTCGCTCGGCGGTTCGGACTCGGCGTAGGCGACGGTATACGGGCGATCGGGCCGTTCGGAGTCGTAGGCCACCTCCACGGTGTCCCCCACCTCGCCACCCGAACTGCCGCGTCTGAGCGTGGAGGTGTAGCGCTTGTCTCCGAGCTGGTACTGACCAGGGTGTCCGTCCGGGTGCCGCCGTTCGGTCCGCCGCCCTCGTTCACCACGCGTTTGTCGAAGACCACCGCGGTGACCCGGCCGTCCAGGGCCGCGCGGTGGTCCTCACCGATCTTGCCGGCGAGGACGTAGGCCACCAGGGCGAGAGACGCGCCGGCGATCAGGGCGGCGAGACCCATCAGTGCCGTCAGCACACGATCGGCGGACGGTTTGCGCACGCTGCTCCTCCAGGGCTTGTCCGGCTTGCGCACCATCTGCTTGCTGTTCGGCGTCGCGCCTCGGGGTCCCACGGACCCGCTCGGGGACCTGGTCGCCGTGTTCGGGCAGCGCCTGGACTGCTCCACACCGTGGTGGCCACCGAGAACGACAGCATCATGAACGGGGCGCCGGAGCGCCGCGCCCCGACACGTCCGGCACACGTCCGGCGTGGCCGCCGGAGCGCTGCGGCGGAGCCTCCCCGCACGCCGATGTCGTCAGCCCGCCGCCACACCCGATCCGGGATCTCCTCGTGGGCCGTGCGAGGGCCGGCGCGTACGGTCACATCGCCCAGAGGTTGCTGTCATGCCTCGCAGCGTACGGTCGGGCCCTTCTGCGAGAACACCCCTCCGAGTTCGTTCTCACGCAGCGCATTCCACCCGTCGGGGGTCGCGACAGCGCGTACCGGATTCCCGGGCCGGCGCGGGCCGGTCGAGGACCCGCGTGGACATCGGGTCCGGTGGATCCGCAGGGCGCTCCTCGCCCCGGCTGTCACGGAATGCCCAGGCCATGTCGGGTTCGGTCACCGCACGCAGGGCGCGCCGGACCGGCGGGGTGCACTTCGGGGTGACGGCGATGGCGGCCGCCAGGCAGACGGCGGCCTTCCCGGCGGGTTCGCCGAGCCAGGTGTACGTGTCGAAGACTCGGCGTACTCGGGCCCCTTGATCGCGAACCCGTGCAGCAGGTAGCCGCAGACCGTCCCCGCTCCGTGAACGGTGAAGCAGGTGCACCGGCGCGGCACCCACGGACAGGAAGGCGACCGTCAGCAGCAGGGTGCGGCCGAAGAGCAGGAGGGGCATGACGGGGCCGCTCCACCAGGGTGCGCAGGGCCGGTAGCCGGAGCTCGCGTCGCCGCACGATCTCGACGTGGAGGCCCCCGCCCTGCTGCATCCGGAAGGGTGTTACTCGTGGGCGGCCAGGAGGGTGCCGAGGCTGGCGTCGGGGAACTGCCGCTGGAAGGAGTTCGCCTGCCAGCGGTCGGGGAACAGGGCGAGCTGCGCCTTGTCGCGGATCCTGGTCAGCGCCTCGCCCTTGACCAGCTGGGAGCGGTTGAGTGTCTCCGCCCCGGCCGCGTCGGTGGCCCGTGCCAGGTGGTACGGGAGCATCTCCAGGCGTACGGGTGCGGAGAACTCCCCTGCCATACGGGCGGAGACGACGTCGAACTGCATCGGCCCCACCGCCGCCAGGACCGGCGCCTGGTCCCCGCGTGCGTCGCTGACGAGGACCTGCACGACGCCCTCCTCGTCCAGCTGGGCGATACCTCGGCGGAACTGCTTGGAGCGGCTGATGTCGACCGGGCGGACGACCGCGAAGTGTTCGGGGGCGAAGGTCGGCATCGGCGGAAACAGGGCCGGCGGGCCGGCGTAGAGGGTGTCGCCGACGCGCAGGGCCGCGGCGTTGACCAGCCCGACGACGTCGCCGGGGTAGGCGGTGTCGACCATGGAGCGGTCCTGGCCGAAGACGCTGTGGGCGTACTTGGTCGCGAACGGCTTCCCCGACGCGGCGCGGGTGACGGTCACGCCTCGCTCGAAGACGCCCGAGCACACCCGCAGGAAGGCGATCCGGTCCCGGTGGGCCGGGTCCATGTTCGCCTGCACCTTGAACACCAGCCCGGAGAACGGGGCGTCGACGGGCCTGCTGCCGCCGCCTTCCAGCTCTCGCGCCCCCGGTGGCGGGGCGAGGTCGACGATGGCGTCCAGGAGCAGCCGTACGCCGATGTTGGAGACCGCGGCGCCGAAGAATACCGGCGTGGAGCCGCCCGCCAGGAACGAGGCCCGGTCGAACCCGGCGCCGTCCGCCTCCAGCAACTGGAGCTCCTCCACGGCCTGCTCCCAGTCGGCGCCCTCCTCGGACACCGCCCGCTCGGCGGGAACCACCTCTTCGGAGGCTTCGTGCGCGCCGCCGGGGGTACGGGTGTAGCGCAGCATCCGCTCCGGCTCGCGTACGTCGACCAGACCCCGCAGATGGCCGGCGGTGCCGACCGGCCAGTTCACCGGGGTGGGCTTGAGCCGGAACTCGCGCTCGATCTCGTCCAGCAGCTCCAGTGCCTCACGGCCGGGCCGGTCCCACTTGTTGATGAACGTGATCACGGGGATGCCCCGGTGGCGGCAGACGTCGAAGAGCTTGCGCGTCTGCTCCTCCAGCCCCTTGGCCGCGTCGATCAGCATGACCGCGCAGTCCACCGCCGCCAGCACCCGGTAGGTGTCCTCGGAGAAGTCCGCGTGCCCCGGAGTGTCCAGCAGGTTCAGCACACAGTCGCGGTAGGCGAACTGCAGGACGGCGGAGGTCACGGAGATGCCACGGGCCTTCTCCATCTCCATCCAGTCCGACGCCACACCGCGCCGCCCGGACTTGCCGTGCACCGCGCCCGCCGACGTGATCGCGTGCGCGTGCAGCGCCAGCGCCTCGGTCAGCGTCGACTTGCCCGCGTCCGGGTGGCTGATCACCGCGAACGTACGCCGCCTGGCCGCCTCACCCACGGCCCACCCGCTCGTGGCGTTCACCGTGCCGCCTTCGATCCGGCCACCGCCGCGTCCAGCAGGTGAGCGAGCCGCTCGTGCGGGGAACGCGCGAACGCCTCCGCCGTTCCCAGCTCACGGCGCGGGTCCTCACACCGCGCATCGGCCCGTACCCAGTACTTCCGCAACTTCTCCACCCATTCCTCGTACGCCTGCTCGTCGCCCGTACGCCTGCTCGTTGCCCGTATGCCTGCTCGTCGTTTCCGCCGGCGGAGAGCCGGGGCCGGGAAGCCGGTCCAGCACATCGAGGAGCGCCCGCACGTCGCCCAGTCTGAACCCGAGCGGCCGCATGCGGCGCACCAGGTCCAGCCGGTGCGCCTCCGACTCCGCGTACAGACGGGAACAGCCCAGGCTACGCCCACGGGGAGGAGCCGCCCCGACGTCCTCGTCATGCAGGATCACGCGTGGACAGCCCTGTGCGCTCGGAGACCTCGCCGATCCGCATCAGCCGCTCACCCCCGGCCCCACCGCCCGCGTCGCCCGCGTCGCCCGCCCGACATTTCCGCCCACCCGTAAATCTACCGTGACGTTAGAGTAGATTGACCATTGGGCGCAACGCGGACCGCCGCACGGGCAGGCACCCCCGCGCCCCCTCCACGGGGGCGGCACCCTCCCCTCTGGTGCGGCCAGTCGCACCCCTTGCGCTGTAAAATGTCACACAGTACATTGCGGGCTCCAGCCGTGAGTCAGCCGTGAAAGGGAGCCATGAACCCCGGCGTACGCGACCGTCGACCACGCCTTCACCGTTCCCCTGGATCTCACGACCCCGCACGGCCCCACCATCCAGGCCCGTCCGCGATGGAGGAGGAACAAGAGTGACGGATTCGCATCAGGAGGCTGTCGTGGCTGATGAGACCCATGAGGTGGATGAGACCCATGAGGTGGATGAGACGGATGAGACGGATGAGAACAAGACGCGAAAGAACGGCCTCTACCGAGACGTGAGCGACGAGCTCGCCGAGAACATGAGGCAGGGGTGGGCGGACACCGAGCGTCGCGACCTCGAGCCCATCGCGCAGGCGGCGTACACCGCACGCCGTCGCTCGGCGCTCAGCGCCCTGTTCCCCGGTGAACTGCTGGTGATCCCCGCCGGCAACCCGAAGGTCCGCGCCAACGACACGGACTACCCCTTCCGGCCGTCCTCCGACTACGTCTACCTGACGGGTGATCAGTCGCCGGACTCCGTACTGGTCCTGGAGCCCCACCAGGACGGCGGACACCTGGCGGTCGCCTATCTGCTTCCCCGGTCGGACCGTGAGAGCGGGGAGTTCTGGCGTGATTACCACGGTGAGCTCTGGGACGGCCGGCGCAACAGCCTCACCGAGAACGAGCGGCTCCTCGGCCTGCCCTGCCGCGATGTCCGCACGCTGACCGAGCGGCTTGCCGAGGCCACCGGTCCGGTCCGACTGCTGCGTGGCTACGACGCGGGGGTCGACGCCGCTCTGGACGACAAGGTGACCGCCGAGCGCGACACCGAGTTCCGCGTCGCGCTGTCCGGGATGCGCCTGCTCAAGGACGAGTTCGAGATCGCCGACCTGCGTCACGCCTGCGAGGCGACGGTGCGTGGCTTCGAGGACGTGGTGCGCATCCTCGGTACGGACACGCCGACCCTGGAGCGGGCCGTCGAGGGCACGTTCTGGATGCGTGCGCGGATCGAGGGCAACAACGTGGGTTACGCGTCGGTCTGCGCCGCGGGACCGCACGCCACGACGCTGCACTGGGTCCGCAACGACGGCGAGGCCCGTCCGGGTGAACTGCTGCTGGTCGACGCCGGAGTGGAGACCCGCAATCTGTACACCGCCGATGTCACCCGCACCCTGCCGGTCGACGGCCGCTTCACGCCGCTCCAGCGCACGGTGTACGACGCGGTGTACGAGGCGCAGTCGGCCGGTATCGCCGCGGTCAGGCCCGGTGCGAAGTACCGGGACTTCCACCATGCCGCTCAGCGGGTACTGACCGAACACCTGGCCGCCTGGGGTCTGTTCGGCGAGCGGTCGGTGGACGAGGCGTACGAACTCGGGCTGCACCGACGCTGGACGCTGGCCGGCACAGGGCACATGATCGGCCTGGACGTCCACGACTGCGCGAAGGCCCGCACCGAGCTGTACGTGGAGGGAACACTGGAGGCGGGCATGGTGCTCACCGTCGAGCCGGGCCTGTACTTCCAGGCGGACGACCTGACCGTGCCCGAGGAGTTCCGCGGCATCGGCGTGCGGATCGAGGACGACCTCCTGGTCACCGAGGAGGGCAGCGAGAACCTCTCGGCCGGCCTTCCCCGCGCGGCCGGCGAAGTGGAGGCGTGGATGGCCCGGCTGCGGAGCTGACGGCGGCAGCCGCGGCCCGTCGGGGCCGCGGCTCGAACAGGTGCGTTCTCCGTGCGGGGCGAGGACGGACCACCACAGGACGGTATGACGGGGAGGCGTGCGATGGAACGACACGACGGCTCACGCGGGACGCGGAGCCATGATCGTCGAACACCGGCCGCAGTGGCCGAGGTCTTTCGGCAGGGGTGGGCGGACACGGACAGGAGACTTCCGCCCGTCCCCGGAGCCGGGTACGCGGCCAAGCGGCGTGCGGTGGTGTCCGGGCGGTTCCCCGGGGAGCGGATCGTTGTCCCGTCGGGCGGGCTCAAGGCCCGCAGCAATGACTTCGACTACGCCTTCCGGCCGCATTCCGCGTTCATCCACCTCACCGCCGAGCAGGGGACGGGGGCCGTACCGGACAGTGTGCTCGTCTTCGAGCCCACCGGCAGCGGGCACGAGGTCACCCTGTTCACCCGGCCGCGGTCACCGCGCGACGCCGGTCCGTCCGGGGCGGAGTTCTACAGCGACCGGCAGCACGGCGAGTTCTGGGTCGGCCGGCGCCGGACGCTCCGGGAGACCTCCGACGCCCTCGGTGTCGAGGCGGTCGCCCGGGACGCTCTGGAGGGGGCACTGGGCGGTGGCGTCCCGACCCGGGTGGTGCGCGGCGAGGACGTACTCGTCGACGCGCTGGTCCCGCCGTCCGCTCCGGCCGACGCTGAGCTGCTCGCCTTCCTGTCGGAGTTGCGGCTGGTCAAGGACGAGTGGGAGATCGAGCAGCTGCGCGCCGCCGTGGGGTACACGGTCGCCGGCTTCCACGACGTCGTCGGTGAACTGCCCCACGCCACCCGTCTCGCCCGGGGCGAGCGGTGGGTGGAGGGCACCTTCAACCGGCGGGCCCGGCTGGAGGGTTACGGTCTGGGGTTCGAGACCATCGCGGCGGCCGGCGCGCACGCGTGCGTGCTGCACTGGATGCACAACGACGGTCCGGTGCGGGAAGGGGACCTGCTCCTGCTGGACGCGGGCGTCGAGGCCGACTCGTTCTACACCGGGGACGTCACGCGGACGCTGCCGGTCGGCGGACGCTTCACGGATGTCCAGCGCCGCGTCTACGACCTGGTGTTCGCCGCCCAGTCGGCGGGCATCGCCGCGCTGCGGCCGGGCGCGCCGTACGGCGCCTTCCATGACGCCGCGACGCGCGTGATCGCCGAGGGGCTCGACGCCTGGGGTCTGCGGCCCGGTGGCGGGGCGGTCCCGCACGAGCCCGACCTGTACCGCCGGTACACCGTCTGCGGTACGGGCCATATGCTCGGCCTGGACTGCCACGACTGCGCCGCCGCCCGCAGCGAGACGTATGTGGGCGGTGTGCTGGAGGAGGGCCAGGTGCTCACCGTCGAGCCCGGGCTGTACTTCCAGCCCGACGACCTGACGATCCCCGAGGAACTGCGCGGCATCGGCGTGCGGATCGAGGACGACTTCGTCATCACGGCCGACGGCGCGCTGTGTCTGTCGTCAGGTCTGCCGCGCGGTGCGGACGCGGTCGAGGCGTGGATGGACGCGCTGCGGTAGGGGCGGTTGATCTGCGGTCAGGGCCGGTACGGGATCCTGCCGCGGAGCACCCATTCGGCCCACCGGCCTGCCGGCCCGCCGGCCGTCCGGCTGGCGGGCTGGCGGGCTGGCGGGCTGGCGGGCCACTGGGCCGGCAGGCAGCCCCCCCCCGGCGACGCGGCAGCCCGGCGCGCGTGAGCGGCGCCCGGCCCATCCGCACGGGAACCGGACGGGTAACGGGCACGGCCCTCGGCCTCCCGGGCGGGCTGCCCCCGGCGGCGACCCGGTCGGGCGTGCTCCGGTCGGGCGTGCTCCGGTCGGCCCCGCCCACGCTGCGCACCCGACCGGACCCCCTTACTGTCTGTGCTGACGTCGCCACGCAGGGGGCCGGTCGTCGCCGAGGCCCGCGCCCGGCGGGGCGCCCGTCCCACCCCCGTACAGGAGGACCCCATGCCGGAGCTGTTCATCGATGGCCAGTGGACCGCCGCCGCCGAAGGGCGGACGCGGGAGATCCGCTGTCCGGCCGACGGCACGCTGGTGGCCGCCGTCGACGAGGGCGGCGCCGGGGACGCCGCCCGAGCCGTCGCCGCGGCCCGGCGGGCCTTCGACGAGGGGACCTGGCCGGGGACGCCCGCCGCCGAGCGGGGGCGGTTGCTGCTGCGGGTGGCGGAGCTGCTGGAGCGGGACAAGGACGTCTTCGCGCGGGCCGAGTCGCTGGACACGGGGAAGCGGCTGGTCGAGAGCGTCTACGACATGGACGACATCGCGAACTGCTTCCGGTACTTCGGCAACCTCGCCGCTGCCGGGGGCGCCGACCGGGTCGTCGACACCGGGAACGCGGACACGGACAGCCGTATCGTCCACGAGCCCGTCGGGGTCTGCACGCTCATCACGCCGTGGAACTATCCGCTGCTCCAGACCGCCTGGAAGGTCGCTCCGGCGCTCGCGGCCGGCAATACGTTTGTGCTCAAGCCGAGTGAGCTGACCCCGCACACCGCCATCCTGCTGATGGGGCTGCTCGCCGAGGCCGGGCTGCCGGACGGGGTGGCCAATCTGGTGCTCGGGGCGGGGGCGGTGGTGGGCGCCCCGCTGACCGAGGACCCCCGGGTCGACATGGTGTCGTTCACCGGGGGGCTCGCCACCGGGCGGCGCATCATGACGGCCGCCGCGCCCACCGTGAAGAAGGTGGCCCTGGAGCTGGGCGGCAAGAATCCCAACATCGTCTTCGCCGACGCCGACTTCGACACCGCCGTCGACTACGCGCTGATGGCGATCTTCCTGCACTCGGGGCAGGTCTGCTCCGCCGGGGCACGGCTCCTCGTGCAGGACGAACTGCACGACCGGTTCACCGACGAGCTGGTGGCACGCGCCCGTCGGATCAGGCTCGGCGGGCCGTTCGACGAGGAAGCGCGCAGCGGGCCGCTGATCTCCGCCGCGCACCGGGACAAGGTCGAGGCGTACGTGGCCGAGGGCATCGCCGAGGGCGCGGTGCTGCGCTGCGGGGGCGCGCGGCCCGACGACCCGGCGCTGGCGGGCGGCTTCTACTACCCGCCCACCGTGCTGGACGAGTGCGCCACCTCGATGTCCGTGGTGCAGGACGAGTCGTTCGGTCCGGTGCTCACGGTCGAGCGGTTCCGGGACGAGGAGGACGCTGTCCGGCTGGCCAACGACACCGTGTACGGGCTGGCGGGTGCCGTATGGACGCAGGACGGCGGGCGCGCCCACCGGGTGGCCTCGCGGCTGCGGGCGGGCACCGTGTGGATCAACGACTTCCACCCCTACGTACCGCAGGCGGAGTGGGGCGGGATGAAGCAGTCCGGTTTCGGCCGCGAGCTGGGTCCCGCCGGGCTTGCCGAGTACCAGGAGGCCAAGCACATCTGGCGCAATGTCGCGGCGGTTCCCCAGCGGTGGTTCGAGTGAGTCCGGACAGCGGTGCGACGGAGCCCGGTCGCACCGCCGCCCGGTCGCGGGCGGTGCCAGGACGACGGCGTGGCGGGCGGACCGGGCCGCCCGGCCCGAACTCCGGTGCACGCCCGGCGACTTCCCTACCCTCATCGCCGGGATCAGCTGCCTCTCGATCCTGACCGGCACCTTCCAGGTGCTCCCCTTCGGTGTCGCCTCCGGGCGGCCGGCCGACGTGCTCGCCGAGCACCGGCTCGAGGCCCGGAACGACCCCACCGCTCCCCCGCTCCCACCGTCCCACCGCTTCTCCCCGACCCCGTCGGCCGGTTTGAATTCTGGAGACCCGATGCCCGAAGCAAGCTCTGTGCCCGTGTTCGACTACGTCGTCATCGGCGGCGGTACGGCCGGAGCGGTCATCGCCGCCCGGCTCACCGAGGACCCCGCCGTCACCGTCTGCGTACTGGAGGCGGGCCCCTCGGACGTCGGGGACGACAGCATCCTGCGGCTGGAGCGGTGGATGGCACTGCTGGAGTCCGGCTACGACTGGGACTATCCGGTGGAGCCGCAGGAGAGGGGCAACAGCTTCATGCGGCACGCCCGTGCCAAGGTGCTCGGCGGCTGCTCCTCGCACAACTCGTGCATCGCCTTCTGGGCCCCTGCCGAGGACCTCGACGCGTGGGGCGCGCTGGGCTGTACGGGGTGGAGCGCGGCGGACTGCTTCCCGCTCTACCGGCGGCTGGAGACCAATGACGCGCCCGGCGACCACCACGGCCGCTCCGGTCCGGTGACCATCCGGACCGTGCCGCCCCGCGATCCGTGCGGCGGCGCCCTGCTGTCGGCCTGTGCGGCGGCGGGCATCCCCACCGTCCCGTTCAACACGGGCTCCACGGTGATCCGGGGCGCGCACTGGTTCCAGATCAACGCCCGCGAGGACGGCACCCGTTCCTCGGCCTCGGTGTCGTACCTGCATCCGGTTCTCGGCTCCCGGCCGAATCTGGAGGTACGGACGGGGCTCCAGGCGAAGCGGCTGCTCTTCGACGGCGAACGGTGCTCCGGGGTGGAGTACCTGGAGCCCGACACCGTCCACAGCGGCGCGGTGCACGCCCGGCGGGAGGTGATCGTCTCCTGCGGGGCGATCGACTCCCCGAAGCTGCTGATGCTGTCCGGCATCGGCCCGGCCGGGCACCTGCGGGACACCGGGGTGGACGTACGGGTGGACTCCCCCGGCGTCGGCTCGAACCTCCAGGACCACCCGGAGGGCGTGATCATGTGGGAGGCGAAGCAGCCCATGGTCACCACCTCCACCCAGTGGTGGGAGATCGGGATCTTCGCCGACACCGAGCCGGGGCTCGACCGGCCGGACCTGATGTTCCACTACGGCTCGGTGCCGTTCGACCTGAACACCTACCGGCGCGGCTACCCGACCTCGGACAACGCGTTCTGCCTGACCCCCAACGTCACCCGCGCCCGGTCCCGGGGCACGGTGCGGCTGCGGACCCGGGACTTCCGGGACAAGCCCCGGGTCGATCCGCGCTACTTCACCGACGAGCACGACGTACGGGTGATGACGCACGGGCTGCGGCTGGCGCGGGAGATCGTCGCGCAGCCCCAGATGGCCGACTGGGCGGGCGCGGAACTGGCTCCGGGGCCGGGTGCGACCACGGACGCGGAGCTGTTCGACTACATCCGCGAGACGCACAACACCGTGTACCACCCGGCGGGGACCGTACGGATGGGACCGGCGCAGGACCCGGACTCGCCGCTCGACCCGCAGTTGCGGGTGAAGGGGGTCTCGGGACTGCGGGTGGCCGACGCGTCCGTCATGCCGTTCCTCACGACGGTCAATCCGTGCATCACCACGATGATGATCGGCGAGAAGTGCGCGGGTCTGATCAAGGAAGGCTGAGCCCCGGCTCTGCCACCGCGCATCACTCGTACGCCTGCCCGAACAGGGCTGGGCTCGTCGCGTGCTCTTCGGCCACGGCGAGCCCGACCGTCATGGGCGGCGGTTGTCGGCGCACCCGGGAGCACACGATGCCCGGGACCGCGCACCCCGCCGGACCGCGCGTCGGCGTGCGGTTCCGGCCCACGGGGTGCGCCGCCCCCGGTGCCCGGCGGGCCCGGCCCGGGTCACCGCGGTTGTGCCGGTCCCGGGCAGGGCGGATTCTGAGGGTAATGAACCGGGTCGGTGTCGCACCGTGAGCGCGGCGAATACGGCGGAGAGCGCCGATTTCCGTGGCCCCCTGGACATCACCAGGGCGGCCACGATGGTTCTGGACGCCGAGAACACCGTCATCGGCTGGAGTCCCGCGGCCGCCGAGCTCCTCGGTTACCGCCCCTCCGACATCCTGGGGCGGCCCCTGAGCACGTTCCTTTCGTTGCACCCGGTCGGCGGAGTTCCCCTGTCCGAACCATCCGAACCATCCGAACCATCCGAACCGCCCGAATCACCCGAGCCATTCGTACCGCCCGAGTCATTCGTACCACCCGGAGCACCCGGTCCCGGCCTCGGGCCGCCGTCCCTCCTCGGCAACGAGATCCACGTGGCACGCGCCCGCGACGGCCGTGAGCTGCTGGTGGCGACGGCGATGTGCCCGCTGCCGGGCGGGGCCGGGGGCGGCGCTCCGGACCGGATCCTGGTGGCCGCCGAGGTGGGGGCGCTGCGGCACTGGGAGTCGCGGCTCGCCCTGCTCCAGGGGCTGGCCACCCAGTCGCCCGTCGGTCTGGCCATCTACGACACCGACCTGCGGCTGACCTGGAGCAACACCGCCTTCGAACGGGAGATCGGGCAGCCGCTGGCCACGTTCCGGGGCAAGCGGGCCGACGAGCTGTACTCCGGGGGCTCCTTCGTGACCCCCGGCTATCCGCAGACGCTCGACGGCGTCATGCACCACGTGCTCGACACCGGCGAACCGATTCTCGACCTGCACTTCCGGGGACAGCCGCCCAGCGATCCGGGGAGGGACCATCTGTGGTCCTGCGCCTACTACCGGCTGGAGGATGCCCACGGGCATGTGTTCGGCGTGTGCGAGGACGCCTTCGACATCACGGACCGCTACCGGGTCCAGGAACGGCTGACCCTCCTCGTCGAGGCCGGCCGCAGGATCGGCACGGTCCTGGACGTGGCCACCACCGCCGAGGAGATCGCCGAGGTGGCCGTACCGGGCTTCGCCGCCACCGTCCGGGTCGATGTCACCCGGGCGGCGGTGACCGGAGAGACGGCGGCGGTGGGCAGTCCGGCGGACATGTCCCTGCTGCGGATCGCGGAACGGTCGGAGCCGGGATCCGATGCGCCGGACCCCGGCCTCCTGGAGACGAGCCCGCCGGGCACGGGCCTTCGGGGCGCGGGCCTCCCGGGCGTCGGCCTCGCCGGTACGGGCCCCGCGAGTACGGGCCCTGCCGACGCGGGCCCTGCGGGTACGGGCCCCGCCGACGCGGGCCTCCCGGGTACGGGCCCCGCCGGTACAGACCCCGCCGGTACGGCCCCCGCCGACGCGGCGCGGCGCTCCGAGGGCCCCGGCGGGCCCCGGCAGCCGTATCCGCCGGTCGGCTATCCGCCCGGTTCGCCGCAGCACCGCAGCCTGTCCTCCGGCGGGCTCGTGCTCGACGAGGGCACCCTCGTCATCCCGCTGCGGGCCGGGGGCGGCATCCTGGGGCTCGTCACCTTCGACCGGGGCGTGCGCCCCGGCGCATCGGGCGGGCCGCTCGCCCCCGACCGGGCGACCACCTTCGACAACGGCGAGGTCGCCCTGGCCGACGAGCTGGCGGCCCGTACCGCCGTCTGCATCGACAACGCGCGCCGCTACACCCGCGAGCGGACCGCTTCCCTCGCCCTCCAGCGGCAGTTGCTGCCCCATCACCTGCCGCCGCAGTCCGCGGTCGAGACCGCCTACCGCTATCTGCCGGCGGACGATGTGACCGGCGTCGGCGGTGACTGGTTCGACGTGATCCCGCTGTCCGGGACCCGGGTCGGTCTCGTGGTGGGGGACGTGGTCGGGCACGGGCTCCAGGCGGCCGCCACCATGGGACGGCTCCGCACCTCCGTACGGGCCTTCGCGCAGCTCGACATGGCCCCCGACGAGCTGCTGACCCGGCTGGACGACCTGGTGGGACAGCCCGCGGAGGAGCGGTCGGACACGTCCGGCCGGGCGGTGGAGACGTACGACGTGACCACCGGGGCGACCTGTCTGTACGCCGTCTACGACCCGGTCTCCCGGCGCTGCGTCATGGCCCGTGCCGGGCATCTGCCCCCGGCGATCGTCGACCCCGGGGGCCGGGTGTCGTTCCCGGACCTGCCCGCAGGGCCGCCGCTGGGTCTGGGCGGTCTGCCGTTCGAGTCGATGGAGATCGACCTGCCGGTGGGCAGCCTGCTGGCGCTGTTCACCGACGGCCTGGTCGAGGCCCGGGACCATGACATCGGCCAGGGGCTCGACGCGCTGGGCCGGGTGCTCGGCGACCGTTCCGCGTCGCTGGAGGAGCTGTGCGACCGGGCGGTGTCCGAGCTGGTGCCGGGCGGCACCAGCGCCGACGACACGGCCCTGCTCCTGGTCCGTACCCGCGAGCTGGACGCGGAACGGGTGGCCGACTGGGAGCTGACCGCCGAACCGGTGTCGGTGGGCCGCGCCCGCGAGCTGGTCACCGGGCAACTGGCGGCCTGGGGACTGGAAGAGCTGTCGTTCGCGACCGAGCTGGTCGTCAGCGAGCTGGTCACCAACGCGGTCCGGTACGCGGGCGGGCCGCTGGGGCTGCGCCTCATCCGGGACCGCACCCTGGTGTGCGAGGTCGCGGACACCGGCCACACCTCTCCGCACCTGCGGCACAGCGCGGAGGACGACGAGGGCGGGCGCGGTCTGTTCATCGTCGCGCAGCTCGTCCAGCGGTGGGGCACGCGGTACACCCCGACCGGGAAGACCATCTGGACCGAACAGGCCCTCCCGCCGGCCGGAGCCGACTGACCCATTCGCCTGGGGCCACCACTTGTTGACAACCCAACAGATATTTACTTAGGTATGCCTTACCTAAGTCGACTGGGTGTCCGTGGTTCTGGTTACCGATGCCGAGAAAGGTGCTCATCTCATGAGTGCTGTTCCCTCCAGCCGTACCGTCGCCCGTACGGGCCTCGCCGCGTTCGCCGCCGCCGCACTGGCCGTGACCTTCGCCTCTCCCGCCGCCGCCGCGACCGGCACCCGTACGGTCACCGACGGGGGCACCACCTACAACCTGTCGCTCTCCGCCCCCGACACCGCGGCCGCCGGCGGCGCGAACATCACCGTCACCGGCAGCGGCTACAACACCTCCCAGGGCGTCTACGTGAGCCTGTGCGTGGTGGACGGGGCCCAGGGCGCCAACAAGCCCTCGCCGTGCCTCGGCGGCCAGGACGAGTCCGGCACCACCGGCGCCTCGCACTGGGTGTCCGGCCTGGGCGGCTTCCTCCCCAACACCTCGCCCTTCGGCGCGGGCGGCACCTTCAGCGTCCAGATACACGTCAAGGCCGACCTCGGCGGCGGCAACGTCTGCGGCGACACCGTCGAGTGCGCCATCGTGACCCGCGCCGACCACACCGCCACCAACGACCGCAAGTACGACGTACACGCTCCCATCAACTTCGTGTAACACCGGTCGGCTTCACGTAGCGACGGTCGGCTTCACGCAGCACGGACCGACTTCGCGCAGTACCCCAGCCATTCGCCCGGTCCCGGCAGCTCGCGCCGGGGCCAGGCTCCCACGCGTCGTGACGAGGAATGACATGACATCCACTCCGGGCACCGCTCCCGGCATCCCGCCGGGCGGCCGCGGCACGCTGAGACGCCGGGCGGGTACGGCCGCCGTCGCGGCCCTGCTGCTCGCGGCGATCCCCACGGGCGCGGCGGTCAGCGCCGACGCCGGCGCCCCGAAGACCGCCACCGGTCCACAGGGGCAGAAGCTCACCGTCTCGGCCACCACCGGACTCGACCCGGCCGGGGAGAAGGTCCGCGTCACCGGCGAGGGCTACGGCCGGACCTCCGGCATCTATGTCGCCCTGTGCAAGGACAACGGCGACAACCGGGTGCCCTCCCCCTGCCTCGGCGGCGCGGACATGAGCGGCGGGTCGAAGACCTCGCAGTGGATCGTGCCTCCGGGCGACCCGTACGAGGGCGAACTCGCCCGCGCCTTCGGGCCCGGCGGAACCTTCGACGTGGAGATCGAGATCCGGGCGAAGGGCGACGGCCTCGACTGCGCCGAGGTGCCCTGCGCCCTCGTGACCCGGGCCGACCACCGCTCCAGCGGCGACCGTACGCAGGACGTCCGCATACCCGTCGCCTTCGCGGGCCAGGAGCCCGGCGAACCGGGCGGCGAAGGCGTCGACGTGCCCGCGGGGACCGTCTCCTACCGGGCCGCCGCCGACTTCACCTCGGCCGGCAAGCCGCTGGACCTGCTGCTGCACCCCGACTCGAAGAAGCTGTACGTCGGTGCGGACAACCTCCCCGACACGGCCGACGTCGACGAGCGCGGGCTCCATGTGCTGAACCCCGAGGACGGGACGTCCCAGAGCTGGATCAGCCAGGCTCCCGGGCCCACCGGCGTGCTGCGCGCCTCGACGGCCGCCCGTATCTCGGGGCCGCTGCCGGGCGACGGCGTCGTCTACAGCTACCCGTTGCGGGGCGTCGGCAGCGCCGAGGCGGGTGACGAGTCGGCCTCGGGCGTCTGGCTCACCGGGTCCACCATCACCGACATCGCCCCCGGTACGACTCCCGGGACCGTGCTGGTCGCCCAGGGCGCGAAGCTGTCCGAGGTCGAGCGGGCGACCGGCACGGCCACCCGGAGTCTCACCCTGCCGGGCGGCACGCGGTTCGCGGCCGATCCCGAGCGGGGGGCGCTCTGGTAAAGCGACTTCGCGGCCGGAAAGCTGCACCGGGTCGACCTCGCTTCGTTCGCCGTCACCGGCTCCTTCGACCTGCCCGGTGCGCAGGGCATGGCCGGATTCACCGAGACGGACCCGGCCACTGGTGCGGTGTGGGTCGGGGTCGACCGGTCCGTGCTGGTCTTCGACGCCGCGGGCACGCTGGTCAGGACGCTCGTCGGCAAGGACCTGGCCCGCGACGCCGCCTTCGACACGCAGAGCGGCCGGGTCTTCGTCGCCTGGCAGGACGGCGGGGACCTCTCCGACCCGGCGAACGACAACAACGGCACGCTGACCGTGTACGACAGCCAGGACTTCGCCGTGGCCGCGAAGGAGCAGTCGCTGCCCGGCAACCACTCCCAGTCCGGCGCGGCCTCGCTCGCCGTCGAACCGGGCGGCGCCACGGTCTTCGTGACCAGCCCCGCCGAGGGAAAGATCACCGAACTGGTCCGGCAGGTCTCGCCCCTGGTGACCCACGCGCCCGCCGACCTCACGGCCGAGGACGGCGAGGAAGTCGCCCTCACCGCACAGGCGGAGGGCTCCCCGGAGCCCACGGTCCGCTGGCAGGTCAGCACCGACGGCTCGCAGACCTGGAAGGACGTCGAGGGCGCCACCGGGCCGGCCCTCACGTTCACCGCGCGGACGGCGCAGGACGGCTACCGCTATCGCGCCGAGTTCCGCAACGACGTCGGCGCCACCCGTACCACCGCCGTGACGCTCACCGTCACCCCGGCCACGGACGGCAGGGAGACGGGGGGCGAGACCGCCGGCGACAGCGGCGGCACCGGCGAGGCATCGAACGGCGGCAGCAGCACGGGACGTGACGGTTCGTCAGGCGGCAGCGGCGGTACGCAGACGGGCGGCGGCTCCACCACCGGCGGCTCCGGCTCCAGCGGTACGGCCGGAGGCTCCGACTCCGGCGGCTCCGGCGGCTCCGGCTCCGGCTCCGGCTCCGGCTCCACGGTCGGTGGTGGCGTCGGGGGGGGGCAGCGACGCCACCCCCACGTCCAGCGGCGGCAGCCTGGCCGCCACCGGAATCACTGTGACGTCGGTAACGCTCGCAGCAGCGGCGCTCGTTGGCACCGGACTGCTCATCCACCGGCGCACCAGGAGGCGCACAGGGGGCGCGTTCTGACCCCGTAACGGCCCGTGCCGCCCCCTCGGAGCAGGGCGGGAACGCGCGAACCCCCTGGCCGGCACGCCGCCCGCCAGGGGGTTCGTACGCTCCCGGCACGGCACACCGGAGCCGGAGCCTCCGCGGGCCGCCCGCGGCCGCCGCCCGGCACAAACGCTTACCGGCCTGCCACTCCATCAACATCCGCACCCGCCACGTGACATCGGAAGGTTCCAGCCATGCAAAAGTGCCTGGAGCAAGCCGTCTGAACTTCACGAGAACTCCAGCGAAATGGCACGTGTGTGGATATCGTGCACCGGGCGAGGGCGCATCCGTCAGTCCATAGGATCGGCGGATGCGTCCCGTTTATGGGGGTGCGACTGTGACTGGGGGGTTCATGGGGCATGTGGAAATACCGGAAACCGACCTGTCCGGACCGGTGGGAGTCCGGGGCGCGCCGCGCCCCCGCACCGCCGCCTCCCGGAATCGTACGGCAGCCCTGGAGCAGCTGTGGAGGGCACCGACAGCACAGCGCGACCCGGTCGGCCGGGCTCCGGCCCGGCGGAAGCCGGCGCCCGGCCCGGCTCTCGCCGCGCTGACCGACCTGCTGGGTCTGGCCGGTCCGGCCTGGCTGCTGCTGCGCGCGGGCGACCAGCCCCGTCCGATGGCGGCCGCCGCGGTGGCGGGGCTGGTGTGGGCCGGGCTGCGCGGCGCCCGGGGGCGGTACACGGACCGGCCGGGGACCGAGCCGGGCGGCGCGCTCGGCGCGGTCGGGGACTGGCTCGCGCTCATCGGTCTGCTGGCCGTGCTGCACACGGCGGCGGGCAGCCCGGTGGACCCGGCCACGGCCGTCGTGGGCGTCGCACCCGGGCTGCTCGTCGCCACCGCGGTGGCGGGGCTGCGCCGGTGGCCGCGCTCCGCACGGCGGGGCGACCGGGCCCGCAGGGTGTTGCTGATCGGCGAGGCGGCGGGCGTGGACCGGGCTGCCGAGCTGCTCAACTCCCGTACGGACCACGACTACCGGCTGGTCGCCGCCATACCGGTGGGCGGGGCCCGGCTGGAGCTGGACGGTGTGCACGTGCCGGGGCGCCTCCCGGCCCGCCCGGCCGACGACGACGTGAGCACGGTGCTCGGCGGGGTCTACACCCACGCGGCGGACCTGGTGCTGGTGGCTCCCGGGCCCCAGCTGACCGGCGACCGGCTGCGGCAGCTCGGCTGGGGGCTGCACGACGGGGGCGTCGCCCTGTCCGTGCTCTCGGAGCTGTCCGGGGTGGCGGCCGAGCGGGTGCGTCCCGTCACCGCGGCCGGGCTCACCCTGCTGCACATAGCCCCGCCCCTGCGCGGGGGCCCGCAGGCGGTGCTGAAGAGCGTGCTGGACCGTACGGGCGCACTGTTCGGACTGCTGGCGCTGGCGCCGCTGCTCCTGGCGGTGGCGCTGAGCGTCCGGCTGTCCTCGCGGGGTCCGGTCTTCCACCGGCAGGTCCGGCAGGGGCAGCACAACCAGCCGTTCACCATGTGGAAGTTCCGCACGATGGTGGCGGACGCGGAGGCGATCAAGGCGCGGCTCGCCGCGGCCAACGAGGTCGACGGCCCGCTGTTCAAGATGCGCAGCGACCCTCGGGTGACACCGGTCGGGCGGGTGCTGCGGCGCACGTCCATCGACGAACTCCCGCAGCTGGTCAATGTGTTGCTCGGGCACATGTCGCTGGTGGGTCCGCGGCCACCCCTGCCGGAGGAGGCCTCACGCTACGACGAGCGGGAGCACCGCCGGCTCGCCGTGAAGCCGGGGCTCACGGGCCTGTGGCAGGTGAGCGGCCGCTCCGACCTGACCTGGCAGGAGACCGTGTCGCTCGACCTCTGGTACGTCGACAACTGGTCGGTGGCCGCCGACATGGGACTCCTCGCCCGCACCGTGCGCGCCGTCACCGACGGCCGCGGGGCCTACTGAGGACGGCGGGCGTGCGGATGCGAGGAGCACCACCGGTGCGCCGCCGCGGGATGCCTCCCGGCGGCGGCGACCCGTCACTGTCCGGGCGCGAGCCGGCCGAGCCACCAGGCGTAGGTGCGGGCGATGCCGTCCCGCAGCGGGATCCGCGGCTCGAAGCCGAGGGCGGAGAGGCGGGTCACGTCGAGCAGCTTGCGCGGCGTCCCGTCGGGCTTCGATGTGTCCCAGCCGATCTTCCCCGGATAGCCCGTCACCTCCCGTACGGTCTCGGCGAGTTCACGGATGGTGAGGTCCTCGCCGCAGCCGATGTTGACGGGTGCGTCGTCGTCGTAGGTTTCCAGCAGCCGTACGCAGGCGGCGGCGAGATCGTCGACATGGAGGAACTCGCGGCGCGGGGAGCCGGATCCCCAGAGGGTCACCTCGGGGGCGCCGTCCCGCCGTGCCTCGTGGAAGCGGCGGATCAGCGCGGGCAGGACGTGCGAGGTCTCCAGGTCGAAGTTGTCGCCGGGCCCGTAGAGATTGGTGGGCATGGCGCTGATGTAGGAGGCGCCGTGCTGTCGCCGGTAGGACTGGATCTGGACGATTCCGGCGATCTTGGCCAGCGCGTACGCCTCGTTGGTCGGCTCCAGTTCACCGGTGAGCAGCGACTCCTCGCGGATCGGCTGAGGCGCGAGCCGGGGGTAGATGCACGACGAGCCGAGGAAGAGCAGCCGCTCGGTACCGGCCGCGTGCGCGCCGGCGATCACGCTGAGCTGGATGCGGAGGTTGTCCTCCAGGAACTGCACCGGGTAGGTGCTGTTGGCCATGATCCCGCCGACCTTGGCGGCGGCCAGCACCACGACGTCCGGGCGGATCTCCTTGAGATACGCCCCGGTCCGCGCGGCGTCGCGCAGATCGAGGAGGTCGCGGCCGCGGGTGAGCACCTCGTGGCCGTCGTCGGCGAGGCGGCGGGCCACCGCCGAGCCGACCAGGCCGCGGTGTCCCGCGACGAATACGCGGGAGCCGGGTCGCAGTAGGGAACGGGTGGATTCCTGGGACGGGGCGGGGAGTTCGGTCGTCATGGCTCGGATTGTGCCAGCAGCAAGGGACCGCGGTGACACTTTGCCGCAGAACACTTCAATTCCGATATGTCGGTGAACATCGCCGCCGAGGCGATCAGCAGAGAAGGGGAAAACGTGGCGAAGACCGCGCTCATCACCGGAGTGACCGGCCAGGACGGTTCGTATCTGGCCGAGCTGTTGCTCGACAAGGGGTACAAGGTGCATGGGCTCATACGCCGTTCCTCAAGCTTCAACACCGAGCGGATCGACCACATCTACCAGGGCCCCGAGGAGCCGGAGCGCTCCTTCGTCCTGCACCACGCGGACCTGTCCGACGGTGTGGCGCTGGTGAACCTGCTGCGCGACATCCAGCCCGACGAGGTCTACAACCTGGGCGCGCAGTCGCATGTCCGGGTGTCCTTCGACGCCCCGCTGTACACCGGTGATGTCACCGGGCTCGGCACCATCCGGCTTCTGGAGGCGGTCCGGGCCAGTGGCATCGAGACCCGGATCTACCAGGCATCGTCCTCCGAGATGTTCGGCGCCAGCCCGCCCCCGCAGAACGAGCAGACCCCGTTCCACCCGCGCAGCCCGTACAGCGTGGCGAAGGTCTACTCCTACTGGGCCACGGTCAACTACCGTGAGGCATATGGGATGTTCGCGGTGAACGGGATCCTGTTCAACCACGAGTCGCCGCGCCGGGGCGAGACCTTCGTGACCCGGAAGATCACCCGGGGCGTCGCCCGGATCAAGGCCGGGCTCCAGGACCGGCTGCACCTGGGCAATCTGGACGCGGTCCGGGACTGGGGGTATGCGCCGGAGTACGTGGACGCGATGTGGCGGATGCTCCAGTGCGACACCCCCGACGACTATGTGGTCGCCACTGGCGAGGGCGTCAGCGTCCGGCAGTTCCTGGAGTTCGCCTTCGAGCACGCGGGCCTCGACTGGCGCGAGCACGTTCGCTACGACGCGAAGTACGAACGCCCCAGCGAGGTCGACGCGTTGATCGGCGACGCGTCCAAGGCCGAGAAGCTGCTGGGCTGGAAGCCCGAGGTGAGGTCGCGGGAGCTGGCCCGCATCATGGTCGACGCCGACATCCGCCGGCTGGACGACCAGCTGAGCGGGGCCGCCGTTCGGGTGGACAGATGAGCGGGCCGGGCCGTCGCGGGCGGACCGCGACCGTAACGGCCCTCGCACCGGCCGCCGGGGTGCCCGCCCCGGTGGCCGCCGCACCCCCGGCGGCCCCGCTCACCGGGCCCGTCGGCTTGACCGCCGCCCGGCCGGCCGGCCGGGGCACGACGGCCCGGCCGAGCCGTCCGCGCTTCGCCCTGCCCGCCGTACCGGCCGGGCGGTTCCTCGAAGCGGCCCGCCTCCGGTTCCGTACGTCGTCGCAAGAGCCGACGGGCTCCACCGACCGCCACGACGGGGCGCCGGACACCGGCGCCCGGACCGGGTCGACGGTCACCCACGACTCCCGGCCGGCGCTCGCCGCGTCCGTGCTCGGGACGAACACCGGCGCGACCGCCGTCTCCACCGGCCACTCGGTGGAGCTCTCCGCGCCGGCACCGGGCGGGGCCCTCGGCTCCGCCTACTCACTCGCCCCGACCGGCAGCGGGACGGACAGTCCCCGCCTCCGGTCGGGCGAGGCAGGATCCGCGGCCTACCGGCCGCAGCTCGTTCTCACCTTCGGAGCTGAATGATGAACGGAAGTACGGGGCAGAGAACCGGAGGGCACCGCCGTGTGCGGGCCGTCCTGGCCGCTCTCGGCCTGCTGGCCGGAGCCCTGACCGCGACCGCTGCCGGGGCCTCCCCGGCAGCGGCGCTGACACCACCGGTCGCCATCACCGCGGACGACCTCACCACCTGGCAGACCAACGGCATCGTCTGGTCGATGACCGCCGGCGACGGCGTCGTCTACGCGGGCGGCACCTTCTCCACCCTGCGGCCCCCCACCGCCGCACCCGGAACGGACGAACAGCCCGCGGTGAACTTCGCCGCGTTCGACGCGGCGACCGGGGCGCCCACCGACTGCTCGCTGTCCTTCACCATCTCCTCGGGCACCGCGACCGTACGCGCCCTGGCGCTGTCCCCGGACGGCGAGACCCTCTACGCGGGCGGGCAGTTCGGCGCGGTCAACGGGGTCGGGGTGAGCAATGTCGCGGCGATCGACACCGCGACCTGCACCCCCCGCGACGACTTCAAGATCTCCGTGACGGCCACCGTGCGGGCGCTGGCCGCCACCGCCGACACCGTCTATCTGGGCGGCGACTTCAACAGCGTCGGCGGGCAGACCAGGAACAAGTTCGCCGCCGTCACGACCGGAGCCTCGCTGCTGCCCTTCACGGCCAACGCCGACGAGGTCGCACGGGCCGTCGAGGTGACCCCGGACGGACAGCACGTGCTGCTGGGCGGGGACTTCTTCCGGATCAACGGCACGAGCACCCACGCGCTGGCCGTGGTCGACGCCACCACCGGCCAACTCACCACGTCCTATCCCGGGTTCATCCACAACAACTCCACGGTCCAGGACATCACCACCGACGCCACCGGCTTCTACACCGCCAACGAGGGCAGCGGCGGCGGGGTCTTCGACGGACGCATCGCGCTGGACCTCGACGACTTCCAGCAGCGCTGGCGGGACACCTGCCTCGGCGCGACCCAGTCCGTGCTGGTGCACTCCGGGGTGCTGTACAGCGGCAGCCACGCCCACGACTGCTCCAGCATGGGGGCGTTCCCGGACCAGCCGCGCAAGCATCTGCTGGCCCAGTCGGTCGACGACCCCGAGCTGCTGCCCTGGTTCCCGGACACCAACGACGGGATCGGGGAGCCGGTCGGGCCGCGGGTGATGACCCAGACGAGCAGCGGCGGCCGCCACTACCTGTGGGTGGGCGGCGAGTTCACCACCGTCAACAGAAAGCCGCAGCAGGGCCTGACCCGGTTCGCGGACGGTCCGGACACGGGCACGCCCTGGGTGCCCAACGTCACTCTGTCCACACTGACTCCCGGGCAGATCGACGTGAACTGGCAGACCAGCTTCGACACCGATGACGGTGAGCTGACCTACCGGATCTACAAGGACGGCTCGAACACCCCGATCCACACGACGACCGGCTACTCGGTCTTCTGGGACCGGCCGCAGCTGACCTGGACGGACGACGACGTCGCCCCGGGCGAGACCCACTCGTACCGGATCACCGCGAGCGACGGCGTCAACACCAGCGCCAAGTCCCCGGCGCAGTCGGCGACCGTGGCGAGCACGACGGAAGCGTATGCGGAGCGGGTCAGGGCCGACGGAGCCAGCCTCTACTGGCGCTACGACGAGGGCACGTCGACGTTCGCGCACGACAGCAGCGGCAACCTCAACAACGGCTTCCTGCGCAACGCCCCCGCCTACCGGCAGACCCCGGCGGCGGTCGCCGGGCCTTCGACGGCGATCGGCTTCAACGGCTCCAACGAGTACGCGTACAGCAACCGGAAGCACGACCAGCCGACCCGGTTCACGATCGAGACATGGATCAAGACCACCACCAGCCGGGGCGGGAAGATCATCGGCTTCGGGAACCGGACCCAGCAGAACAGCACCCGCCACGACAAGCACATCTACATGCGCAACGACGGGCGGCTCACGTTCGGCGTGTACAGCGGCTCCGCCAGGACGGTCGTCACCTGGGGGTCCTACAACGACGGCCAGTGGCACCACGTCGTCGCCACCCAGGGCGCCGGCGGCATGGCGCTGTACGTCGACGGGCAACGGCAGGCGTCGAACTGGCTGTACACGAGTAACGAGAACTACCCCGGCTACTGGCGGATCGGCGGGGACAACCTGGCGAACTGGCCCGGCCGGCCCTCCAGCTACTTCTTCGCCGGGCAGATCGACGAGACCGCCGTCTATCCGACCGCGCTGAGTGCTTCCCAGATCAGCGCGCACTACGCCCTGAGGAACGGCTGATGAGGAACCCGTTCCTGGCCGGCGCCGCCGTCATCGTGACGGCGGCGGCGCTGGCCGCCTGCGGTTCGTCCGCGGACGGGAACGGTCCGGAGGCCGCGGGCGCCCAGCGCTCCGCGGCCTCCGGGCCCGCCGTCCCCGGTGCTTCCGCCGACCCGTCCACCACCACGCCTTCCGCCGAGCAGCCGAAGAAGCCGGCGGAGCCGGAGGAGGTCATGCCCGCCGGTCCGTCCGCTCCCGGCGGCACGGCGGCGGGCCCGAAGACACCGTCCGACGAGATCACCCCGGCCACCGGGACGTTCACGAAGAAGCAGAAGGAGTATCTGGAGGACCGGGTGCCCAGGGGCATGGACCCGGCCGCCGTGCTCCAGACCGGCCAGGAGACCTGCGACAAGCTCCGCTATCTGGTCAAGGCCGACCGGGACACCGCCGTCGGCGCCATCGCGACGGACGAGATCCCGGACGCGGCCGCCGCGGTCGCCGGGCTCTGCCCCCAGCACCAGGACCTGGTGGACGAGGCCGCGTACGCCTATCCGGACGGCGCCCACACCGGAAAGAAGCTCCGGCCGGGCGTCTACCGCTCCGCCTCCCCCACCACGGACTGCTCCTGGCAGATCACCGGGGCCGGGGAGAAGGAACTGTCCTCGGGGCGGTCCGGCACCGGCACGTCCCGGAAGATCACGATCCCGAAGTCCGCCCGCGTGTTCACCTCCACAGGCTGCTACGCCTGGCTGCCCGAAGGAGCCAACGGATGACCGCAGGAAAGCCACTTCCCATAGCGGTGGCGATCCCCACCAAGAACGAGGGTCTGAACATCGCGGAGGCGGTGAAGTCGGTCCTCGGCCACTTCGAGGCGGTCGTGGTGGTGGACTCCCACAGCACCGATGACACGGTCAAGATCGCCGAGGAGTGCGGGGCGGAGGTGGTCACGTACACCTGGGACGGGGGCCACCCGCGCAAGAAGCAGTGGTGCCTGGAGAACGTCCGCACCGATCTGGACTGGATCCTGCTCCTCGACGGCGACGAGCGGCTGAGCCCCGGGCTGCTGGCCGAGCTGCGGGAGACCTTCCGGGACCCGGCGGCCCCGAAGCCGGCCGCGTACGACATACCGCTCGGCTACTGGTTCTCGGGGAAGCGGCTGCGGCACGGATACACCATCCGCAAGAGGTCGTTGACCGACCGGACCCGCTCCCACTACCCGGAGGTCGGGGACCTGGACGCCCCGGGCATCGGTGAGGTGGAGGGGCACTACCAGCCGGTCGCCGCGACGGTGGGGACGCTCACCCACCCCATCGAGCACCAGGACCTCGACCCGGTCACCGCCTGGTTCGAGCGGCACAACCGCTACTCGGACTGGGAGGCGTGGCTGGAACAGCACCCCGAGGTCAAGGAGCAGGTGCGCCAGGTCAAGTCGCGCCAGGGGCAGTTGTTCCACAAGGCGCCGTTCAAGCCGGTGGTGTCCTTCGCCTATATGTACCTCTACCGGCGGGGCTTCCTGGACGGCCGGGCGGGCTTCGACTTCGCTCTGGCGATGAGCTTCTACCGCTGGCAGATCGCCCTCAAGTCGCGGGAGAAGCCTCTGCGTTGACGGGCCGGTCGCTCACCCTCACCTCCGGCGGGCCACGTCCTCGTAGGTCCGCCGGAGGGTGGTGGTGACGACCTCGATGGTGAAGCGGTCGTTCACCAGCTCCCAGGCGGCCTTGCCCGCCTGCTCGGCGGCCTCCGGCTCCAGCAGCTCCAGGATCGCGTCGGCGACCTTGCGTGCGTTGGCCGCGTCCTCGCCGGCCCGGCTGTCGATCACCCGGCCCGCCCCCGCCTCGGCGACGTCGGGCCCGAGGCCGCAGGTGCGGGTGATGACGACCGGAGTGCCGACCGACATCGCTTCCAGGACCGAGACCCCGAGAGGCTCCTCGATCGACGGGAGGACGTACACATCGGCCTCGCGTCCGGCGGCGAGCACCTCCTCGTGGCCCAGCGGACCCACCTGGTCGAGCGAGCCGGTCACGCCCAGCTTCCGTGCGAGTGCCAGCGTTCCGGGCAGTGCGCCGGTGTCCGGTCCGGCCAGCACGAAGCGGGCGTCCGGGTGACGGGCGAGGACGTGCGGCATCGCGGCGACGAAGTCCTCGGGACGCTTGCGTTCCTGGATCCGGGCGAGGAAGAGCACGGTGGGCGGACGGTCCGGGTCGCGGGCGGGCTTGCGCTCCTGCGGGCGCACCCCGTTGACCAGCCGTACGGTGCGGGTGAGCGGGACGGGGGCGGCGACGGCGTTCACGTCGAGGCGTTCCGTCTCGGTCAGATGCAGGACGGCGTCCGCACCGCGCAGCACCCTGCGCACCCCGAGCAGATCGGTGAGCTGGGCGGCCTTCTTCTCGGTCGGGTCGACCATGCCGTGGGTCTGGACGACCAGCGGCGTCCGGGTCGCCAGGGCGATCAGCGCGGCGGGCAGGGTCACCAGGTCCCGCATCAGATGGACGTGTACGAGGTCGGCGCCGCGCATCATGCGGCGTGCGGTGCGCAGCAGTGCGGCCGAGGTGATGCCGCTGACCTCGAACATCGGGAGCAGATGCCGGGCCTGGAAGAGATGGACCGGAACTCCCTCCACATGACCGGGCAGTCGGCCGTCCGGGAAGTCGTCGCCGAGCGCCATGATGCGGGCGTCGTCGCCGGCGGCCCGCTGGACCTTCGACAGGTTGAGCGCCACCCGGGTCGGACCACCGAACGCGTGGTCCGGGGTGTGGAGCGTGACGATGTGCAGGATTTTCACCAGGGTTCCCCTCGACCTCGGCCGGCTGTTCACAGCTTAGACCCACCGGCGATTGGGGGGTGGGAGAAGGAGCGGGGCCGGGTGCGTGCAGCTGCAAGGCGGAGGATTGAGGCAGATGGGGTCTCCCCTGCTCGAGCGAGGCCGAGAGCTTGGGGAAGGAGCCATGGTGATTGACGACAACGCGGGAGGGGGCCCCTCCCTGCTCGAGCGAAGCCGAGAGCTTGGGGGAGTGCGTGCCCAGCCCCGCGACGCCGCCCCCCAATCGCCGGTGGGTCCGAGTCATCGCGCCCCCTCAAGTGGGCTGATTCGTTAGAGTGTTCAGCGGTTCACTGATCGGGGGGCGCATGACGTCGGTGCACACGTCGGCACGTACGCCGGCCCGCACGCCGCCGCACGGGAGCTCCGCCGACGAGGCCGCGCGGCCGATCGCCTGGGCCATGCTGTCGCGGGCGCTGGCGGTGCCGCTGATCCTGGGCCTGGTCTGCTTCCTGCCCGCCCTGATCGCCGCGCAGCCCGGCACCGGGGTGCGGGACACCGCGTACTGGCTGCAACTGGTGCTGACCTGCTACGCGGGAGCCCGGCTGGCGACGATGATCCTCTCCACCCGGCGGCGGCTGCTCCAGGGCGTCTTCTGGATGTTCGTGTACATCGCGATGGGCGTGGCGCCGTTCGCCCAGGTGGTGATCGGACAGACGCCGACGCCGATGGTGGGGCCCCGCCAGGACCTGGTGACGGCCATCGCGATGATCCTGGTGGGGTGTGCGGCGTTCGACCTGGGGGCGCTGCTGGCCTCGCGGCGTCCGCTGCGGCGGCGTACGCCCTCCCCCCGGGGCACGGGCGGGCCCGCCGTGGCGCATCCGCTGCGGCTGCGGCTGCTGGTGCTGCTCGCTTTCGCGGCGAGCGGGTACTACGTGCTGAAGCTGGGCGGGCCCGCGGTGTTCTTCTCCAGCCGGCAGGAGATCAGCGAGACGGTGGCGGCCAGCGGGGTCGTCTCGACCGGGTCGAACGTGGGCTCGGCGTTCCTGAAGGGCTTCGGCACGGTTCCGGCGCTGCTGGCGCTGCTCTTCTACACCCGGCGCCTGGTGACCTCGCACCGGGCGCGGCGCACCCCGTCGACGGCCCTGGTGTGGGTGGCGCTGGCGGCGGTCAACCTGATCGTGAACAACCCGATCTCCAACGCGCGTTACTGGTTCCTGACCGTACTGGTCTCGCTGCTGTTCACCGCGTTCCCGAGCAGTGCGGCGATGTACCGCTCGGTGCTCACGATGGGCGTGGTGGGGGCGCTGGTGCTGTTCCCGTACGCGGACAGGTTCCGGTACGACGAGGAGGGGCAGCGGACCGTGCAGTCGGCCTCCGTCTTCGAGCCGCTGGCGACCAAGGACTACGACCAGACGGTGATGTTCGCCAACACGATCTCCTGGGTGGACACCCGGGGGCACACCTACGGCCGGCAGCTGGCCGGCTCCGCGCTGTTCTTCGTGCCGCGGGCGGTGTGGAGCGGCAAGCCGGAGGACACCGGGGTCCGGGTGGGGCAGTGGATGGGGATGAACATGACCAACCTCTCGGCCCCGCTGTGGACCGAGTTCTGGGTCGACCTCGGCCCGGCCGGGATGGCCGGCGGTCTCGCCCTGATCGGCTACGCGGCGGCCCGCACCGACCGCAGGTACGCTCTCGCGGTCACCCGGGCGGGTCCCGGTTCCGGCAGTGTGCTGGCCATCGTGGCCCCGCTGATCGCCGGATACACCTTCATCCTGCTGCGTGGTCCGCTGCTCCAGGCAGTGGGGAAGCTCGCCATCGCCGCTCTGTGCCTGGCGCTGATCACCACGTTCACGGAGCAGAGGGCAGGGCGTCGGCGCTGACCGGCTGCACGGGCGCAGGCCCCCGGCGGCGCAGCCGGGCCACCCTGGTCCAGGTCGCGACGGCCTTGCAGAGCGACCCCAGGAAGAGGCCCCAGGCGGCTCCGGGGACGCCCCCGATGACGTATCCGCCCGCGAGGAACGCCACGGCGGTGAGCGAGAAGACGACCTGGATGGAGAGCGTGGTGCGCGGGTCGAGCATGCGCAGGGCGAGCAGCCCGCAGGTGCCGACGGCCATCGCCGCGTACTGGCTGCCGGTCGCGGGGAGCAGGGCGGCGGCCGTGGGCCAGGTGTCGCCGAGCAGTTCGCGGCCCGCGGTGTCGGGCAGCAGGGCGAGGACGGTGGCCCAGAGCCCGGCGGTCGCCGCGAGGACGGCGGCGAGGACGGCGGTGGCCCGGACCCGGCGGCGCTCGTCGCCGATGCGGCCGAGCAGCGGGGGGCCGAAGGAGGTGGCCGAGGTGTACAGCACGTTGAGCGGCCCGAAGAGGGTCGTCGCCCCGCGCAGCGCGCCGACGAGGAGCGGATTGCCGACCGCGCCGAGGCCGAGGACGGACAGCTGGCTGGTCGCGTTGCCCACGCCGAACTCGACGGTGAAGCGCTGCCCGAGGTGGCCGCGCCGCAGCATCGGGCGCAGCCGCACCGGGGCCCCCGCGGTGGCCCGGTGGAGGAGGGCGGCGGACAGGAGCAGGGCGGGCAGGGCGGACAGGCCCCAGAGGGCGATCAGGCGGGCCGGGGACGCCCCGTGATCCTGTGCGAGGAGCACCCCGAGCACACAGGCCAGCCGCAACAGGTCGGACGTCAGGGCGAGATGGGGCATCTGGAGGGTGGAGAAGGCGTACCGAACGGCGTCCTGTCCCAGCACCACGGGGAGCACGAGGCCGAGCGTCATCAGCGCGCGGGCGGTGTCGCCGGGGACGAGGACGCAGACGGCGGCGAGCGGCGCGCCGAGCACGGCCGCGCCGAGCACGGTGAAGGTGACGGCGGACCGGCACGCCCCCCGGGTCTCCTCCCCCGCGCCGCGCTTGAGGACCAGCGGCTGCCCGGTGTACGCGCCCGAGACGCCGAGGAGCACCGTGAACACCAGGTAGACCGCGGAGAAGCGGGCGAAGTCGGTGACGGTGGAGAGCCGGGCGGCGGCCACCAGCACCAGGATGTTGGTGAGCGCCGCCACGCCCTGGTCCGCGACCGAGCAGAGGACGGCGGTGCGGGCTCTCACCGGCGGGCGGCCGGCAGGGTGAAGGAGCGCAAGCCGAGGGTTTCGGTGGGATCGCCGGTGAGCTCGGGTGCGTCCGCCTCGGCCGCCGGGGCTCCCCCGCCACCGTCACCGTCACCGTCACCGCCGTCGCCGGGGCGGCGGCGGGGGGGCTTGGTGCCGCGCTCGGCCCGGCGCAGCCGGCCCCGGCCCGGGTGGAGGAGGGCGCCGAGGACGGAGCCGCCGGAGGCGCTGATGATCTCGCGGATGCGTTCCAGGTCGCTGCGGTGCACCTCGCGCGGGTCGCAGACGATCATGACGCCCGCCACCCGGTCGACCAGGGCGACCGCGTCCGCGTAGGACAGGACGGGCGGCGCCAGGACGATGACGACGTTGCCGGGCCCGTCGGCCTCGGCGACGATGCGGCCGACGGGCGGGGAGGTCAGGGCGCGCGGGACGTTGTCGACGATCCTCCCGGGGATCAGGGCGAAGGCGCCGGAGCCGGGCACGTCCACATTGCTGCGGCCGCCGGTGGGCCAGCTGCCGTCGCCCTCCTCGGCGGCCCAGCGCGGCGGGCGCACCTCGTGGGCGGCGGAGCCCAGGTCGCGGGCGAGGCCGGGGGTGCGCAGGTCGGCCTCGACGAGCAGGACGTCGCGGCCCATCTCGGCGAAGGCGGCGGCCAGGTTGGCGGAAGCGGCGGCGGCCGCCGTGCTGTCGTCGCGCGGGGCGGTGACCAGCAGGCGGCGGCTCTCGGCGAACGACGGGTCGTAGGCGAGCCGGAAGGCGACGGCGCGGTACTCCTCGGCCAGCCGGGAGCCGCCGCGGCCGATGGCCAGGAGGCTGCCCGCGGCGGCGCGTTCCCGGGGCAGGGTGCCGAGCAGGGGTGCGCCGAGCGAGCGGACGAGCTCGCGGGGGGAGCGTACGGCGGGGTCGAAGACGAGGCGCACCCAGGAGAGCAGCAGCCCCAGCGCGAGGCCGACGACACCGCCGAGCCCGAGGAGCAGGAGCAGTCCCGCACCGGTGGGCTCGGTGGGGGCGACGGGCTTCTTGTTGAGATAGCCGGGGGTGGTGTCCAGGGCCTTCAGCTCGGATATCTTCCGGCTCAGCTCGGAGATGGAGACGATGATGTTGGCGCGGGCGCTGCTGACGTCGTCCGCCGCGCCCGCCCCGATCTGCTCCTCCAGCAGGTCGCGCTTGTCCTCCAGCGGACCGAGCTGGGCCCGGTAGCCGTCGGACATGTTCTGGATGCTTTCCTCGGTGCGCGACTTGCGGTGGGTCAGATAGGCGCCGGCGAGGGCTTCGGCGCGGGCGCGGGCCTGCTCGGGGGTGGCGCCGGTGTAGGAGAAGCGGAGGATGAGGGTGTTGGGCGGGTTGGTGACCTGGAGCCCTTCGAGGAGCTTGTGGGCGGTGACGTCGTCGCCCGCCTTGAGGAGGGTCCCGGCGGCCAGGGTGCCCACGGTGTCGCTGACGGCGGTCTGGCGCTCGGAGCCGATGTTGATGCCCTTGTCGGCGCTGGATCCGGCGGCGAACGGGTCGGAGATCGCGGAGCGCACGAGCACCTCGCCGGTGGCGCTGTAGGTGTCCTCGCCGCCGAGGGCGAGGTAGCCGCCGCCGAGCAGGCCGATGACGACGCCGGAGGCCAGCAGGGAGCGGTAGCGCAGGAGTTGGCGGAACTGGTCGCGCAGCAGCGCCGGCTCGTCCTGGTCGTCCGGGGCGCGGTGCTGTGGCGTCATCGGCGGGGGCTCCCTTGTGCGTCCGGCAGGGCTTCGGCGAGCAGGTCGTCGAAGCGGGCGAGGCCGGCCTCCCGGCTCAGATGGCGTGCGACGTAGCGCGGGCCCTCGGCCCCGAGGGCGTCGGCGGCGGCCGGGTCGGCGGCCAGCTTCCGCACCGCTTCGAGCAGGGCGGCCGGGTCCTCGGGAGCGACGAGGACTCCGGCCCCCGAGCGGCGGACCTCGTCCGCGGTGCCGCCCTCGTCGGCGACGGAGGCGATCACGGGGCGCCCGGAGGTGAAGTAGGAGGTGAGCTTGGAGGGGACGCTCATGTCGAGGACCGAGGCGCGCTGGGTGACCGCGAGGACGTCGGCGGCGGCGAGGACGTCGGTGAACTCCTCGGCGCCCGCGGGCTCCAGGAAGTCCACGTTGGGCAGCCCGTCGGCACGGGTGCGCAGGGCGTCGCGCTGGTTGCCGTCGCCCATCAGGACCACGCGGACGTCCGGTGCCGAGCGGGCGGCGTCCACCAGGACCTCGAGACCCTGCTTGAGGCCCATGTTGCCGGAGTGCAGGAGGACCGGTGTGGAATCGGGCCAGCCGAGCCGGGCCCGGGTCGCGGCCCGGTCGGCGGTGGGGGCCTGCACATGGGTCCAGTTGGGGACGAGGCGGATGCGGCCGGGGTCGACGCCCAGGGCCCGGACGCCGGGGACGAAGCTCTCGTGGATGACGCCGACGAGGGCGGCCCCGCGCAGTGCGTACCGCTCGGCCGCCGCGGCGAGCGCGGCGGCCCGGCCGCCGCCCCGGATGCCGCTCTGCGCTGCGGCCGCTCCCATCAGGTCCTGGACGACGGGGAGATGGGGGACGCGGTGGTGTCGGGCGAGGCGGGCTCCGATGACGCCGCCGGCGAGGCTGGGCATCTGGGAGATCACCGCGTCGGGCCGTCCGGGCGGCGGCGCGAACAGCCCGGTGGCGAGGACGCTCGCCTCGAACGCGGCGCGCTTGAGCGCGGTCTGACGCGGCGGCACATAGTGGCGGCGCCGGTGCACGCCGACCCCGGCGCGTATCTCCACCGTCCGCCAGGGGCCCCGGTAGCTCTCCTCCAGCCGCCAGGCGGGATAGTGCGGCATACCGGTGAGCGCCCGGACGCGGGCGCCCGACGCGGCCCAGTGCTCCGCCAGTTGGGTGGCGTACGGGCCGATGCCCGTGAGCTCCGGCGCGTAGTTGGTCGACACCACGAGAAGCCGGCGGCCTCGCAGCGAACCGGGCCTTGACGCTTCGGACATCGGACGATCGCCTTTCCCCCACGACAACCGCTGTCCCCACCGGGGAACAGCCCTTGCCGAGCTTATCCGTTCATTGCCTGCACAAGTGTTCTTCACAGTAAGGTCGTCGGTACATCACCGGATCACGTTCACCGTGGGGGGAGAGATACGGATGGTGCAGCACAGGGTGGGTTACGCACCCGGGGTGTACGACCTGTTCCACGTCGGGCACCTCAACATCCTGCGGCATGCCCGCAGTCAGTGCGACTACCTGGTCGCGGGGGTCGTGTCGGACGAGATGGCCGCTCTCGCCAAGGGTCATACGCCGATGATCCCGCTCCGCGAACGACTGGAGATCGTCCGCAGTGTGCGCTTCGTGGACGCCGCGTTCGTGGAGACCGTGCCGGACAAGGTCGAGACCTGGCAGCAGGTCCGGTTCGACGTGATCTTCAAGGGCGACGACTGGCGGGGCACGGAGAAGGGACAGAAGCTGGAGCGCGACTTCGCCGAAGTGGGCGTGGAGGTCGTCTACTTCCCGTACACCGTGCACACGTCCAGCACCCAGCTGCGCCGGGCGCTGGACGTGCTCGTCAGCCGGCCCGGAGCGCTTTCAGCTCCCTGAACCACTTGGCGAGGAAGGCCGCCAGGAACAGCGTGTGCACCACCGCGAGCACGGCGTACCCGGCGCGGAAGGCCCCGGGTGCGCCGAGCAGCAGGAACACCAGGCAGAACACCCCGTAGTCGGCGGGCAGCAGTGCCACCGCCCGCACCCGGGAGACCGGCGCCGCCGGCGCATCCGGTGCCGCCCAGGACGGACCGCGGGAGTTCGCCGCCGCCTTGCCCAACTGCTCGCGCAGCAGCCCCGCGCAGAAGGTGAGCACGGCGGCCAGCTGGAAGCCCAGCGGCAGCAACAGCCAGGCTTCCGAGGGCAGTTCTCCGAAGCGGTAGAAGGAGATCAGGACGGCGATGTGGACGAGCAGCAGCTTCCCGCAGTCCACGACATGGTCCAGCCACTCCCCGTCGGGCCCTCCCCGGCCGGTGAGCCGGGCGAGCTGCCCGTCTGCCGAGTCGAAGGCGAAGCCGACCGCGAGGGCCGTGTAGACCACGACGGCGAGCGTCCACGACGGCTCGACGAGCGCGACCGAGGCCAGCGCACCGTAGGTGAACAGCGCGCTGGTCAGCGTCACTTGGTTGGGCGTCATGCCCGCCCGGTACGCCCCGGCCGCGAGCACCCGCCCGGCGGGCCGGTTCACGTACCGCGAGTAGAGCGAGACGCCCTTGGCGCTCTTCTGTGCGCCGCGCAGTTCGCGCAGCACCGTCCCCGTGCTTCCCATACGCCCCCCAGCGTCCGGCATTGCCCGCATCATGACATGCGGACACCGGCCCGTGGGCGCTTTGGCGGCACGAGGCGGTACGGAACCTCAATCGCGTTGCGGCGGGCGGTGCGGGCGCGCGGGGAGTCGGGCGGTGATCGTGCGGCCGGGCCCTCCGCCCGATGTGCGCGGTCCGCCCGGCCCTACCCCGGCGGTCGGGTGCCGTCGGTGAGCTGCTCGTCGAGTTCGTCGAAGAGCAGCTCACCGTGCTCGATCTGGCCGGTGCGGTACGCGGAGCGGGCCACCAGGTGCGAGGCCACCGGTCCGGTCAGCATCTGGAAGAACGCGACGAGGCCGAGGGTGGCGAGTTCCATGCCGCCACGCAGCCGCAGCGCGACTCCGGCCAGCACCAGGATCACGCCGAGGGTCTGCGGCTTGGTCGCCGCGTGGCTGCGGGAGAGGACGTCGGGGAGCCGGATCATGCCGATCACCCCGAGCAGGCAGATCGCGGCGCCGATGAGAAGCAGCACGGCGCCGGCCGTGTCGGCGATCTGGTGCCAGAGACTCATCGCGGGCCCTCCTGGGTGTCGCCGGGGTACGGGGGGCGGGGCGTGTGGCGGGGCCGGTCGCGTACGGCGATGAAGCGGGCGATGCCCACCGAGCCGGTGAACCCGAGGAACGCCAGCACCAGCATGATCGGGAAGTAGAACGGGTCCCGGGTGAACGCCGACTTGGCGCCGAGCCCGGCGATGATCAGGGCGGCGCAGACGTCCAGCGAGATCGCCCGGTCCAGCATCGAGGGGCCGCGCCGGATGCGGGCCAGCAGCAGCCCCCCGGCGACGAGGACCAGGACGACGGCGGTGGTCAGCAGGATCCGGTCGACCTGTTCGGGTGCGGTCATGGTGCGGGCCTCCCGGCGGCGGGCTGGGGCGGTGGCGGGGGTTCGGCGACCCGGGCGATCTCGTCGGGGGTGCCGAAGGCCCGTACGGTCAGTTCCTCCATCCGCCACACCTTGCGCCGGGCGGCTTCGAGCTCCTCGGGCCGGTCGGCGTCCAGGACGTGCAGGAAGACGGTGGCGGTGGCCCGGCGCACCTCGATGACGGAGCCGCCGGGGACGTTGGAGACGGCGACGGCGGTGGCGGCGAGCATCAGGTCGCTGCGGCAGCGCAGGGGGACGCCGATGACGGCGGCCCGGTGGGGCAGGCCGAAGAAGATCTGCCGGGTGACCTTCACCCCCGAGGTGTACATGTCGTGGAAGAGATAGCAGGCCAGGCACACGATGCCCCAGAGGTGGAGCCGCAGTCCGAGGTCGACCCGGGGCAGTGGGAAGGCGAGGCAGACGGCGACCGAGACGACCAGGCCGGTCAGGACGTTGGCCCAGGTGAGGGTCGACCAGAGCAGGACCCAGATGACGGTGAGCCAGCCGATCAGCGGCAGGTCCAGCACCCGCCGGCGGGTGCCGAACTCGCAGCTCAGCGGCGGCAGATCGGCGTTGCGGAAGGAGAAGCGCAGGATGCGTCTCACCGGCCCAGCACCTCCTGGATGTAGGGGGTCCGCTGGAGGAGTTCGACGGCCGTGCGGTCGGTGTAGGCGGTGAGCGGACCGGCGAACACCGTGAAGGAGAGGCCGATCGCGATGGTCGCCGCGGTGGCCGCGGTCATCGGGCGGGGCAGTCGGCCGGTGGTGGTGACGGCCCGTCCGCGCAGGGTCGCGCCAAGGGCCCGGCCCGCCGGGCGGTGCGCGGGCGCGACGCCCTCGTCACCGGTGCCGCGGATCCGGTCGGGGCCCGCGTCCGGGTCTTCGTCGCTGTCGTCGCCGCACTCCAGGACCGTGCCGGCGGCGGCCTGGCCGGGCGGGGCGGCGCGCCAGAAGGCCAGGTTCCAGACCTTGGCGACGACGTACAGCGTCAGCAGGCTGGTGGCCGCCGAGCCGGCGACCAGGACCCAGGCCCAGCCGCCGCCGTCGGCGACACCGGCCCGCATCAGCCCGAGCTTGCCGATGAAGCCGGACAGCGGGGGGATCCCTGCGAGGTTCATCGCGGGGACGAAGAACAGCAGGGCGAGCATCGGCGCGGCCCTGGCCATCCCGCCGAGCCGGGTCAGCTCCGTGGTGCCGCCCCGGCGTTCGATGAGCCCGGCGACGAGGAACAGTGTCGTCTGGACGGTGATGTGGTGGGCGACGTACAGGATGGCCCCGCCGTACGCCTCGCGGGTGGCGAGGCCGATCCCGAAGACCATGTAGCCGATGTGACTGATCAGGGTGAAGGAGAGCAGCCGCTTGAGGTCGGTCTGGGCGACCGCGCCGAGGATGCCGATGACCATCGAGGCCAGCGCGATGGCCATCAGGAGGTCGCCGATGCGGTTGCCGGGGAAGAGCAGGGTCTCCACGCGCAGCATGCAGTAGACGCCGACCTTGGTGAGCAGTCCGGCGAAGACGGCGGTCACGGGGGCCGGGGCGGTCGGATAGGAGTCCGGGAGCCAGGCGGCGAGCGGGAAGACCGCGGCCTTGATCGCGAAGACGGTCAGCAGCATCGCCTGGATCAATGTCTGTACGCCGATGGGGAGTTCGGGCAGCCGCACCGCGAGCTGGCCGAAGTTCACGGTGCCGGTGGCCGCGTACGTCATGGCGATGGCGGTGAGGAAGAGCATCGAGGAGAACAGCGAGATGATCACGTACGTGGAGCCCGCGCGCATCCGGGGTCCGGTACCGCCGAGGGTGAGCAGGACGAAGCTGGCGACGAGCATGATCTCGAAGCCGACGTAGAGGTTGACGAGGTCGCCCGCGAGGAAGGTGCAGGAGACCCCGGCGACGAGGATCAGATAGGCGGGGTGGAAGACGGCGAGCGGAGTCTCCTTGTCCCGGTCGGTCATGCCCTGGCCGAGGGAGTAGACGAGCACGCAGAGGGTGACGGCCGAGGAGACGGTGAGCATCAGCCCGGACAGCCGGTCGGCGACCAGGGTGATGCCGAGCGGCGGGGCGAAGTCGCCGAGGTGGACGGAGAGCGGGCCCTGCCGGTCGGCGGCGACCAGGAGGATCGCCGAGAGCGCGGTGACGGCGGTGAGCACGGCGACGCTGATGAAGCGCTGGAAGCGACCGAGACGGGTGCCGAAGGCCAGGCTGAGGCCGGTGGCGCACAGCGGCAGCAGCACCGGCAGCGGGACGAGCGCGTTCATCCGTCGGCTCCTCGGTCGCGGGGGTAGCGGTCGTCCGCCTTGGCGTCGCCGTCGCGTGCGTAGTCCTCGGGGTCCGCGCCCAGCACGTCGTTCCAGAGGTTGCCGGAGGCGTCGCGGCCCCGGGCCTGGCGGGCGCGGTCGGCGCGGAGCCGGTCGCGCAGCCGGCGGCGCTCCACCCGGTAGTACTCGCGCTCCTCGGCGGTGGGTTCGGCTCCCGACCGGAACTGCTCGCGCAACTGGGCGCGTTCGCCGAGGACTTCGGCGCGCAGCACGATGCGCCGGTCCTCCAGGTCGTCGTGGACCTCGTCGGTGCCGGTGATCTGGTGGCTGCGGTAGGCCATGGCCAGCAGGAACGCGGTGGTGGCCAGGGTGATGACGATGGCGGTCAGCGCGATGGCCTGCGGCAGTGGGTCGGTGATCCGGCTCAGGGACACCCCGTACAGCAGGGGGGCGGCGCCGGCCCGGCCGGTGGAGGAGAGCACCAGCAGGTTGATGCCGTTGCTGAGGATGACGGCGCCGAGCAGGATGCGGGTCAGCGGGCGGGTGAGCATGAGGATGCCGCCGACGGCGCAGAGCACGACGGCGGTGGCGAGGAGCGAGGCGCTGACGATCATCGCGGGGCCCCTCCCGTCCCGGGGCCGGCTTCGGGGGTGAGGACGCCCGCCGCCCGTTCGATCTGCCGGTCGACCTTGGCGCCGAGGGCCCGCACGATGTCCAGGACGACTCCCAGGACCAGCAGGTAGACGCCGAAGTCGAAGAGGACCGAGGTGCTCAGGTGGTACGAGCCGAAGACCGGCAGATGTCCGTTGTACGTGAAGGCGTGCAGGACGGTGCCTTCCGTGAGTCCGAGGAGGGCCACTCCGGTGGAGATGAAGAGGCCGAGGCCGGTGAAGAGTCCGGGTTGCAGGGGGGCCGCCTCGGCGAGTTCGAAGCGGCCGCCCGCCAGGTAGCGGGTGATCAGGCCGACGCCGGCGACGAGTCCGGCGACGAACCCGCCGCCGGGCAGGCTCTCGGCGCAGAACAGCAGATAGACGGAGAGCACCAGGATCGGGTGGAACAGCAGCCGGGCCACCACTTCGAAGACGATCGAGCGGTGCTCGGGGGCGAGGGTGGCTCCGGCGGCCAGCCAGCTGCGCTCGGGGGCCGCGTCGTCGCCCAGCGGCAGCCTGGAGGAGTGGTGCGCCGAGAGGGACCAGGCGGTACGGCCCCGCAGCTCCTCCTGGGCCATGGAGCCCTCGCTGCGGCGGTGCAGGTAGATGAGGCTGGTGACGCCGATCGCGGCGGCGGCGAGCACGGCGGACTCCCCCATCGTGTCCCAGGCGCGCAGGTCGACGAGGATGGTGGCCACGACGTCCTTGAGCCCGTGGTCGGCGACCTCCTGGACCATGACGGCGCCGGCCGGTTCGGCGGTACGCGCGGCGGCGGCGACCCACATCCCGACGCCGACGGTCGCGGCGGCCGCGAGGGCCACCGGAACGCGGGTGGCGCGCCGCCAGGTGCTCACGGTCTCCTGGAAGTGGACGGGCATCCGGCGCAGCACCAGCACGAAGACGATCATCGCGACGGTCTCGACGCAGAACTGGGTGAGCGCCAGGTCGGGCGCTCCCTGGACGACGAAGAGCAGCGCGGTGCCGTATCCGGTCAGGCCGGCCAGGACGACGGCCTTCATGCGCCGCCGCACGGTCAGGCACAGCAGGGCGGCGGCACAGGTCAGGGCGGCGACCGCGCCCTGGAGCGGGTCGTCCCAGAGGCGGGGGAGCACCGCCCCGTCCCAGGGGGTGTCGACCATGAGGACGGCGAGCTGTCCGCCGAGCATGACGAGCAGGGTGGTGGCCAGGTACACGGAGAGGGAGCCGCGCTGGATGAAGCCGGTGACCTGGAGGGCGAGACGTTCCTGCCCGAGCAGCAGATGGCCGAAGACGCTGTCGGCGGTGGGCCAGGCGATCCGGCGGGAGAACCGGGTGAGGCGTGCGCGGCCGAGGAAGAGTACGACGCCCGTGGCCCAGGCGAGGGCGGACAGGAGCAGGGCGAGACCGAATCCGTGCCAGGGGGAGAGGTGGTACGGGTCCGGGCCGGCCGGGAGCGTGTCGGCGTACGCGCCCAGCAGCCGGCCGGTCCAGCCGACGCCGGGGCCGAGGACCAGGCCGAGGACGGCGAGCAGGGCGGGCGGGGCGAGGAAGGCCCACCCGACGCGGCGGACGGGGGTGTCGGGGACGCCGCGTTTGCGGGCGAACGCACCCCAGACGAACCGCAGGCTGTACGCGGTGGTCAGCGCGGAGCCCGCGACGACGACGCCCAGCGCCCACCGGTCGGCGGCGGAGCCGTGCAGCAGCGCCGCGAACGCGGCCTCCTTCGCGGCGAAGCCGAGCAGCGACGGCAGGGCGGCCATCGAGGCGGCGGCGAGCACGGCCACGCCGGCGACGTACGGCAGGGAGCGGCCCACTCCGGAGAGTTCGCGCAGGTCGCGGGTGCCGGCGGCGTGGTCGACGATGCCGGTGACGAGGAACAGCGGGGCCTTGAAGAGGGCGTGCCCGAGGATCATCGCGGCGGCGGCGAGCGCGGCGTCACGGTTGCCGGTCCCGGCGAGCAGGGTGAGGAAGCCGAGCTGGCTGACGGTCCCGTAGGCGAGGACGAGCTTGAGGTCGTTCAGGCGCAGCGCCCGCCAGCCGCCGAGCAGCATGGTCGCCCCGCCGAGGACGAGGACGACGGGTTTCCAGACGGGGACGTCGGCGAAGGCGGGGGCGAGCCGGGCGACCAGGTAGACCCCGGCCTTGACCATCGCGGCGGCGTGCAGATAGGCGCTGACGGGCGTCGGCGCGGCCATGGCGTTCGGCAGCCACATGGAGAACGGCCAGATCGCGGACTTCGACAGGGCCCCGCACAGCACGAGGACGACGGCGATGGACACGGCGAGCGTCGTCTCCGGCGGATCGGCGACGATCGCGGAGATCCGGTACGTACCGGCGGCCTGACCGAGGATCAGGAAGCCGACGAGCATGGCGAGGCCGCCGAACGTGGTGACGACGAGGGCCTGGAGGGCGGAGCGGCGGCTGTGCCGGTGTTCGCTGCCGTGGCCGATCAGCAGGTAGGAGAAGACCGTGGTCAGTTCCCAGAACACATAGAGCGTGATCAGGTCGTCGGCGAGCACCAGGGCGAGCATCGCGCCCGCGAAGGCGAGCAGGTTCCCGGCGAAGCGGCCCAGTCGCGGGGTGTCGTCGGTGAAGTAGGAGGCGCAGTAGAGCAGGACGAGCGCGCCGATCCCGGCGGCGAGCAGCACCATCAGTTCGGCCAGCGCGTCCAGGCGCAGGCCGAGGGCGACGCCGTAGTCCGGGATCCACTGCCAGGACCAGGTGTCCGCGCCTCCGGAGGCGGCGGTGTTCCAGCGGGTGAAGGCCCAGACGGTCGCGGCCGCCGGGGGCAGTGCGAGCACGACGAAGGCCCGTCGGCCGAGCCGGTGCACCAGCGGACCCGCACAGGCCGCCAGCGCGAAGTGGGCGACGATGAGCGCGATCACAGCGGGGTGTCCGGTTCGGGCGACGGAGCATCCGGAATAGAGGGCACTAAATACAGATATATCCCCCAAGAGGATTCACCCGACCGGCGCGCCGCGCACTCCGGCCCCGCTGCGTTCGGGCCCGGAGTGCGCGGCCTTCTCAGGCGTGGCCGGCGCAGGGGCCGCTGTGGTCGCAGTACGGCGTGTTGCCGGTGGCGCCGCAGCCGCAGAGCATCACCCTGGTCTCCCGCCGGGGCCCGTGGGGCGTGGCGACTTCCAGGTCCCCGCGCACGTGGAGCACCCCGTCGGCGTGCAGCGACACGTGGGTGGGGACGTCGGGGACCTCGTCGGGCATACCGTCCGTGCGGTGGTACTGGAGGGCTCCGCTCGGGCAGCGGCGGATGACGTCGGCGACCTCGTCGGCAGGGGCGTTGTCGGGGATGACCCACGGGCGGCGGCCCACCTCGAAGACGGTGGGGAGCCCGCGTACGCACTCGGCGGCGTGCAGGCAGCGGTGCGCGTCGAAGCCGACGACGATCCCCTCGCCGTCGTAGGAGCGGGCGGCGGGGCGCGGGGGCGGCTGGCTGGGCACCGCTGACCCTCCTGGGCGGCTCGGCATCCGGACCCCTTCAGCCTCGCCCCGCCGCCCCGCCGCCGCTACTCGGGCGGGCGGTGGACGGCGGGGAGGGCCCGGGGGCCACCAGGAGCACCAGGAGCACCAGGAGCACCAGGAGCACGGCAGCTCACGGCAGGACCGCGACTCCGTCGATCTCGACCATCGCCTGCTCGTCCCAGAGGCGGGCCACCCCGATGACGGCCATCGCCGGGTAGTCGCGCCCCGCCAGCCTGCGCCAGATGCGGCCCAGCTCGGCGGCGTGGGACCGGTAGTCGGCGATGTCCGTGGCGTAGACGGTGACCCGGGCCAGGTCGGCGGGGGCGCCGCCGGCCGCGTGGAGTGCGGTGAGCAGATTGCCCAGCGCGACGGCGAACTGGTCGGGCAGGGTGGCTCCGACGACCTTGCCGGCCGGGTCGAGCGCGGTCTGCCCGGCGAGGAAGACCAGGTGGCCGCCGGTGGCGACGACCGCGTGGCTGAAGCCGGTGGGCGGGGAGAGTTCGGCCGGGTTGATCCGGTGGGACGGACTCATGCGGACGGCTCCTGGGTGAGGCCCACAGGCTCCACGGGCTGCCGGCCGGCGGGCTGCTGGGCGAGGGACTGCCGGCCGGCGGGCTCCTGGGCGGCGGACGGCTGGGCGGCGGACTCGGATCGCTGGGCGGCGTTCGCGTACAGCTCCTTGGCGATGATGGTGCGCTGCACCTCGCTCGCGCCCTCGTAGATCCGCGGTGCGCGGACCTCGCGGTAGAGGTGTTCGAGCAGATGGCCCCGGCGCAGGGCTCGGGCGCCGTGCAGCTGGACGGCGGCGTCGACGACGTACTGCGCGGTCTCGGTGGCGTACAGCTTGGCCATCGCCGCGCGGCGCGGCACACCGCTCTCCCCCGCGTCGTACGCCGCTGCCGCCGCGTACACCAGGAGGCGGGCGGCCTCGGTGCGGGTGGCCATCTCGGCGACCTGGTGCGAGACGGCCTGGAGGTCGCTCAGCGGGCCGCCGAACGCGGTGCGCCGGGCCGTGTGCTCCAGGGTCGCGTCGAGGGCGGCGCGGGCCATCCCGACGGCGAAGGCCCCGACGCTGGGCCGGAAGAGGTTGAGGGTGTTCATCGCGACCCGGAAGCCCCGGTCGGGCTCGCCGAGCACATCGTCGGCGGTGACCTGTACGCCGTCGAACTCCAGGGTGCCGATGGGATGCGGGGAGAGCATGTCGAGGGCGGTGCCGGTGAGTCCGGGGCGGTCGGAGGGGACCAGGAACGCCGTGATGCCCCGGGAACCCGAGCCGGGGGTCGTCCGGGCGAAGACCACGGCGAAGTCGGCCTCGGGGGCGTTGGAGATCCAGCACTTCTCGCCGGTGAGCGCCCAGCCGGCCGGGGTGTGCTCGGCGGCCAGGCTCAGGGCCGCCGCGTCGGAGCCCGCACCCAACTCGCTCAGCGCGAACGCCGCGACCGCCCGACCGGCCCGGACCTCGGGGAGCCAGCGTTCGCGGTGGGCGGGGGTGCCCGCCTGGACGACCGGGGTGGTGCCGAGGCCCTGGAGGGCGAGCGCGGTCTCGGCCTCGGTGCAGCCCCGGGCCAGGGACTCGCGCAGCAGGCACAGGTCAAGGGCTCCGGAGCCGAACATCCGCTCCAGCAGGCCCAGCTCGCCGAGGGCGGCCAGCAGCGGGCGGTTGACGCGTCCGGGCTCCCCCTTCTCCGCCAGCGGGCGCAGCTCCTGTGCGGCGAGGGTACGCAGCTCCTCGCACCAGGCGGTTTGTTCCGGTTCGAGGGAGAATGCCGTCATGGCGGCGCCTCTCTTGTCGCGTGTGGTCGCGTGTTCTGTCGCGTGGCGTGGCGTGGCGTTGCGTCGCACGTCATGTCTTATCGCGGACCGTTGACTACCGTCACCCAAACGATACGCTCCAGAGGCGACAAGGGGGCGATCCTTCATGGAGCCGAATTCCTCGCCGAACACGCCCACAGCCGCCGCCGACGCGTCCGTACGCGCCCCCGGCGCGCATCCCGAGAGGTCCGGCCGCGCCGCGGGCGCCCACGCCGACACCTTCACGCGCGACCATCTCCCGCCGCCGGAACAGTGGCCGGAGCTCCTCCTGGAGGACCCCGCGCCGCGTTACCCCGACCGGCTGAACTGCGGGCACGAACTGCTGGACCGCACCGTCGAGGAGCGGGGCGCCGACCGTCCCGCGCTGCGCTCCGGCGACGGAAGCGTCTGGAGCTACGGCGAGCTGCGGGAGACGGTGGACCGCATCGCCCATGTGCTGACGGAGGACCTGGGCGTCGTGCCGGGCAACCGGGTGCTGCTGCGCGGACCGACCACGCCCTGGCTGGCCGCCTGCTGGCTCGCCGTCATGAAGGCGGGCGCGGTCGCCGTCACCGTACTGGCGCAGGCGCGCGCGAACGAGCTGTCCACCATCTGCTCGCTGGCGCGGATCAGCCATGCCCTGTGCGACGCCCGGTCGGTGGCGGATCTGGCGAAGGCGGACGTGGCCGGCCTGCGGATCACCCTGTTCGGCGGGGACGGGCCCGGGGACCTAACCCGGCTGGCCGAGCACGGGAGGGGCCCGTACCGGGCGGTGGACACCGCCGCCGACGAGGTCGCGCTCATCGCGTTCACCTCGGGGACCACCGGGCGCCCCAAGGGCTGTATGCACCTCCACCGGGATCTCCTGGCCATCGCCGACACGTTCTCCCGGCAGGTGCTGCGCCCCTCGGCCGACGACGTGTTCGCGGGCAGCCCGCCGCTGGGCTTCACGTTCGGCCTGGGCGGGCTGCTGGTCTTCCCGCTGCGGGCCGGGGCCTCGACGCTGCTGCTGGAGCAGGCGGGCCCGCAGCAGCTGCTGCCCGCGCTGGCCCGGCACCGGGTCTCGGTGCTGTTCACCGCGCCGACGGCCTACCGCACGATGCTCGGGCAGCTGGACGGCCACGACCTGTCGGCGCTGCGGCGCTGTGTGTCGGCCGGGGAGAACCTGCCGGCGGCGACCTGGCGGGCCTGGTACGAGGCGACGGGGCTGCGCATCATCAACGGCATCGGGGCCACCGAACTGCTGCACATCTTCATCTCGGCCGCCGACGACGCGATCCGGCCGGGCACGACGGGGGTGCCCGTGCCGGGCTGGCAGGCCCGGGTGGTGGACGCGCGCGGGGACGAGCTGCCCGACGGCGAGGCGGGACTGCTCGCCGTGCGCGGCCCGGTCGGCTGCCGCTATCTCGCCGACCCGCGGCAGACGGAGTACGTCCGGCACGGCTGGAACATGACCGGCGACACCTTCGTCCGTGAACCGGACGGCTACTTCCGCTACGTGGCCCGCGCCGACGACATGATCATCTCCTCCGGCTACAACATCGCGGGCCCCGAGGTGGAGGACGCCCTGCTGCGCCACCCGGAGGTCGCGGAGGCCGCCGTGGTGGGCCGTGCGGACGAACTGCGCGGCGAGATCGTGGTGGCGCACGTGGTGCTGCGGGAGGGCTCGGAGCAGACCGCGGACTCACTGCGCGCCCACATGAAGGCCAACCTGGCCCCGCACAAGTGCCCGCGCGTCTTCGTCTTCCCCTCCTCGCTTCCCCGTACGGCGACCGGCAAGCTCCAGCGGTTCCTGCTCCGTGATCAGCCCCTCTAGGGCGTGTATCGAATGTGCTGGTCACAGCCACTCGTTGATGGCCGCTACGAGGACAGTCGCCTCGTAGCGGACCGCGAGCTTGTCGTAGCGCGTGGCCACGGCGCGGTGGCGTTTGAGGCGATTAATGCCGCACTCGACCGCGTGCCGGGCCTTGTAGTCCTCGGCGTCGAACGTGGGTGGCCGGCCGCCGCGCGAGCCGAGCTTCTTGCGGTTGCGGGCCTGATCGGCCTTGTCCGGGATGGTGCAGCGGATACCGCGCCTGCGCAGGTAGGCGCGGTTCTTGCGGGAGGCGTACGCCTTGTCGGCACGGACCCGGCGGGGCCTGGTGCGCGGGCGGCCGGAGCCCGGGCGGGCGACGCGGACCTTCT